>NZ_JBXAMO010000031.1:0-60581 GCF_058800725.1 Tardiphaga sp. GW822-FHT04G09 | reverse complement strand
GGCCTATCCCACATCAGACCGCCGCGCCGAGGAGCTTCCAATCTGGCTACACCGATATAACTGGCATCGGCCCCATGCCGGTATAAAATCGCGAACGCCCATCAGCAGACTCGGCCTAACCGAGGACAACCTGTTGAGGCTCCACAGCTAGCGACAGACCTGATGCTTTTCTCTGATGGTCATATCAACATTAGCGAGAATGCTCCTGTTCTCGACAACTGGATGCGGACGTCTCGGAGCGCCGCCTGTCTGACGGGAATGGTTTGGGATCACCCAACTCTTCCCGGCGGCGGGCGCTCGATCATCACAAGCGATCTTTGCCTGCTCGTGGAAGAGATCGGCGTGGCTCGCACGAATTCGCGTTGGTATCGATTAGGACGTCCTTATGGCAGCACGCGTTCCTCCTGATCTTCAGCGTGCGGGGATATGCGCTCTCGTCACTGACCTGTTTGGCTCCGAGGAGGAAACTCAACGGTAGCCGCAGAATCCAGTATTCGGACTTGAGCGACGCCGCCCAGCCGATCAACTCGATATGAAAACAGGCATCGAGCTGGTCAAGGACGACCTCATCAGGATTGACAGATGCGTTTATAGTTGATGTCGCGATTGCTGGATCAAATTCAGAACGTACCTATCTCGCATTCACGCTCACCAACTCTGCAATCGCGTTACCTATCGCCTATCTCGACAATCATGTCGGGAATGAATCCGACATTCTCTGGCAATCCGTTTCCCCGCTCGTAACCACGAGGATTGCAGACAACCCTGGTTCCTCCCACGATATAGTCATGTGTGTCATGTACGTGACCGTGGATCCATAGGGTCGGCGCGTATTCTTCGATGATTCCTCCCAGCTCCGAGATGAACGACGCGTTCACTGGCCCGGAAGCTACGTGTCGCGGATGAAGCGAACCGGGATGAACGGCGTGGTGACTGATGCAGACGGTGGGACCCTCGTGCCCCGCGGCCAAACGATCAATCAGCCACTGGCGTTCTCTCCAGTGCCGACGGAAAGCTTCCTTCGGCGTAAATGGGCGCGGAAATTCGACACCATCCGCGGTCGTAATGAAGCGATAATCGTTGATTGACGCTCCGGCGCGGAAGCCTTCGATCTGACTGCGGGCCATAAACATGTAGTCTGTCCAAAGAGTGCAACCAAGAAATCGAACATTATCGATGACGGGCACAACGCTTGCGTCGAGAAACGTGATATTTGTTCCAGCAGTCGCGGCTTGGATCAGTGCGACCTGATCCTGCAACAGCCCGCCATAAAATTCGTGATTCCCGGCAACGAACAACACGGGTCGATTGCAGAGAGCGGTCTGGCTGAGAAGCCAATCAATAGCGGACGGGCCTCGACCAATATCGCCAGCAAAAACTGCCACGTCAAAATCGAGACCATCGGGGACCTTGTAACCGTGAGGTCTGATCTCGCCATGCAGATCCGAAGCAATGAAGATCTTCATGCTGCTAATGTAGCGTTTCAAGGGTGGAATTTAAACTCGATCTCAGTCTAGGTCATAACGCCGCGCGACCAGCGCGGCGTCATCTCCCGGATTCGGTGTTCGCCTATTCTCGGCGTTCCGGTTCGGCCTGGTAGGCGATGGACACTAGTGTACTGATTCTGAAGTCGGCTTCATTCTAGTCGCGGCCCCATGTCGAGATACTTAGATATACGATCTCCGGGGTCACGACGTCAAACTCTGACACCTTGCTCGCAGGGTCGCAGTGCTCAAGCAAAAAACTGGGCCTGCATAGAACCAAAACGTCTCTTCCGCCGTACCTAGACGTCGGGAAGGGGATGTAGGGTGCCGGACGATCGCAACAAAGAGGAACTCTATCGGCGGCTGGCGCAGGCGCGTCGGCTAATCATTTTGCCGCTTGACCCGCTGACTATGCAGCGATTGGAGGCCGTAGCATCGGAGCTTGAAAAGCAAATCGCCATTGTCGAACTGAACGACGCCGACGCGCCGGAGACCAGTTAACCTAGACCAAGGGTGCCATCTCGGCGCTAATGGGCTAGTGCAACGGCCGCTCCGGATGCTCCGGGGCGCCCCTTCATGAATAAGAAGCTTGTTATTGCGCGGAAATCGAGAACTTCGAGCCGAGCCAAGCTGATACTCCATCGGGCGCGTGGTGGACTGGACTTCTTCGCCCACCTTCACCTTGGTCCGGCTCTGCGAACGACTGAAGGTGCCGCCGTCATGGGCCTGGGCCCGGCTGTCCGAGTTCAGGACGGGACCGTTCCCCTGACTGCCCGATCGCGCGCGCCGTCTGCAGATGCCGCGCTCCCGCCGCCCGCGATCGATGATCCTATCCCCGTCGGTGATGTCGAAGTGCCGCCCGCTCCGCCAGTCGAAGCATAAGTCCCGCCAACCGCTCCCCCCCCCCCCCGGGGGAATGCTCGTCTGAGCGGCCAGAGGAGACGAGGTAGCCAACAAGGTGGCGAGCGCAGACGGCAGACATTTTCAGGATCTTCATATCCACCATTTCTCTTGGATTATTTAAAGCAATGAAAACTCCGCGAACGCTACTCGGCGAATTTTGAAACCGATCCGAACTGCAGTCGCCGAACATTCCTGACAGTGACCGTGCATATATGCAGCGCCAAAACCGAAACGGCTGCAGAGGAACTCCGCAGCCGTTTTTCCAAATTATAGGGGCCGCAATCCTCGCGGGTAATCCTACCAGCGCGGACCGACGCCGAAGCCTACGCCCACACCACCCGGGCCGACGCCGATTCCAACGCTTGGGCCACTGTTGTAGTAGCCGCCGTCATAGTATCCGCGGCGTTCGACGTAACGCTCTCGTGGCACGTAATTGTAGCGGTCGCCGTAGTCTTGTTGAATGACGACACGCCGACCGCCGCGGGTGCGATAGCAACGGCCGTAGTCGTCGCACACCAGACGCACTTGTTCGATGCCGGTGTCTGGCTGCATCGAAGGACTGAGGGTGAGCGGCGCCGCGTTGGCTCCAGACGACAGCAGAGCGCCGGCGCCGACGGCGACGGCGAGTGAAACAACCAGATTTCTCATAATTCAAACTCCTCCGTTGGGTGGAAGCCCAACCCGTCGGATTGCCGAATGTTCCCGACCGAGCGCACCGATCGCGCTTGCTTACTCTGCAACCGCAACCGGAGAAACTCCCAAACAGACACCCTTATTGCGCCAGATGATACACTAGCAACAGCGGCCACCAGGGGGAGTATAGAGCGTGGAGTAGCGAGCCATGAAGCCAAGCGGCCCCAGTAAAGCCGAGCCGAAGACCGACCACGGCCTGCACGACAGTGTAGATAATGCACCCACCGACGTAGGCGATTAGAACTGGTTTGAAGCGTGACCTTTTCATTGTGATGGATGACGTACATCCGTCACATTGGTTTCATGGGCATTGCCAATCGGCCCGGCGGCGCAAGCTGTTCTTAATGCAGAAGCCCGGTGGCAGGGCTCGCTAACGGGGAAAACGATACTTGCGGGGTTTCCATCTCGCCGCCTTTGGGCTCAACCGCGTCTCAAGACCACGAGCACATTGAGAAGTAGCATTTAATTCCAGAGAGCAAACAACGTCTCCTTGACCGGGATATTTTGGCAATCCGATGCACCATTGCTGCATTGTGTCGGGGTTGTCTGCCTACCTGCGCTCGCCCAACCGGCGCCATCGCCGACCGAGCCCCACAGGTCAACTACCATGGATATTAATCGGGAACTTTCGGCAATTCTCCTTATTTAGTACGAGCGGAGGTTATGTGCCGCATGCAAATGGAGGAATATTATGAAGAAGTTTCTTATCGCCTCCGCCGTTTCAGCTTTCGCTGCTACTGCGGCGTTTGGCCAGGCGGCGGTTTCGACTGAGTATTATGTGGTCCGCGACGCCAGCACGAAAAAGTGCACCATCGTCGATAAGAAGCCGACGACAACAACCACCACGATCGTGAGCAATGGCACTTTCAAGACGAGGACTGAAGCCGAAAACGGCATGAAGTCCATTAAGGTGTGCACCGAGAGCTAACTATCTCTCGAAGCTCGAATATGCCGCTGTCGGGTGGCGGTGGATCGCCGCCGCCCGGCAAGCCGACCACCGTGTTGTCCGCCGTTGTTCAAAACTAACGATCGCAATGAAGCAACGCCCTACGGTTTTACTAAAGAGTGTTGGCCATGCGACGCATCCGGAACTACCTTGCCCAAACTGCGGAGCCTCCGCTTCTTGGATCAGATGGTCCCTCCCCGAGAACGGCTTCGTTCCGCATTCCTACGAACGCCCAAAGTGCAGCTTCATTCACGCCGCCGTTGAGCCTGATGCGGCGGTCCAAGTCCAGTGTTGGTTGAATGGCGAGCTGCGACCTCAAGCGAGATAGCCGTGACCAGATGCCTACTTGCAAAACCATGGGATGCGCAAGATGTCGCCAGGTTGAAGTCCAGGTCGACCACGGGGCGACTGCTCTGCCAGCCGCGGCAGCGTTGGGCCGGTCTCTAACATCGGTGAAGAGGAAGGCCAACGATCTCGGTATTTCGCTGCCAAGCGTCCGCAAAGTGAGGGCTCATCTGCGGGAGATGGGCCCATCGAGGCTCGACGACGCCACTGGCGGATCAATCATCCGAGCGAGAATGTTCTTTATGGACCGGCAGGCGAACCACCTCGCGACCGTCCTCCTGCACAACTGAAACAAAGCGTTGCGGCCCGTTGTGATGGGGCGACAGGGCCAAGATGTTGGAAACGATGAGCCGGGCGTGTGCGATCGCCGCCTCGTCCGTCGCAAAATCAGTGCCGCTATGATCGGGAAGCTTCGTCCCGTCCATCAAATTAAAGAAGTACCGCAATTTACCGGGTCCCCTTCTCACGGCGAACGCCCTTGAATTTCTTGGCGACCGCCGTTTTCTTGGCAGTCTTTTTCTTCACGGCAGCAGCTTTCTTCGGTGCTGACTTCTGAGCTTTCTTGATCGCCATGAATCGCCGGACGTCCGCTTCGTCCAGGTCGAGGCGCCCCATTGTAGTTTTGGGCTGGCTGCGCTTTCGCAGCGCCTTTGCGGGCATTATCGCGCCTCTGTTTGTTGGTAGCCATTCGTCTCAACTCCAAGCACCGTAAGACCGCGGCAGACTGAAAACGGGAATTCGATCAATTAGTTCCCGACAGCTTCCGAACGAACTACGGTTGCCCAGCTTGAAATAGTCGTTAGTTGGTCGGAGTACCGAGTATGCGTCAGTCGCGGTGGACACCATCGATCGTGCCGAACTTCGGCGATCGGAACGTTTACCTCGTTCTAGACTGCTTCGATCGATCAGCGCATAGCGCGAGGCTGACGCTGGCGAAACCGATCGACAATGGATCGGTCGCAGTCTACCGTTATTAGCTGCAATCGCTGATCTACACGCTGTTCTCAGGCAGAAGATGAAGGCCTGAGGCGATAGAGCCGCGACTGCTTACGTCGCGGCTCTACCTTCTCACTCATTGGGAAGTTTTGGTTTAGGCCGTAAACCAACAGCCGCAAAGTCAGAAGAGACAATCTCTAAGAGCACACTTGGGTTCCGAGTTCGACCGAAAATAGTGTTCTTGTGGCTCCGATACAGAGCGGCTTACTCTGTTTCGACGACTCGCTCCTCGCCCGACGCATTGGCGGTTACGTCGGCCAATCCGAGCGGGAGAGTGCACGGAAGGTAAATGATGCCAACAGCAAAAAACGATCGCGATCTTTTCGAAAGCGAGCGTGCCTTTCGGCTTCTCGTTCAAGGCGTCACAGATTACGCAATTTATTTGCTCGACACTAACGGCATCGTGTCAAATTGGAACGCGGGTGCCGAGATGATCAAAGGATATGGCGCGGACGAAATCGTGGGCCAGCACTTTTCTGTATTCTACCCCCCGGAGGATCGCAAAGCCGGACTTCCTGCCGCCGCGTTGGAGGCCGCGCGTCAGAATAAGCGCTTCGAAGCGGAAGGCTGGCGAATGCGGAAGGACGGTACGCGATTTTTCGCGTCCGTCGTTATTGACGCCATTTATGAAAACGATGTCCTTGTCGGCTTTGCCAAGATCACGCGGGACATCACCGAACGGCTGCATGCCCGCGCCGCATTGAGCGAAAGCGAAAATCATTTTCGCCTGCTGGTAAGCAATGTAACAGACTACGCGCTTTACATGCTTGATCCGGAAGGCCACGTCACCAGCTGGAACCTCGGCGGTCAGCGGATAAAAGGCTATCTTCCTGATGAAATTATCGGTCAGCACTTTTCGCGCTTTTACACCCCCGGGGACCGGGACGCAGGAAAACCGGCGCGTGCTCTAAGCATTGCGCGTGAAAAGGGCCGCTACGAAGAAGAAGGCTTGCGCGTCCGCAAAGACGGCACGTTCTTTTGGGCGAGCGTGGTCATTGATCCCGTCCGCAATGACGCAGGCGAGCTGATCGGGTTTGCCAAGATCACGCGCGACATCACAGAACGACGACAAGCAGCGCAGCAGTTCGAACGTATGCAAAAGCAGCTGGCGGAAGCGCAGAAAATGGATGCGCTCGGTCAGCTGACAGGCGGAGTGGCGCATGATTTCAACAACCTGCTTATGGCAATCACTGGTAACGTTCGCCTTATCAAGCGGCATGCCGTGGTCCCCCGCGTGATCGAGGCAGCAGGAGCGATTGAGACAAGCGTTCGTCGCGGCGCGGCATTGACGCGCCAGCTGCTGACTTTTGCGCGACGTCAACAAGTCGATCCAGTATTGCTTGACGTTGGAGAGGCGGTGCAGGCTGTACGCGAAGTTTTGGCGACGGTTCTGGGTAGTGCGATCCAGCTCGAAATCTCCGTACTTGCCGAGGTCTGGCCGGTCTTCGCTGATCCAACCGAACTCGAGACCGCACTCATTAATCTCGGCATCAATTCTCGTGACGCCATGCCCGACGGTGGCACCTTGACGATTACGGCAGAAAACTATTCGGTCTGGAATGGAGAGGATAGAGGTGAGTATGTGAATATCAAAGTGATTGATACCGGCACTGGCATTCCAGAGGATGTCATTGCGAAGGTGTTCGATCCGTTTTTCACGACCAAGCCCGTCGGCAAAGGAACAGGATTGGGGCTCTCGCAGGTGCATGGCTTTGCCAACCAGGCCGGCGGTCTTGTCGAAATCCAAAGCAAGCTCGGCGCCGGCACGGAAATCACCATTCAGCTTCCGCGTGGCGAGGGCCACGCAGGTGCGCACGAAGCAGAGGTTCTAGCCGAAGGCGCCGCCAATGTGCTTCTTGTTGAAGACAACCCGGATGTTGCCACTTCCAGCGTCGTGTTTCTGGAAGAGTTGGGATATCGCGTGAAATGCGTGGCGGACGCGGAGTCCGCATTGCGCGCGATCGAGCACGACGGCTTCGACCTCGTCTTCAGCGATGTCGTGATGCCTGGAAAATTGGATGGTCTCGGCCTAGCCCGGCATCTTAGACAGAGTTACCCGGACATTCCCGTCGTCCTCGCAACAGGCTACAGTGAAGCAGCCCGAAAACTGGGCTCAGAATTTTTGCTGTTGCGAAAGCCTTACGAGCTTCATGAGCTGAGTGCTGCCTTACAAACAGCCCTTCATCGTGGACCGAAGGGCGCGCTATCAAGGTAAGAAATTTGCCTCGCTTGGCCGATGGTAGTTCTGGCAGTTTATTTTTCCTCCCTCTTTACGTCCGGCTCATTTGGCGCAGAATGAGGCTGTTCTGTAAGGAGGAAGCGATGAAAGAGCTTCTACGCGCGCGAGCCATGGAGAGCATGTGCCGACAACGCGCCTGGTTCTATCCTGAGGAAGGCTGGAAATTTCTAGCGGAGGCGGAAATGTGGAAGCATCGGGCGCTTGATTTAATCAGCGACCATCATGTTGACTGTCATCTCAGTCGGCTCAGCAGGCTGCCCAGCTCCCGGTGATAACACGTCACGCTGGACACTCCTCTCTGGAAACGTGGTATTTTTTTTGATTTACATATCAGCATTGCCGAATGAGCTGGATTGCCTAACGCTGGACGCGAAAGGCGGTTGGCTCGAAATTGGTAAGTCTGTTCTTTTGCCACGCTCGCCCCGCGACGACAGATTCCACACATAGACCCGGCCGCCTCTACGCGACTGACGATGGCCTCATGTGCGCCGTTCAGGCGTTGAAAGCGACGGTGCCAAGCACGACGCCATGCCGGATGAAGATAATTTCGCGCGCGCAGAACCGCTGCCGACGATGTGGAGGTCCGGTATGTAGATATAGTTCGGAAGCCTCTTAGGCGGCGGGCCTCTCGCGTCGGGCGATCCACCATGATGGAACTCGTCGCGGCGCCCATGTGGCAGCCGAAAGGCGTCATCGCGGTCTCCCGCGCCCGCGAGTTCGGCCGACAGGTATGGTCAAATGGTGTGCTACAAGGTGAACGACGTCGCCTTCCCGCCACACGCGTCTCTTCACGACCACCATGGAAGCCCCGAGGGCGATGCGGCGCTCGCGTTCGTAAAGCGACGTCCAGACGCGAGGTTGGCAATGCCGCTTTCGTCCTGATCGCGATGAACATGACGTCCTTGGCCGACCCAGGCTGCTCCCGCACCAAGACGAGACCCACCGCCGTCAGCCATCGTCCATCGCGCGCCGCCACCGCCTCCGCGCAGGTCACGATAGAGCGCGCAGTGAGATCCTCGCGCAGGAACGTTACGGGGGCCACGTAGCGACAGGCCGACGTGCCGGCAGTCCTTGACGACCTCGCTTCCGGACGTTCATCGGACGCAGCGGCACTTGGGGCTCGATGATCTCGGCGATCGTACGCCGCTCGCGCTCCGTCGCCGCCGCGAACAATTCGAGGGGTATGTCCCGCAACGCTTTTGATGTCTCATAGCGCTTAGCGTCTCGCCAGACCCAATGCTTCCAGCATTCGTCAGCCTCTGCGATCCGCACAAGCGACGATACCGGTACGGCTACCCCCACCACAGGTCGTCCCCCGACGAGAACGGCTCATCCGCCCGCGGCGGCGACGGCAGTCGCATCCTTGTAGGGCAAAGGCGGTGCATAGAAGCCCATACGATGATGGAGCTCAGTAAGGGTAGTCGCGGATCTAGCGGCGGATGGGTTAAGACATTAACAATTAGCAAAGACAGTCCGTTTTGGATTACGCGGGCTGCTATTTAACCAGCCGTTTCGTTCCCACCGACATCGAGAGATCGAAGGCACTAAAATAACAAGCGCGCTCAAATTGCCCGCGGCGTAACGGTCTTCCTCCATCTGGATAAGCTGCCACCTCGCAAAGGTTTTCCGTCGAGCGCCATTATTGGCGGAACTGAAACGGTCGCTTTCCGTTGGCAGTTCGCAATTTCGAGTCCTTAAAATTGGGCGGTGACAAATGACCAAGGCGGCCAAACGAACCAGTGGTGGCGTGAAGATCCATGACGAAATGCTGACCCGAGGTGAAGGCGGAGAACTTCATCAGATCGCCGATGTCGGCCAGGACGTATTGACGACTGCGCAGGGCGGCCCGGTGATAGACGACCAAAATACTTTAAAGATTGGTCCCAAGGGCCCTACCCTTATCGAGGATTTCCACTTCCGCGAGAAGATTTTTCACTTCGACCACGAACGCATCCCAGAACGGGTCGTCCACGCACGCGGATACGGAACTCACGGCTACTTCGAGAACTACAAACCGTTGACCAAGTTCACTCGCGCCGACCTCTTCGCGCGGGCGGGCGAGAAGACGCCTGCATTTGTTCGCTTTTCGACCGTTGCCGGAAGCAAAGGATCATTCGACCTTGCAAGGGACGTTCGCGGCTTTGCCGTCAAACTCTATACGCAAGAAGGAAATTGGGACTTGGTCGGCAACAACATCCCGGTGTTCTTTATCCAAGATGCAATTAAATTTCCCGACCTCATCCACGCGGTCAAAGAGGAGCCCGACAGGGCGTTTCCGCAAGCCCAATCGGCGCATGACAATTTTTGGGATTTCATCTCACTGACTCCGGAAAGCATGCACATGATCATGTGGGTCATGTCCGACCGTGCCATACCGCGTTCGTTCCGCTTCATGGAGGGCTTTGGAGTTCATACGTTCCGTTTCGTGAACGCCAAGGACGAGTCGACTTTTGTGAAGTTCCTGTGGAAACCGAAGCTTGGTCTACAGTCGGTGCTATGGAACGAAGCCGTGAAGATCAACGGTGCGGATCCCGATTTTCACCGGCGCGATCTGTGGACCGCTATCCAATCGGGCAACTATCCGGAATGGGAGCTCCAGGTTCAACTGTTCGATCAAGCGTTTGCTGACGAATTCGAGTTCGACGTTTTGGATCCAACGAAGCTTATTCCGGAAGAGGTCCTGGCGCCGCTCCCAGTCGGGCGCCTCGTTCTAGACCGCATGCCGGACAATTTCTTCGCGGAGACCGAGCAAGTCGCCTTCATGACGCAAAATGTCCCGCCGGGCATCGACTTTTCCAATGATCCACTCCTGCAAGGGCGCAATTTCTCCTACCTCGATACCCAACTTAAGCGCCTCGGAAGCCCAAACTTTACCCATATTCCGATCAACGCGCCGAAGTGCCCCTTCGCCCATTTCCAGCAAGACGGCCACATGGCGATGCGCAATCCGGTCGGCCAGGCGAACTATCAGCCCAATTCCCACGGGATCGGGCCGCGGGAATCGATTGCAAAGGGCTTTCGGAGCTTCGCCGAAGCGGAGGAAGGTCAAAAGGCTAGATTGCGGCCAGAAAGCTTCGCCGATCACTATAGCCAAGCCCGGCAGTTCTTCGTCAGTCAGACGGCCAGCGAACAGGAGCATATAGCTGCCGCGCTTACATTCGAACTCAGTAAGGTAAAGCTGCCGCAGATTCGCGAGCGCGTGGTGTCACATCTACTCAACATTCACACCGGCCTGGCTGGCGAAGTTGGACAGAAACTCGGTCTGGCGAAGATGCCGAAGCCGGCCGAGGCGGCCGTGCCAACAAGGCAGGACCTCGATACATCGCCTGCCCTCAGCATCGTTAAAAACGGGCCGCAGCGGTTCGAGGGGCGCAAGCTCGGCATCCTGATCACCGACGGCGTCGATGCGAAGCTGCTGGCCGCTTTGAAGGCGGCGATCTTGAAGGAAGGGGCCGTGTGCGAAATTGTTGCGCCGAAGGTAACGGGCGCGAAGGCTAACGACGGCAGCCTCGTCGAAGCAGATGAGATGATAGACGGCGGCCCGTCGGTACTCTACGATGCAGTCGCGCTGCTACCAGGCGAAACCGGAATGGCGGATCTGCTCCAGGAGTCGACGGCTCGCGATTTCCTCGCCGATGCATTCTCGCACTGCAAGTTCATCGCCTATGTCGAGGCTGCGGTACCCCTGTTTGCCAAAGCGGGGATTGCGGACGCAGTCGACGATGGCGTGATCCTATTGGCTGCAAAGAAGGATATCATGACATTCGTTGGGCGATTGACCGCACTCAGATTCTGGGAGCGAGAAGCTAGGGTTAAGATGAGTTAGCCAGCCGCATCGAGATCGCTATTGCGGAACAGAGCTTCACTTCTGCTCTCGCGCCGGCGCGGTCAGGCTCGTCCGTCAAAACTCATGAAGGAACGTGTATAGTTGGTGCTCAGACGCGTAATGCGAAGCCGAGTAGAACAAGCGTTGCAACCTTTTCGAGGATCTCGAAGAGTGGCAAGCATTCCCACGACAATTGCATGTGAAGCTAGTCCTTCAATTCTGCGTTGCACGCGCAAAACGCCACCCGAGCGTATTGCTCGGATGGCTCATTCGTCGGCACATCAAAACGATCGATGACGCCGCTATCGTCAGTGAGTGTCCGTCCTTTTCCACTTTTCAAGGTCCGGCCTTTCCCGGTCCTGAACAAACTGTTCCTTTTCCGGCACGCCTTTCCAGGGCTTGTCGGTCTGTTTCGTCGGAGCCCAATCTGAGTCCGTGCGCCGATCATCTTTTTGAGTATCTTTGCTCATGGTCGCTCCGAAATGTTGCTTGCCGGGCCTGATGTCGCCTTGATGTTGCCCAACGAGAGTCGCCTTGCCTCGAATTGGGCCCGTGTCAGATTCGTACATGCCATACCATCGAGATCTTGGCACTCGGGACCACGGACCTTAGACCCAAGGCGTTCCATAGTAGTCGTTCAGTGAGCGGGACCGGTTGGTGTCCGACCAATCCCACTCGCTTTCGTCGGCGTATTTCGGCGCGCGTTCGAGCTGATCCTTCGTCGCGTTGGTAACATAACCTCCAAGATTGGTGTCGTATTTCAGCGTCTGCCAAGGAAGCGGGTAGTGCTCATCGCCCATGCCAAGGAAGCCGCCAAAGCTCAGTACTGCATAGGCAACCTTGCCACTGAGTTTGTCGATCATCACGCTTTCAATCGAGCCGATTTTTTCGCTGTCGGGACCATAGACGGGGGTGCCTTCAACTTTCTCGCTGCTTATCAGATTGTTAGTTTCGTTTGCCATGCTAGGCCTCCCTGGTTCGAATTTCGATAGAAACACGAGAATCTGTTATTCGTTCCGGTCCCGTAAGCTGAACGTTATGAGAAACGTGCCCGCAGACTATGAGCGACGGTCCGACAACAGCTCAAGTCAATCAGCCTTACTTCATTTATAGCGTACCAAGCCATCGCCCTCGGCGGGGCGATGGATTACTCCTGGTCCGTAAAGCAGCGCTTCTAAGCAATCGCGAAAGTTCTCTGGGCTTCGTACAAACTCCATCGCCAACATACTTTCACTGATGCTCCCGGAATAGGACAACGGGCTCAGCGCACTCATGGGCAATGAATAAAGGCCCCGTTTGCCGGGGCCTTTTTTTTCATCGGAGCAGCAGAATCAGAATGATCAGTGGTAGCGGAATTCCAAGTAGCCATAGCAGAATAGGCATTTCTCTCTCCTTATCGCGTGCGACGCGTTTTCCATGTTCCGTCTCGAAGCCCACCACCTTCGGTCGCAGCCAAGCTGGCAGAGAACGCGCCGATCAGCAGCGATGCCGTGAGCCAGAACGCGAGTTGCAAGACAGCCTTTCGAGCCGTGTCGGCAGCAGTCTTGGCCTCGTTGATGACTTCCGTAACACGCTTGTCTGCATCGGGTTCGCTCAAACCGGTGCGTGCTGCGACAACTTTATTCACGTAAGTGCGGTCGGCAGGCTTCAACTCGCCAGTGCGAATGCTTGCAGCCATCAATCGAGAGAGTTCGCCACGTACATCAGCACTGTTGCCAGTTGATGGTGTTGATGGACGCAACAGAGTGTCGATATAGCCGTCGACCGGCCCAGCTTGCGCGGTGGCGGCAGTTGCGCCGGCTGCCATTCCAGACATTGCCCCGCTCACAACAGAAGTCGCTGGCGAGGCAAGCAAGATGGCTCCGAGCACAGTGGCGAAAGCCCACGCCAGAAATCCATGAGCGGTGTCCCGGAAATAGACTTCATCGGTATGAACGCCAATCCAGCGCGACCGCAGGCGCCCAGCCAGATATCCGCCGATCGACGATGAGATCATGGCAATGACGATCAGATAAAGTCCCGTAGTGATTTTGAACGTCTTAGCCGATATGCTGGAGGACCACGGCGACACGACTGATAGACCAAGGCCTGTCCCGAAAGCGATAAGAACGAGTGTTAGCGCGAGCGAGACAACGGCACCAGCCGCGACTGCAGCCCATGAGACACCCGCAACCGAAGGCTCGTCTAAGCCAGGGGCAGTCGGCTGCCCAACAACAGTATCAATCATTTTGAAATTCCCATTGGAGCGGCTCTGGAATAGATACCGATGTCCACACAATGTGCATTCAATCGTATAGTTCCGCCTGCGCAGGCGAATTCCCGCTCTTCAACGAGCGAATGTGGGCCCCCCTCGAAACAACGACCAGCCACCCAACTTGGGCCGATCAATCCACCACCCCTAAAATAGCAAAATGACGGAAACAGAATCGTGGAAATCTCAACTTTTCGATGAGCCAAGGATGGGGCTTGCTGAAGGTCATGGCTCACGAGTCGATCGCGACACCACCGGCAATCTTCCGATGACGCCCGGCATCTTTCCGGACACGAAACCGCCGAGACACTCCGAGCCGACCAGGGCCGGATGTCGATTGGTGAATGGAATGGCACCTTCCCGAAAGGGGGCGCCGGCAACGTCGCTGAATGCACCGCCGTAACAAACTGAGCGCGACTGGGGTCGTCGTGATGCACGAGTGCGGCGGCTTCATTATGCGGAAAAAGGGCCGGTGGACGGCGAGCTGCCGGGAACTCAACCGATATCTTGAGAGTTTTAACGAAGCTCTGAACCCTGCTGCGTAACGGCTTTAGTACGAGTATCGGCCATGCGACGCATCCGAACCCTACCCTGTCCTAATTGCGGAGCCGCCACCTATTGGATGAGATGCTCTCTTCCTGAAAACGGCATCGTTGCGCATACCTACGAATGTCCAAAGTGCAGCTTCATCCATGCCGCTGTTGAGCCGGATCCAGCGATCCAAGACGCAGGCTGGTTGAAGGGCGAGCTGCGACCACCGGAGACATAGTCGTGGTGAGGCGCCTGCTCGCGAAACCATGGGACATCGAGGACGTCTCGAGACTGAAAGAGCTGGCCAACAGCGGAGCATCCGTCCTACGTGCCGCGGCAGCGCTCGGCCGGCCTGCTACATCGGTAAAAAGAAAAGCCAATGACCTTGGCGTTCCATTAGCTGGCGTTCGCCAACTAAAAGCGGAGCTGCGCACCAAGGGCGTGACCGAGAACCGGCGGCGCAGTTAGCGGTTCAATTATTGGGCAGAAATCGTTCCTTATAAACCGGCACCCTGGCCACCTCATATTCGTCCTCGCGGACGACGGAAACGAAGCGCCGCGGGCCGCGATGTTCGAGGCGATTTCCCGCACGTGTGCAATCACCGGCTCGTCCGTCGCACATCAATGCCGCTAAGATCTGGAAGCTCCGTGCCGTCTGTCAAATTGCGCCATTCCTCCCCCCGGTGGTAAGGTCGTGCACGCCCCCTACGCTGTGATCCGCGAGACCATCCACAGCATGGTCGCTATTTGGGTGCTTGGTGTTGACCAGCCGAGAGCGCCTCACCGCGCTTGAGCCGCTGAACAACGACCTGATGGGCATCTAGAGATCGATCGTCGGCGTCACCCCAGAAGCCATACTTAGGCTAGGCCCGGCGCTCATAGATTCGGTTGAGCGTCGGGCCGTTTTATTGCCGGGCTAAGCCGGAACGAAATCTGTTATTGCCAGTTTTTCCCGTGGTTGACAGTTTCCCCAAGTGACTGCCGGCCGGGCTCGGCCGTCTACCCGGTCCCCCAACTCGGCCGAGCCTTCCTTTTCTAGCGTCCGGATCGTCGCGCGACGCTGCCGGATTTGTGGTTTCGCTCATCGGACTCTGCTCGCCTCATCGAAGGTTGCACGCCGGTTACCCGATATCCCGTGATAACAGGCATCTGTTTCTGCAGCACAAATAAGATAGGGATCCGGGCGGCAAGCTGCCTAGCTTCGTTCAGCCGCCTCTGGAAAATCGCTGCAGTTCGTCCGTTCCAGGGTATGTCAGGTCAGCGTTTCGACATTCAGCGGCAGTTAGCTGAATAATTGGTGCTACGAACATTGCCGATAGACGGCAGCTTGTTACTCATTCTGGTGTTCTTTTTGCGTTCGACGGTGGTCTTTCCAAAGTGACGTTCACACGCATTGCTGAGATTAACACGGACGGTCACGCCAGGGCGCGCGCTTTATCGGGCAGGTCAACCAGTTGTTGAAGCGCGGTTCGGCTATTCATTGCGGCAAAAACCTCCCGCGCACTGAGATAGCTCACAGCTTCATCAAAATCCTCAGCCTCCGCGATCTTTGCGCGCGCGATTGCGAGGTCGGGGTCGATCTGCCCGCGATTGCGGGGCTGATCGATCAGAGAGCCTATATGTGCCTCTCGTAGTTCGGCGTCACCACGTAGTTCATGTAACGGGCTCGCGGCACAGATCGGCACGCCCGGTGCCAGCTCATTCGCACGGGTCAGCACTTTCGGCGGTACATTCTGTTCTGGAGTTTCGAACAAGCCAGCATGCTTGCCGATCCGAACAGCGCGCGACGACATCATGGCCAGGGGTACTGACAGCAACAGACCCATGATCACTGGCGTCATCCATAGGAATAGCGGCAGCGACACTGCAAAGGCGCTAGCCGCCATCAGGACCCCGAACAAGGTCGGCACTGCGTATTTTTTTATTACTTCACGGAGTGGGACTACGCCGTCGTCGCGGCGCTGGACCTGCCATCCAGCGTCGCGACCGGCTAGGATTTCGCCGACCGCCGATGACTGGAAAATCATCATTACTGGCGCGATCAAGCCGGACAGCAAAGTCTCAACGACGATACCAGATAGAACCCGAAAGCCGCCGCCAAACCGCAACCGGTTTTCGGCCTGAGTAAGCAGCAAAACGTACGCAAGCACTTTTGGCACGATCAGCAGACCCATTGTGCCGCCAAAGACCCAAGCCGCGCGAACGGGATCCTGCGCCGGCCACTGCGGAAACAGCGAAAATCCCTTTGCGAAATATTCCGGCCGCACGAACTGCGCTTGCAGCGAAATGAGAATGCCGAGCACTAGAAACAAGAGCCAGAGCGGCGCAGTCAGATAGGAACCGATGCCAGTCAGAAGATGCAGCCGCGAGACCCAATGTAGCCGTGGCGCCGGTAGCACTGCCAGATGCTGCAGATTGCCCTGACACCAGCGGCGGTCTCGCGCTGCAAAATCGAGTAGCGACGGGGGGCATTCCTCAAAGCTGCCGCCCAGTTTTGGCGCCATGTGAATCGCCCATCCGGCCCGCCGCATGAAAGCTGCTTCGATGAAATCATGGCTGAGAATGTGTCCGCCAAACGGCTTGCGGCCTGGAAGTTCGGGCAGGCTGGCATGTTCCGCAAAGGCGCGCACGCGAATGATCGCGTTGTGCCCCCAGTAATTGCCTTCCGAGCCGTGCCACCAAGCGATTCCAGAGGCGATTACCGGGCCGTAAAGCCTGCCAGCGAATTGCTGCATCCGTGCGAACAGTGACCGCGCATTGACGACGACGGGTAATGTCTGGATCAGGCCGACGCCGGGATGCTGCTCCATGCCGGCAACAAGCCGCACGATGGTGTCGCCGGTCATGAGGCTATCGGCGTCCAAGATGATCATGTGATCATAGCCGGCGCCAAATCGCTTGACCCAGTCCTCAATATTTCCCGATTTGCGGGCGGTGTTGCGCGGCCTATGGCGATAAAAAATGCGGTCGCCGGCGGTGTCACGGCGCAGCTGCAGAAGGGCCTTTTCCTCAGCCACCCAGATCGCGGGGTCGGTGCTGTCGCTCAGCACGTACCAATCGAACTGCGAGGCATAGCCGGTCTCCGAAGCAGATTCCCAGATCGCTCGCAGCCGCGCGACGATCCGATGAGGATCTTCGTTGTAGGTCGGTAACAGCATTGCATTGCAGCTCGAAATCGCCGGAAGTGGCGTGAGCGGCTCGATGGCAAGCGGATCGCGCGCACGCACTAACAGCATGGCGAAGCCGGCCAGCGCCGACATGAACGAGAACGCGACCCAAGCGAACAGAAGCACGAAGAGAGCTAGTACCAGACCTTCGAGGACGGTCACACCGCCAACCTTTAACACCTCGAACATTTCGTAGCCGCCGGCTGAGGTCAAAGCCGCGGTGCCGAGCAGGATGTAAGCGCGCCGCAGGGCGGTCGGCATGGCCCTGAACTGCTCGCGCCGTTGCGATACAGCTAGCCCAGCCAGTCCGCCGGGTGTCATCGCCAGCGGCATCTCCGGCGGCAAAAAGGCTTCTGCCGCGCCAGACGGCGCCGCAGCCGCAAGTACCGTGGCTGACGGCATTTGGCTGTTCACCTTTACGGTGTCCATCGATAGACCCAGACCTCGGAGATCGCCTGATCGTTCTGCGTCAAAAAAGCGCGCAATTCGACCGGTGTCTTACTCTTAACCGGCATCTCGAAACTTAGGCGCCAGCCGCCGTTTTGCGGATTATGACGCGTTACGATATTGCGGATATCGGCCTTTTCAGCCGTCACGACGCCTTTGACCTTGGTGGGGTCGATTGATTTGAGATTATCGCCGATCAGGTCGAGCACAAATAGTTTGATATCGTCGCCGCGCGCACCGATGCCGCTACGCGAAAAGATCGCTAGCGCTGAAGGCTTGGGTTGATCGGGCCCCCAGTGCAGGCGGTAAGTGAATGCGAACTCGCCTTTCGCCTGCAACGCGTTTTTTGGACGCCAGAAGGTACCGATATTGTCGTGAATCTCTTCCTTCGTCGGAATTTCTATGAGTTGCACCGATCCCTCGCCCCAATCTCCAATCGGCTCGACCCAGAGGCTGGGGCGGCGTTCGAAATTGGATTCAAGATCCTGATAGTCGGAGAAATCCCTCTGCCGTTGCATTAGCCCAAAGCCGCGCGGGTTGCGGTCTCCAAACGAGCTGATCTGCAGATCTCGCGGGTTATGCAGTGGCCGCCAGAGCTGCTCGCCTCGCCCGTTGAAAATTGCCAAGCCGTCGGAATCGTGCACGGCAGGGCGGAAATCGTCAACTTCCTTGCGGTCATTCGGACCGAAGAAGAACATACTGGTGATCGCCGCGAGCCCGGCATTTTTTAGTTCCACCCGTGGATAGATCACCGTTTCCACGTCAAAAATGGTCGTGTCGCCAGGTCGGATCGTGAACCGGTAGGCAGCAGCAGCACTTTCACTGTCGAGCAACGCATGCACTACGATCGAGCTGGAGTTGGACGCCGGCTTCTCGATCCAGAAGGACCTGAACTGAGGAAATTCCTCGCCGGAGGTTTCTCCGGTGTTGATCGACAGGCCCCGCGCCGACAAGCCGTACACTTGTCCTTTTGCCACAGCGCGGAAATAGCTGGCGCCCAAGAAGACGCAGACTTCGTCATAGTAGTCCGGCCTGTTGATTGGCGCGTGCAACCGGAAGCCGCCAAAGCCTAAATCGGTACCGGCCGGCGGCGGCGGCGTAGCGCCAAAGGAAAAGTTCTCAGACTGATAGGGGACCTTGGTCGCCAAGCCATTTGCTACTTCATGGATATCGACACGATTGGTGTAAAACGAGCCTCGGTGAAAGAATTGCACCTCGAATGGCAGCCTTTCGCCACGCCACAACGCTCTTTCTGGATTGAATCGCAGCGCGCGGTATTGATCGTAGTCCAGATCCTTGAGCGAGTCGGGCAGCTTGTTATCTGGCGGCTTGAATGCCTTGGCAGCGGAATCCCGCGCGATCTGCCGCACCACGGCGGCATCAAAGGGGACCGACGACACTGCCGCACGAACGCTGCGGGGAGTGATCGTTAGCAGCGGCAACGCTGCAGAAGCGCGGAGAAGTTGTCTGCGGTTCAACAAGGTGTCTCCAATGCCAAAGTAACATCCGACAACTCGCGCTGCACCAACGAGTTCCCGAAGCTGGAACATAGATAAGCTTTCCGCTTACTTATTGCCGCCGTTTCCCGACGTTTGCCGCCCCGCCAGTCCATCCTGTCGGTGTCAAAGAGATTTGCGCCAGCCAGCTGCTGCAGATCCGCCGCGTGCGGGCGCGGTAGCCTCCCGATGGCATCGTTAACGGCTAGCGCGGGGCTGAAACGTCGAACTTTGGCAGACCGGCCACGAAGCTCTTAAGTGAATCGGTCCAAGACTTACGTCCAGAAAGGAATTCTCCAATCCGCATTTGCGGCGACGAGCGTCGCGTGGCAGTTGACGTTGCTCGCAAAACTCACTGCAGCGATTGACGTCCTACCAATTTTTCCCGGTTGTTTGTCTAGTTGAGTCCTGATGCACTCGCCCACTTACGCGCTGCATCGCCAGCTCCGCGGCCGCCTGCAGGGAAAAGGCACACTCAGAAAAATGGCCCGCCAAAGCGGGCCATTTTTGTTATCGCGACCGAACGTACAATTCGCGCTCCCTCTGCACCCCCGCCGCGTCGTAGGGCTGGCCAGCCGGGTCGTATCCGCTCCAGCCCGATTTCTCCCAGGCCACGCGGCGGTCATTGAGATTGACCGACGACGGGCTCATCAATGCCTCGAGCCGCGCCTGATCGGTCTCATTGACTTTTGCCGATACGAGCGCACCGCCCCGGCGAACGCCTTCGGCATAAAGCGGCGCGTCTTCCTTCGCCACACCAGCCTCAGTCAGAGCACCAACAAGGCCGCCAGTCGCTGCGCCGGCGGCGGCGCCGACTGCCGTAGCTGCAAGCCATCCTGCGGCGACAACCGGTCCAAGTCCGGGAATTGCAAGCAGCCCGAGACCGGCAAGAAGACCGGCAGCGCCTCCGAGCCCTGCACCGAGTCCGGCACCCGTGCCGGCTGCCTCGGCGCGATCATCGACCCCATCGCCGTCGCGGTCCTTCTTGCCATCGAACCAACCGTCGGAGTTGTTGGCGACGATGCTGATATTAGTATGCGGAACGCCGGCGGATTCAAGGCTCCGAACGGCGTTCTGCGCTTCCGAATACGAATCGTACAAATGTGAGATAGTGATGGTCATGAGATTGCCTCCCGTTTATTTGGCTGCGTTAACGTTGCCTTGAAAATCGACGCTGACCGCGCTGGTCGAGCCGCTCTTGCTCGCTTTGCCGCGCCATATACCATTGTTGTCCTTCTTCAGTTCGGAAACGTTACTGTAGCCAGCCTTTTCGATCGCACTCTTGGCCTGCCCCTCGGTGAAGGAGTTGCGTCCAGCGACCGGCGCATTGGAGTTCTTCTGTTCAGTGTTGACGGCGTTGTTGCCCGGACGGTCTTTGGCAGCTGGGCTCTGCGCGTGGACTACTCCTGTGAGCAGAAGAGCTGCGACGCAGATGGAGGACAGGTGTTTCATAAGTCCCTCATAGGTTGGAGTTTGGCATTCTCCAACAGACTGTTAGTCGACGCGTTCCATCGATCGTCGATAAATGAAGGTGCGGTGAACACATCTGAACAACTGACGGCGACGCTCTCTTCCAGGTTTGTGCCATTTCAACCCGCAGCGGGCCCCTCAGGATTCACCAGTCAGCCAATTTCAGCTTTGAACGAGGCAGTCACGTCGTCGATCACCGATTTTTCCTCGGGAACTTTCGGCAACTGCGCGGATTGATTGGGGCGTTTGCGTCTCGCAAATAGCCAATTGGAGGACACACATGAGAACGCTTTATCTCGCCGGAGCAATGGCAGCTTTCGCTTTCACCTCGGCCTTCGCCCAAACGACGACGGTCTCTACCGACTACTACGTGGTGCGCGATGCCACGACCAAAAAATGCACCGTTGTCGATAAGAAGCCTACCACCACGACGACGATCGTCGACAACGGAACATTCAAAACCCGAACGGAAGCCGAGACTGGTATGAAGACAATGAAGGTCTGCACCGAGAACTAAAGATCTCCAACGCCCGCCGCCCTGACGGGTGGCGGGTGTTGCACACACGCCCCTTCCGCCATTCAGCTTCACGAGCAGCCAGGCAACAGGTTTTGTATGCGCTTAGCGATTGGTTGTCAGATTGCATTGCGTCGATACTACAGCCTTCGAACACGCAATTCGTGAAAACGACGTTTGCAGTCTAGCAAGAGCTGATACGAAGACCTCGCAGCGGTCACATCGCAAATAGATGTCATAGGCTTCAATTTCTGGACCAAGTCGTCGCAGGCGCGCCGTTAACACGGGCGCCGACATATACTCAGGTATCTGCGACGGCGGTTGGCGCGCTCCTCCCCGGCCAACGAATAAGTATGCCGCCCCGGATAGCGGGCCGCCAAATCATCCACAAAGCTCGTATGCGGCTGTCCTTTCTCGGGACAGCGACGAAGATGCCAGAGTTCCCCATTCCTTCAATTCGAAGAATGTTTCGAAAGCAGATCATTCCGCAGGTTGGAATAACCGCAAAGTCCATTAAAGAATTGTCCTTCAACGGTTCCGAAGATTGGGATGCCACCGCGCACTCGTCAAATCGGAGTCCCCCATCGCCGTTTCTACCCGCGCTATGAACAAAAAGAGTCAATCTCGGGAAAAAGAAGCAATTCACCGGAACGACGTCGTGTGTTGCAGGTTCTTTCCTCGTCAATACACAAGGAAACGATTATGAAACTCATTTCTACCGCTGCCATTACAATCGCATCGCTCGCTTACTTCTCGCCCGCCATCGCACAGAACGGGCCAGCCGGCGGCGCCGTTGGCGGCGCCATCGTCGGTGGCGCAGTCGGCGGTCCAGTCGGCGCCGCAGTTGGCGCTGCCGCTGGTGCCACGGCAGGCGGCATCGCCGATGCGAATCGTCCCCGTTTCCGCAGCTACGTGACCGAGCGCCATCACCCATCCTACCGGTATGACCGCGAGCTGCGCGCGGGTGCCGTATTGCCCACTAGCGGCGTCACCTATTACGAAGTGCCAGGTGAATACGGTTCGACTGCTTATCGCTACACGGTAGTCAACGACCGGACCGTCCTGGTCGATCCCGGCACGCATCGAATCGTTGAAGTGATGGATTAAGCGTGTTTTTCGAGGTGGCCCTTCGGGCCACCTCGACCGATGGCGGGATTTAATGCGAGAGAGGACTTTATACCCATTTTCCGATCTCTCGTATGCGTAGGCGCTGCTGGCAGCACTGTGTGCTGTCGGGAACGTAAGAGCCGCTCAGCAAGCTCTCTATCGGAAAGGTTGGACGTCCACCGATTCACTCCGGAACAAGGTGCATCACGATGAACAGAGGCCCCCCGCCTGTCGGCAGGTTACGTTTAATCTGGCGCTGCCAGCGGCAGGGTGCACCGGATTGTAGTCCAACCGTCGGCCCGGATGTAGTCGAAATGCCCCTCCAAGGCACGGAGGCGCTCCTGCATACCGGTTAAACCACGGCCGAATTTCGGATGCAGAGGCGCTCTCGTACCATTGTCCGCAACTTCGACCAAGATGGCATCGTTCGACACTTCGGTCTTCACACTCAGCTTTGACGCACCGGCATGTTTCAGGACGTTAGTGATGCTTTCCTGCAGCACACGGTACACGGTCTGAGCCACCACACTGTCGGCCGTGACGATCCGGGGATCGATCTCGAATGTCACGATCATCGAGGGCACCTGCGCGTGGACATCGCGCATAAGCTTTTGAATGCTAGCATCGAGGCCCAGCTCCTCTATGAAGAGTGGTCGCAGCCGCTCCAGAATGCGGCGGTTTGCGATTTGCAGAGCCTCCACCGCCTGCAGGACACGTTGCTCCCCTAGCCGGGCGAGATGGCTGCCGCCGCCGCTATTGTCGATCATAGCAGTAACGTTAGCGCGGATAGCAAACAGAAGAGGTCCGAGTTCGTCATGCAGCTCGCGCGAAATGTCACGTCGTTCTTCATCTTGGATGGACACCATCCTGCGCAGCAGGCTTCGATTCTCTGAATTGAGGCGACTGAGCGTCACCGCAAGCTCGTTCACAGACAAGCAACTTTCCCGAATTTCCGGGGGACCGGAACAATCGACTTTCTTCGAAAAATCACCAATCCGAAGCCTTGCCAGCCCGCCAGCAAGATCGCGCAAAGGGCGCAGCGCCGCACCAATCGTTACAAACGACATGAGGCCGGCAAGCAATGCCATGACGACTGAGGACGCGAGAAGGGCGAGAAAGCCGATCCATTTCTCGTAGATCTGCGCAGAGATATCCGGTTCGAAAACAAAATCGCCAACCCCGCGACCTTGCACCACGATAGGAATGCGCTGCGCGAGATCCGGCACAAGCAGCGTTTTCACGAACCATTCGGGGACCGCGCCGGACGTCCTCGCCGGCTCAGATGCAGGCACCTGCCCGTAACGGCGAAACCGGATTACGTCTACAGGTGTTGAATCGAGCTGGTCGACGAACGCCATGAGTGTTGCCTCTGGATTGGTGGAAACGGCGAGAGCGGAGTTCAAAGCTGCAGCGACAGTGATCGCCATCCGCGCCGAGGGTTCATTTTCCTCCAGTATTTGGTCCGAAGAGAAAATCCATAGCAAAAGTAGACCGGCGGTAAGGGCGGTCAGAAACATTCCGCCCAGCAGCACGCCCATACGCGCGCGCAGCGAAAGAGTCTTCCACGCGGGGATGATTAAATTGGTCAACCGGGCACCATTTCGCTGGTCAAAACGTTGAAATCGAATATGCATAGCATAATTGAAAGATTGTCCCGCCGATGGCACAGCCCGTGAAACTCCTGATTGTCGATGACCACCCCGTCGTGGTGTCAGGCTGCCGTTCGCTGTTTGCTTCGGATGCTTCGATATCCATCGATGACGCCGTCGATGAGAAATCGGGGCACCGAGCCTATCTTTCAAAGCGGCCGGACGTAACAATCATTGATATCAATCTACCCGATCTCTCTGGCTTCGAGTTGATGCGTCGTATCCGCAAGGACGATCCGGAGGCGCGGATTATCATGTTCAGCATGAATGACGATCCTGCCTTCGTTGTCCGTGCCATCGAACTCGGTGCTCAAGGTTATGTCTCCAAGGGTGACGATCCGCGCTTGCTCATAAAGGCCGTACGCAAAGTGGCCGCAGGTGAGAACTTCATTTCACCGCATCTCGCCAAGACGGTAACATTCTCTGGCGCTGCAATCCGGGCAAATCCGGCTACTGCCCTGTCGGCCCGCGAACTAGAAATTCTCCGGCTCCTTGGTCGAGGCGACAAGATCGTCGAAGTCGCCGAGGCGCTCGATATATCCTACAAGACAGTAGCAAATACCACGTCTATTCTTAAGCAGAAGCTGGGTGCACGGAACCACTCCGATCTCATCCGTATCGCCGTCGAAATGGGCCTGAGTTAGAGGTTCCCGCACACCACGCTTCTCCGGGGGAGCGGGTCGGCTGTCGACTACTCGCCAGTCAAATGCGCCGTCCACCTGGTGACATTCCGCTGTGCATCGCGAGATCGGAACTCAACGACTACCCACTATGACCTGACCAGCGTCCGCGCGCCATTGATGGTTTCCACATGCACGCAGATTGACTAGCTGGCAAGACGTCGCCTACTTTTGTCCGCCCGACGCTGCCGCCGACCAAGACCAGCGATACAAAGGCTGGCTCCGCGTCCCCAACAGGCAATGCGGCGACCTCCGCCAGCGTTACACCTCAGACAGAAAAGCGTACTCAGATCACCACCGCTATCCGCCAGGAAAAGGGGCGAGGAAGTTCGCAATGTGACTTCGGATCTCGGTGGGCGAGACTGTACCGGCTACGGTGTCCGGGCATGCCGTTCCAACGCGCATCGTCGAGATCTCCCCAAGATGGCGCGCCACGACTTCATCCTGGTCAACGGCCGATGCGTGATCCTTCCACCGCAGACGCATGAGATCGTCTACATCATCGAAGGCTAGGCCCGGCGCCGCCTGTTGGCGCCAATACGCTCATTCGTGCACTCTCCTGCGCCGTCATAAACCGCGGGCAGGATCTTTTTTAGCCTGCCACGCAGAAATGCTGCCACAGCGGAACGATTGCCATTTCTTCCCGTTGCTTGTTCGATGAAACAAAGGAGCTTGCAATGAAGTTATCAATTTGCGCATTTGCCGCGGCCGTCGCGGTGACCATGATTGCACCCGCTTCTGCAAGTGCGCAGGACGTACGCATTCGCGTCGGCGAGGACCGCGGAATGTCCCGCGATTATCACCGAGACTACCGCGGTCCTCGCGCAGAGTATCGCGGCGACCGTGGATGGCATCGGGGCTGGCGCAATCGCGATCGGGTAGTGGTAATCAAGCAGCGCCGTCATCGTTGGGATTGACCCTAGAAGGTGGCCCTGCACCCGGGCCACCTTTCGCTTTCCCGGTGATTGAAGAGACGCGGCCATGCGCATGAGTTTTCTAAGGGCATTCGATCGACACGCAGCTGGACTGGTCATCTTCGCGGGCTTCCTCACTCTAGCATATGCGGCACAGGGCTCCGTTGCTCCACGCGTTATCGTGGCAGAGTCGTCCGACGCACCAATCGGGTCGGAGAGAATGCCCATCGAACAGGAAGCAGCACAGGTCTTGGCAACCACAACTTCTGCCGACAGCATCTGCGCAAAGCAGAACTGGCCGTATTACTCCAAGGAGTGCCTACGCGGTGGCGACGAGGCAATCGCTCCGCGCCAAGTCCACCTACATCCGACTTCGGCGCACCAGGCGATAACCAGGCCTTTCCCTACCTTTACAGAGACTGCCGCGCGCAAGCCAATTGAGTCCCGCCAAGTCACTGAAACACCCCGAAGGCGAAAGCTGCACCAAGCGCCCCGCTATGCGAGCCCAATCATCCTTCGGCCTCAACAGATAAAGCAAGAAAGTGCAAGGTTCGAGCAGCCACTTGCCTTCACTTGGTGAGCTACGATCGCATATCGAGCATAATGCAACTGGCGCAGAGCAAGCTCGTGACAGTCGTTCTTCACGCAGCTGCTCTTATGGGCGTTTGCGGACTGTGAAACTTCGATTCTTGCCGCTCTTCATTTCGCGCTGCAGCTTCGTCGTAAAAGTTTCCACTTTTTCCCGATCCCAACGGAACCGCTGCTTGTTTGCCCCGTTCATGCAGTCCACATCAACGGAGAAATTAACAATGAAGGCACGTTTTCTTCTCAGCACGGCGGTAAGTTTGGTTTTTGCCACCGCGGCATTTGCTCAGTCACCGAGCGCAACAACCACCTCTCCCGCCGCGCAGCAGGCTCAATCCCCGAGCACTTCTTCGTCGGCGACACAAAAGTCACCCGACCTGACCACCAATCAGTCCACGTCAACCTCCATGGGCACGTCCGGCAGCCCACCACAAGCGCAGACAACCCCTCCGTCATCGTCGGCCGGGCCTTCGTCACAGCCCGCCCAAGCCCAGACCAATACTTCGGCATCGACCAACGGCGGCCAGGCTCAGTCACCCGCTAACAGCAATCCCAACACTGGTGCTCAGCCAGCGACCACGAACAATACGGCCCAGACTCCTTCGATTAGCAACACCACGCAAAGCCCTTCGACCAACAACACCGCACAAACTCCCTCGACGAACAACACCGCGCAATCGTCATCGACGAACATCAATGCTTCCGTCAGCATCAACGACCAGCAGCGCACGCGCGTTACCCAATCAATTTCGCGGCTCAACGTGCAGCCGGTCAACAATGTCAATTTTGCACTGACCGTGGGGGCTTCTGTTCCCCGGGATATTCGGCTGCAAACGCTCCCGTCTGACGTGGTCGAAGTCGTGCCCCAATATCGCGGCTATAGCTTCTTCATGGTGCGGGATGAAATCGTCATCGTTGAACCTTCGACCTACCAGATCGTAACCGTGCTGCCGCGCTCGGGCGATTCAACGGCCGCGGCGCCGCCACAGCCCCGCTCGAAAGTCTCTTTTACCGACAAGGATAGGGACGTTGTGCGCAAGCACGTCAAGACGAGAATTACTGAACGTCAAACGACGGGCAGCTCGGCAAAGACGGTCATCCACCGCGGCGAGCGCCTGCCAGAGACTGTCGACGTCGAAGAGTTTCCCGATGCTGTTTACCGGGAAGCTCCTTCGCTGCGCGACTACCGCTATATCCATCGCGAGAACCGCACCTATCTGGTCGACCCACGCGAGCGCATGGTGATCGAAGAAATCGACTGATAGGACCAAAACAGGGGTGGCCCGATGGGCCGCTCCTTTCCTTGGCGGCGCGATCCAATGAAAAGTGAGATCGCAAAACGTCGGCAGTATCGACGTTCGCGCGCCTTGGCCTCCGGCCCAGACGACCGGCAATGCAACCAGTGCCTATCGCCCCGAATACATCGCCCCTTAATCGTCCACCACAAACAACTCCCTCGTCTGCTTGAAGCTGCCTCTCTCGTTGAAGAAACATGAACCTTGTATCGATAGATATTGCCACTTTTTCCCGACGTTGTTAACCTGTCATATGGAATCACTAGATTCCACGAAGTGGTGCAACCATGACCCTTAACAATCCATCCCAAGTATCAAACATCATGCGGTTGTCCCGTCCCCAATGTGGCGAAGCGGCAGGATTGATGAGAATCATGTCGGTCGGCACAGTTCGTCGCAAGGTTGGGATCTCGTGCGCACGCACCTTCGAGAACGCCTATCGGATTTGGCCGGTTGACGCTGTTGAGAGTGGTACTCATCGGTAGAGGCTGGGCCTTGGGCAGGGATGGGAAAGCTGGTGAGGCCGCAAACTATAATCGCTCCGAACTAGAGTATACAGATCAAAAGCTACTTAATTAGCCATTCAGAGTGCATTCATCAAACAAGCCTTATACCGCCTTTTAGACGCACCGTCTGGCAAGTAGGTGAGGAATATGTCCTTTGACCCGATGGCCGCAGTAGTTGATTGGCTAGATGCTTATCGCTCAGGCGACCTTGAAACCATTTTAGGATTTTACGCTAAAGACGCTACGATCGAATGTGATTGCAGTAGTGGGGCAACTATAAATGGTCACGAGGCTTTGCGAGCGTTTTGGAAGCAGCGCTTAAAGGACCATCCGGCGGCAGAATTGGACAATCTCCAGCCGGCCCGTGCTGGCGTCGCCATTACCTACGTTTGCCACGGCGCCGCCATCCGCGGTGATTTTGAATTTGATATTGCTGGCCAGATCATTTTCCAAAAGTGCGGCCCATCAAATTAGGGCGTGTACTCATTTAATCGAGGCTTGCGTGCGCGACCCCATCTGGCGCAACCGCTCCACACTTGTGAGGGATCGGTGAGCGAGCGGGGAGATATCTATCGACTGCTGCGCGGAGTTCAAGCCGTAAGAGCATTGCTGGGCCAGCATATCAAGCCAACGCCGCCTTGGAACGCCGTCGATACTGCCGATCGGCTGATCGATGTGCTCGACGATCGAGAATTCGTGCGACCCTCGATCGACTAAGCCGCGCAGAGTCATCCGGCTGGTCGGGTATCATGGCGATCCTTGTCTATTACGAGCTGAAGCTGGCTCTGGAACGAACTACGATTGCTCCAATTAAGACATCGACGTCGCCACCAAGGCCATGGAGGGAGCGCATGCCGAAGCCGATGGAGAAATGAGTGCATACCACAACAAGATTCGCCATCCTTCGCGTCCTCAATAGCAATGTCGACTTAGGAAAGGGCAAGTCCCTTCCGCAAGGAGTCTATGAGGGCACCATCCATATCGTTCATTTTAGCATTAAGGGACGCCGCGTTGAGCAGATGTCCAAGGTGTCAATTAGTTTGTCTGCGGAGTTTCTAACGCAGATTCTAGGAGACCGACTTAACGGCAATCGATCGGACGTGGTTGCCGATTTCACCGCGAACTTTAGGAACGGCGACATTGTCGAGATTCCGTTCAATGATCGCGACCGAGAAAGCCGACGCCCATCTGATAAGAAGCCAAATGGCCAGCGCAAACCAGGTAGTCGCGACTAGGCGCTCCCAGCAGCTCCGCAGAACTCCTATTGAGTCAATATTTCATGGTCTCTCGCGTTTCGATACGACCGCCATGATGTTTTCTTTTGGCCGGCCGCAGCAGCTATCAAAACATGCTCGTTGGCGCCCCACGTAATTGCCGCGACCGTCTCCTCCCTGCCAGTCTGCGCGGGCCGAACCACGCTTGTGGCGACCTCCCTATCGATCAGAAGAGGCGGTACTTTTATTGGCCGCATGGCGATCCCCGCATATTGCGCTTCGATGACAGGCTTCCCCCTTGGCTGCTCCTCAAGTTCCTTACTCCGCTGGAGCCCGGCCTTGAGCCACCGGACGCCGATCCCCACCCAGGCAGGTACAGCGCCCCTTTGACGCGCCCGCGCCGCGATGGGTCAGCCGCACCAAGACTGACCGGGCAATCGCCTTGTTCATCACTGTGACGTGGCTGCCGAAGCGCCTGGTGCGATGAGCGGCTGTCAGGGCAATTGCGACGCTTTTTGAGGACTAGAACGCGGCTACCAAAGCTGGCGCCCAGCAAGTTTTCGTAGGCCGGGACCGAATCTTGCCTACTTGCCTCGTTCGTCCGGCGATAGAGGTACCCTGACCGTCGCCGAGAGCGAGACCTAGCGCATATTCTCGAATGTCCGCATCGCTGAGATGACCGCCTTGGTCAGGTATGGCTTTGGAATGAAAAGCGCGTTGGCCGGAATCGTCATCGGCCTCGCCTTCCCAGTTGTGATGATGATGTTGACCGGCGGCCACCTGTCACGAACAGTAGCCGCCAGTGCGATCCCATCCATGGAGCCCGGCATGTCGATATCCGTGAAAATGAGATGGATATCCTGACGGGCCTCCAAGACCGCTATGGCTTGATGGGCATCGCCCACCTGAAGGACTAGGAAGCCCGCATCGCCCAGCTCTTCGCTAACTAGATCTCGAATAAGGGGATCATCCTCAACAACTAGCACCGTCGGCATTCCGAAACCTCCAGTGCCTGTATGTCCTCTCCTAAGTTAGCTAACGCACAATCGTTCCGAATCGTCACTTCGGGGACTTGAGATTCGAGTCCCGCCATGCCTTCGACCGAGCATCCGCTTCGTAGTCACGAGCTTTTTGTAAGTGAGCCTGCTTGGCTTTGCCCTCAGGGAGCTCGCCAGCCTTGTCAGACTGGATTTTCGCCAGTCGGCGGTTTTCGTCAGCGTCGGTCATTGGCTTCATGACACACCTCCGGTTTTTTCAGACCGGATAATGGATTTCTGTTCAGGGAGTTCCCGCATAAGGAACATACATTCTGCCGGCGCCTGGAAGCTAACTGAGGCAACAAGACTGGGCATCCGGTCGCGTTCTCGGGTTTCTTTTTCCTTTCTCGAGGAAAGTTCAGGAACAGCTGACACTGAAAACCCGGTTCATAGCCGGAAAGCAGCTTACGCTCGATGCGGCTTCGACCTTCCACCGGAGTAATCGGGACCTCGGCTGCCTACCGGCGCTGCTCGGCGCAAACTCGCTGCTCATCGGGCCTTTGAATTCCACCTGTCCATCTCAAGCTACAAGCGGCCAGAACATTCCGATCTCCCGTTATCCTCGCAGTGTTGCCGCAATGCCGAACATGCAGCGTATCGCCGATGCTGCACCGTCAAAGGACGGCGGCAAGAAATTTTGCTGTCCGGCCGCGGGCTTCCCTTGCGACATGCGCAGGCGTGCCAGCCGCCACTATCTGGCCCCCCTCGTCTCCCGCGCCGGGCCCCATGTCGATGATCCAGTCGCTCGCAGCCGCGACGGTCATGTCGTGCTCTACGACGATGACCGTGTTGGCGGCTTCGACAAGACCGTGAAGCTGCGTCATCAGCTTGGCCACGTCGGACGGATGCAGGCCGGTTGTGGGCTCATCGAGCACGTATAGCGTCTCGCCCCGATGCCCCCTCTGCAGCTCTGTGGCGAGTTTGACGCGCTGGGCCTCACCTCCCGAGAGCTCCGTTGCCGATTGGCCGAGCCGGATGTATCCGAGCCCCACCTCGCGAAGCACTCTCAGTGACCGTCGAAGCGGATCATCATCCGAGAAGAAATCAAACGCCTCGTCGACAGTCATCGCAAGCACGTCCGCCACGGATTTGTGCCGGATCTTGATTTCCAATGTCTTGGCATTGTAGCGCGCGCCCTTGCAGGTCGGACAAGGCGCGTACACGCTTGGCAGAAATAGCAGTTCGACGCTGACGAAGCCCTCCCCCTGACATGTCCCGCACCGTCCCTTCGCGACGTTGAAGGAGAATCTGCCCGCATCGTAGCGCCTGGCGCGAGCTTGTTTGGTGGAGGCGAAGAGCTTCCGGACATGATCAAGCAAACCGGTGTACGTCGCCAGGTTCGACCGCGGCGTACGGCCGATCGGTTTCTGGTCCACCACGACCAGCCGTCTGATCAGGTCAAGGCCCTCAGTAATCTTGCCGCCCAGTGTCTTGACCGGCGTCTCCAATCCGTCGTCTTCGTCGGTGGCTTCCTTCCGTTGACCCAACTCGTCGCCGACGGCGTCCACGAGGAATTGCCCGATGAGACTGGACTTGCCCGATCCGGAAATGCCGGTGACGCTCGTAAATACGCCCAACGGAATGTCGGCGTCCACACCGCTCAGATTGTTCCGCGTGACGCCACGAAGCTTGAGCCATCCTCGGGCTTGCCGAGGAGCCTTCGACGTCCCTTCGGCGGCCTCACCGAAAAGGTAGGGTCGCGTTTTTGATCCCTGAACGTCCGCCAAACCTGCCAGCGGGCCGCTGTACATGATCCTGCCGCCCTGAGCACCGGCCTCGGGACCGACATCGACGACCCAGTCGGCATGTCGCACGACATCCAGTTCGTGCTCGACGATGAACAAGGAATTGCCCGAACTCTTCAAACGGTCCAGTGCCCGCAGCAGTGCCTCTGTATCTGCCGGATGCAGCCCGGCAGATGGCTCGTCGAGGACGTACACCACACCGAAGAGATTGGACCGCACCTGCGTTGCCAATCGAAGCCGCTGCAGTTCACCCGGCGAGAGCGTAGGCGTGCTGCGTTCGGGCGTCAGATATCCGAGGCCGAGGTCCAACAGCACCTCCAGGCGGTTGGACATGTCTTCGGTGATCCGTTGCACGACCAAAGCCTTCTCAGGATGTCCGGCGAATTCCTTATTCCGTCCCTTGAGATGCCCTCTCAGAAGTGAATGCAGTTGCTTGAGCGGCAAACGCGCAATCTCCGCGATATCCATATCAGCGAAAGTGACTGAAAGAGGCTCGGGCTTCAGTCGCTTGCCCCTGCAGACCGGACAATCCGAACTCGACAGATACTGCGCGACCCTGCGTTTCATCATCGCACTCTGCGTGGTGGCGAAGGTTTGCAGCACATATTTCCGCGCGCCGGTGAACGTCCCCTGATAGCTTGGCTCCTCCCTCCGCTTTAGCGCACGTTTGGTCTCGGCCGGCGTATATCCGGCGTAGACCGGCACGGTTGGCTGCTCATCCGTGAACAGGATCCAGTCACGATCCTTCTTCGGCAGTTCACGCCACGGCTTATCGACATCGTAGCCCAGCGTCACCAAGATGTCCCTGAGGTTCTGCCCCTGCCAGGCACTCGGCCATGCAGCCACCGCACGTTCCCGGATCGTCAAAGTGTCGTCCGGCACCAGCGACCTCTCGTCGACCGCATGGACGCGACCGATGCCGTGGCAATTCGGACATGCGCCCTCCGGCGTATTCGGCGAAAACGACTCCGCGGACAGCAGAGACTGATTCAGAGGATAGTGCCCGGCTCGCGAGTAGAGCATCCGCAGAAGGTTGGACAAAGTCGTTACGCTGCCGACCGACGACCGGGTGGTCGGCGAGCCCCGCTGCTGCTGCAGTGCCACGGCAGGCGGGAGTCCGTCGATCGAATCGACTTCCGGCACCGCCATCTGATGAAAGAGCCTGCGGGCGTACGGAGAGACCGACTCGAGATATCGGCGCTGTGCTTCCGCGTACAGCGTCCCGAAAGCCAGAGACGACTTTCCAGATCCGGAGACGCCCGTAAACACCACGAGCGCGTCACGCGGGATCTCGAGCGAAACATCTTTAAGATTATGCTCGCGCGCTCCGCGAACCCGCACGAAGCCCTGGTCGGCTCCCGAGTCCGAATTGCGCGACCCACCGATCCTTCTGTCCATCCTGTCCTCCAAGCACGCGCGCCCACGATTTCGATGGAGACGAAACCTCCGCGATCGAGCGCGGTTCCCTCGACGGCCTTCCCGTCCGATCTGGTTTTTACCGTCGCAGTCACACTTTTCCGCGACCGAACTGACCCTCATTCAAGACTACGCGATCCAGGCACGCGTCAGACGCCGCCAGCGAATTCTGAAGCACGAATTCGAATTGTCGGCGTTCTGCCGAAGGTTCTGCAGGAGATCGAATTGGGGCCCGGAATCGCATCGCGCGAGATCGGCAGGAGGACTGCTCCTGGACTAAGATTTCTGTACCGTTACGACGACTGAATCAGCCAAGCTTGGCACAACGATTAGCAGCTTCACCGCGCCAGCTTTGTAGGCCTGCACAAACGCTGCGTAGTCCTTGAACGAAACGCAGCCGTTCGATTCCCCTTTTGGCCCCATGAGATAACTGTGGGTTAGGAGTCCGGAACGGCCGAATAGGTCTCCTTGACCAACAGGTTTCATTCTCAATGCATCGACGCCGTGAAACGGCCTCTCTCGCATCGAGAGTTCATAGACCTGCGGCGGCGTCGCACCCCGATTGCGCACGTTCACGTGCATTGGGTCGTCCATCAATTCACCCAATCCAGAATGGGCTTCAAGGCGGGTGCCGTCCGGCATGTAAACGGTTCGAGCGGAGATGTCGTATAGAGCGGCCCGCTTCTCCGCCAATGTGGGTGGAGCACTATCTCTTCCGTCGCTGGAAATGCCACCGTCGGGGGACGCCGAAGCGACCAGACTTTCGGACGGCTGCAGCATGGCGAATACCTTTCGCAGTGCTGTGCTCACCTTGGATAGTGGATCCGTCGTTCCGGATATTTGCTCGGCAAGCGACACCGCGCCAATGTTCGCCATCAAACCGAGGGCCGCAGGACGAACGCGCGGCAGTGGTATCTTCGCCGGCGTTTTCGTTGTTTCGAACGAGGCCCCTATGGGCAAAGGCCGCGACCGCAACGCTTGCGCCAACTGCAACTTCGCTAGCTGAATTTCGAGATCAGCGCGCGAAGCCGACGCTCCGTAATCGACATCTTCGGGAAAACGTTTGGAAAATGAAGTGTCACCAGGTCGCGGATTATATAGCCCTGCAGTCGGCGAAAGGTGCGCCGAAGTCTGCCGCTCAAAAACGCTGTCGTAAAAAATTAGCCCCGCAGCCAACGCTCCGGCAGACGCAACCGTGATGGCAATGTAAGACCAACGCAACTTGTGTCCTCGGGCCCGATCCAGACAACTATTCAGTGATTGAAGCTCAAATCAAGACGGCGAATTTGGAAGCGGCGAGAACTGCCCTTTGGTGGTACCGGGATAATACTAAACCGCTACGAGATCTCACGCTGCGAGCCGAAGGTATGATCAAGAGCCGCCGTCGAAACCCCCGCATCGTCAATCGAATGATGTCGATGTGAAGATCCGGGCTTTAGGGGGTCACGCTGCGGAGACCGTTGCGCGGCAAGCTCCGCGGGATCATTTCCCGCACCGCCGTGATGGAATTCCGGCCTGGCTTATGCGGCAGCGGAAAGGCGTCATCACAGTCAGGCGCGCTCGTTCGGCCGACAGGTCGGTCGAATAGTTTGCCACAACTGATCAGTCGCAACGTGTTCGATGTCGAATACAGCCCCCTCAATTCTGGATCGCCCTGATTTACTCCCGAGTGGTCCCGCTCGCGGCAGCCTTGGCAGCAGCGGTACCGACCGAGCGCACCCCAGCCGCGTATATTTCCACCACCCTTTCGAAGGTCTCGTCATAGGAATAGACCTGCAAGAATGAACCGATGATCTGATGCGTTGCAAAGCCGCGAACTAAGCTCCAAAGCATGGACAAGGCATCTTCTGCGTGCTGTCCATGCATCTCACATTCGGCGAGAACAGATTTGATGAGATCGCAAAGCTCGTTGTGGGCCACCCGCCACTCGGCGGATTCATTTGCGGGCTTCCTCGATGCGGCAGCCCATAAGGCAGGACGCTCCAACGCATATTGTCGCATTTCTCGCGCAACCGACCTCAAAGCGTCAAAGGACGTTCTGTTCTCGCAAGCTGCCTTGAACCTGGCTAGCTGGTCGCGACAGCCCTTAATAGCGAAGAATCTTCGCAATTCGGGAGTCGAACATCGTTTGTCGGGGGCGACGTTCTCCACCTCTGCGGCGAGATCTCTAGCAAGCAGCTGATCCCAGGATGCCGAGAGTATTTCATCGACGTTGAAGCTGCGTTCGTGGTTCACGACTCCAACCCCTCGTTCAGCAGAAAGCCGCTTGCGTCTGCAGATATCCGACCTCGATCACATCGCCTCGCGTGTTGACTCTTCTACATTGCCTAGAGACCGGCCTTGGGGAGGTCGTGAATAATAGAAAGAAAGCATTGAGATCACCTGGAAAACTCGCCTGAAGCTCGGCACCCGAATCCCAAACGCACAGGACCAGGCAGTTTTCCGACCACACCCCATCGGCAGACACGCATCTTGCGCAAAGTGGTGTGGAGAAAACTACGCGCTTCGGTTCGACCAGAACAAGAGGTGGAAACCCTAGCGTTTGCGTGGCCCTATTCTCCTTGTGTAGAACAATGGCTCGCGGGAGCGAAACGTTTGGCTTAGCTGGCAGTGTCTCTTTCGGTTGTGTCTTTTGACAATGATGCTCCGCAGATTGCATCTCCGGCCCCGTATTTTGCGGTTCAGCGAAAAGCTACTAAGATTCGTCGGAGTAAACGTGCTACGACCCCAGTTTCGAGTTGCGCTCGTTTATAGCTGATGCTCAGTGCTTTTAATCGGCGGCTGTGGACCAATTCGTCGGCTGACCTACGGTTAAGGAACGGCAAAAACGTGAAAACGGTATTCTCGACCTCTTCGGTTCACCCCCGCGACCGATTCGATTATTGGCACAGTGTCGCCTGCAAGGAGATCGTAGGTCATGACTCTGTGCCGGAAAATCGGGCGACGTTTGAAGCTGAGATCACCGCTGCGAAGTTCGGCAGCCTGGACCTTGTTGAATTCAGCAACTCGCCGATGCAGGTAGCTCACACGCGGGCCCACGTCGAGCGCACCAGCCCGGACACGGTATTCCTTTGTTACCAATTGTCGGGGAGCATACTTGTCGCCCAGAACGCACGCGAGGTGAACCTGAACGCCGGTTCGCTGATGCTGCTGGAGCCGCGCTTACCTTATGATGCGAGGTTTTCGCGAAACTCGAAGACCCTCCTCATCAAGGCTCCGCGTCGTGAGCTACGCGCGCGGATCGGTGGAAACCGCGAGTTGATCGGGCGTCACGTGACGGCCGAGCTCGCGGACGATGATCTCGCGCTTTCGATCGCCGCGAAACTGCCATCGCTCGCCGGGAGGACAGCTTCTATAACGGCAGAAATGGTTGGCAATCACGTGCTCGATCTAATCGGATTATCCATTGCTAGAACGCTTGGGAGCGCTACCGTTCGCCTGTCGAATCCAAAAGCATTATTGCTGGGACAGATTCGTTCTGTGGTGGAGGCGAGGCTCACCGATCCCGACCTCGATGGACAGAAGGTCGCTGATATCGTTGGAATAAGCGTCCGATACGCCAATGCGCTTCTTGCGGAACAGGATTCCTCGCTTCACCGTTTCATTCTATCGAGACGGCACTCGCGTTGCCGGGCTGCTTTCGAAGACCCCAGCCAGTATCGTAAAATAGCCGAAATCGCACAGGGATGGGGATTTTCGGACATGACGCATTTCGGCCGCTGCTTTAAAGCGGCTTATGGGGTTTCGCCCCGCGAGTATCAGAAGGCGGCGGCGAAATCCCGGCAAGGTGGTCGGCTCTGATCTTGGGCAACTTCGAGAGAAAATAGTGGTGCCCTCAACGCCGATGCTCGGCTTTCGCGCCGCAGACAAACTTCGCGGCAGGATTGTTCATTGGGCCGATTTTCAGCCAGAAGCTGCGAACCTTTCAGAAGCTGTGGGCGCCTTGTCGAACTGGCCTTACCGTCAAAACGTCTCGCAAGAACGTCGATCGCGGAGCACGTGCCAGCGAGATGGCTCCCGGAGCAATGGACAAGATGAGGGACAAGCGCGCCCAGTGCAGACGATCAGGCTGATCTGAAGCAGCGCCTGCTCAAAGGCCCGCGAAATGCCCCGACATCCGGCTCGATCGCAAAGCCAATATAAGGAGGAGCGCTACTTCAGCAGTATCCACGCCGGAGCATGGTCGCTTGGATCGAGCTTGCCGCGCACCTTTCGGTCGACACCGGCCTTTGCAAGCCGCGGGCTCAGCGCTGGGCTCAGAAGCAGATGGTCAATGCGAAGGCCAGCGTCACGCTCGTAGCGGCTCCGCCAATACGACCAGAACGTATACATCGGCTCATCCGGATGCTGCTCGCGCAGCGCATCGATCCAACCGTGCTTGAGAAGCTCACCGAACGCTAACCTACTTTCGGGCTGCACTAGCGCATCCTTATCCCACGATTTCGTCGGGTAGATGTCGAAAGGGGTCGGTACGACGTTGAAGTCGCCGGCGATAACCGCCGGAGCACCTGACTTGAGTAACTTGCCGGCGTGCGTGTTCAAACGCTTCAGCCAGGCGAGCTTGTAATCGAACTTCGGTCCCGGTTGTGGATTTCCGTTGGGTGCGTAGACGCAGCCAACGATGACGCCGTCCACCGCAGCCTCGATGTAGCGGCTCTGGTCGTCGCTCCCGTCACCAGGCAAACGTCTGCGCGTTACCAAGATCTCCGGTTTTCTGGCGAGGATTGCGACCCCATTCCAAGTCCTCTGCCCAACCCACTCGGCAGAGTAACCCGCTTTGCGCAGCGGACCTTCCGGGAATTCAGACTTGGCGGCCTTCAACTCCTGAAGACACACCACGTCCGGCCTCGACGACTTCAACCACGCCAGCAAGTTGGGCAGCCGCTTGTTGACGTTATTGACGTTGAAGGTCGCAATCTTCACGCGCTGTCCTAATCCGAGGCCTGCGGACATTAATCTCAGTCAGGACGGTCGTGGAGATTTGAAAATCTTGTCGATCGTGATGGGGAAATCACGCACCCGCACACCAGTTGCGTGAAAGATCGCATTGGCAACGGCCGACGCGGTTCCTACGATGCCGATCTCGCCCAGGCCCTTTACGCCAAGCGGGCTGACCTTGTCATCCTTTTCATCCACGAAGATCACTTCAATATCCTCGATGTCGGCATGGGCCGGAACGTGATATTCGCCGAGATTGGCATTCATAATCTTGCCGAGGCGATGATCCGTCATGGCTTCCTCATGAAGCGCCATGCCAATTCCCATCACCACGCCGCCCAGAATCTGGCTGCGGGCTGTCTTGGGATTGAGGATTTTGCCCGCCGCCGCCGCACACACGACGCGCGTCACGCGCACGACGCCCAGATCTTCATCCACGTGCACCTCCGCGAACACGGCCGAATGCGTGTAGCTGATATATTTCCGCATCTGGAGCGGGTTCGGGCCGACTTTGCCCTGCCCGGTGATTTCCGTGAGCTCGGCGGCGTGCATGACTTCGAACACGGAAAGCCCGCGCGCCGGATCATCCTTCCGGAAGATGCGGCGATTCCCAACCTCGACGTCTTCGAAATTTGCATCGGCAAGAGGCGAATTGGCCATCTTCCTCGCCTGTTTGAAAAGCGACTGCTTGACTGCATCACATGCGGCCCGAACCGCTGAACCGTTTGAGGCGGCGGTCCACGAACCTCCTTCGACCGGCGACATCGGAAGTGTCGAATCGCCGATCCGGGCCTGAACGTCTTCAAGCGGCAATCCAAACGCTTCGGCGCCGATTTGCGTTAGGATCGTCCAGGTCCCGGTGCCAACATCAGACGCCGCCGTCGCCACTTCGAGCGTCCCGTCTACCTTGAGAGTCGCAGTGGCCTGCGCCTTCTGCAGAAAGGCGTCCCACATGCCTGTCGAGACGCCCCATCCAATCAGTTCGCGACCATCCTTCACAGCACGCGGCTCGGGCTTTCGCTTTTCCCACCCGAATGCCGCAGCGCCTTCACGGTAGCACTCCAGAAGTGCCTTGGATGTGAACTGTTTGTTAGTGTTCTCGTCCTTGGATGCAAAATTGATGCGTCGGACCTCGAGAGGATCGATGCCGAGTTCATAGGAAAGTTCGTCGAGCGCGCATTCGAATGCCGTCACTCCGATCGCAGCGCCCGGCGCGCGCATATCGCACGGCGTCGCTGTATCGACTTTGGCAAGCTGATAGCTCAGCTTGACGTTGTAGCAGTGATACATCATCCCCGACCAGTTGACGACAGCCTCCTGATAATCCTCGTAATGCGAGGTCGAAGCAACAGCATCATGCATGATCGACTGCAGTCGCCCATCGCGATCCGCGGCGAGCGATATCGTGTGGTAGTTTTCTGGCCGGTAGCCGATATGAAACATCTGTGCGCGCGTCAGCGACACCCGCACCGAGCGCTCGAGTAAGAGACTGGCCATAACGGCGAAGAATAGTTGATGCTGCGGCCGCAAGCCGGCGCCGAAGGCGCCGCCGACATAATGATTGACGAGGCGAACATCCTTGCTGCGCAGGCCGAACACCGAAGTGACATAGCCCTGCGCATTCTGTGAGCCCTGCGTCTTGTCATAGATGGTCAGCTTGCCGCCGCCCTCGAACACGCAGGTGGTGGCAAACATTTCCATCGGATTGTGGTGTTCGGCATTGATCCGGTAATCCTGACTGATTTTGACAGGCGCATCGTGAAAGGCCTGCTCAGCATTGCCGCGCGGAGCCGGCGGCGGCGGGATGCCACTACGCTTCTTCGGCGGCACATAGGCCTCCGACCGTTTCATCTTCAGCTCGGTACAATGCGCATCGATATCATAGGCAATGCGAATCAGGGAGGCCGCGTCGCGTGCGGCCTCAAACGTTTCGGCCACGATCAACGCAACGGGCTGGCCATCGAACAGGATGCGATCTGAGTGCAAAGGCCGGAACGGATGGCCGGGAGGCGCGACTTCATCCCGCCAGCTACGATCAAGCCATGCCGCCTTGCCACGATTTTCGTGCGTGAAGATTTCGACGACGCCTGGAAACTGCCTTGCTGCATCGAGGTCCATCGACGCGATCCGTCCGGTAGCGATCGTGCTGCCGACGATGTATCCATAAAGCAGATTGTCAGCGGGATATTCCGCTGCGTATTGCGCCTGACCGGTCACCTTCAGCTTGCCGTCGACCCGGCTGGTGGGACGTCCAATATGCGTGATTTCGCTAAGTGACATGTGACGTTCCCGTTGCATTTTTACTGAATCGATTTGTCGGACTGGTCCTGCGGCGTACCCGCGACCGCCTGTTCCAACGCACGGACGATGGCGCGGCGAGCAAGATCGATCTTGAAATCGTTCTCGCCCTGTCCCTTCGCATCGCGCAGGATGAAATCGGCGACCTGCGCAAAACTCTGGGTCCCGGCTCGCTCGCCTTTGAGCGACCTTTCGGCGTCGAAATCCCGCCATGGCTTATGCGCGACCCCGCCGAGCGCGATCCGGACGTCCTGGATGATCCCCTCTTCCACGCGTAGCGCGGCGGCGACCGAGACCAGTGCGAAAGCATAGGACAGCCGGTCCCGGATCTTGAGATAGGTGTAATGGGCACCGAAGTCGGGCTGCGGGACGGTGATCGACGTAATGAGCTCGCCGACCTTTAGCGTGTTGTCGCGCTCGGGTTCCCCGCCAGGAAGGCGGTGGAAACCGGACATCGGGATCGATCGCCTGCCCTCGGCCCCCTCGACTTCGACGGATGCATCGAGCGCGGCCATCGCGACGCACATGTCTGACGGATGAACTGCAATACAGCTGTCGCTCGTGCCGAGAATGGCGTGAATGCGATTGACCCCACCGATGGCGGAGCAGCCACTTCTGGCTTCTCGCTTGTTGCAGGCCGTCGACGGGTCATAAAAATAATAGCAGCGGGTTCGCTGCATCAGGTTTCCCCCGGTTGTGGCTGCGTTTCGCAACTGCGGCGATGCGCCGGCAAGAATGGCGCTTGACAGCATTGGCCACTTTTCCCGGACGTTTGGATGCCACGCCAGATCGGAATTGGTTACGAGCGCGCCCACCCGCAGCGCTCCGCCGGAAGTAATTTCGATCGATTTGAGCGGAAGCCGGTTAATGTCGACCAGCCGCGACGGCTGCGCCACATCATATTTCATGAGGTCAACGAGATTGGTGCCGCCCGCCAGGGCGCGCGCTGCAGGTTCATTCAGCGCCGCGACGGCCTCAGCCACAGTGGCCGGTCGGGTATATTCGAACCGGTTCATTCGGCCGCCTCCTTCGCCGCGATGCGCGGCATCAGCACGTCCTCGACCGCGTCAGCGATATTGGTATAGGCGCCGCAGCGGCACAGATTGCCGCTCATATGCTCGCGTATCTCGGCGCGGCTACGGGTGTGGCCCTCCCTCAGCAGACCTACTGCCGAGCAGATCTGGCCAGGCGTGCAGTAGCCACATTGAAATGCGTCGCGCTCGATGAAGGCCGCCTGTAGCGGATGCAGTTCGCCGTTCTGAGCCAACCCCTCGATAGTGGTGATCTCGGCGCCATCGCGCGACACGGCGAGCGCCAAGCACGAATTGATGCGATTACCATCGACAAGCACGGTACAGGCGCCGCATTGTCCCTGATCGCATCCTTTCTTCGTTCCGGTGAGCGAGAGGCGCTCGCGCAACAGGTCCAGGAGCGTCACCCATGGCTCCACTTTGAATTCGTGCAACGTTCCGTTGACCGTTAACGAAATCGGGATTTGTGGTTGATTTGGGATCTGGTTCACGGGCGCCTCGCTCTGCGTTCGCCACCAGAACCATTCTAATCGTGGGATGTTCCGTTATTCAGCCTCAAGGATCGGCTTCCCCGCAGGTCGATCGACCTTTCCTGCTTCTGGCGTTTCAGCGCGTCGTCGGCCGCCAGGATGCTGTCGGGGACCGCCTGGGGCAAATGGGTAAGGAGAAGCGAGTGTTGTTCCACCGTGGCGCGATTTCCGTTGCCAGGAACAACAAGCGAGCAAGTTGATTCATCCAGCTCGGGGCATGAAAACGAACGAGGACAATATGAGGAACACGTTGATAGCAGTTACGGCAGCAGCAATGATGATTGCTCCAGCCGCATTCGCACAGAGCGGAGCAAATCCGAGCGCGCCTCAGGTCAATTCCGCAGGCAACGGCGTTACGCAGCCTGGCACTACCAGCACAGGCACGGCAGTCGATCGCCCGACATCGAGCACTCCACACGCGGCGCCACACGCTGCAGGATCGCAGACTGGCAACAATGCGAGCTCCCTGAGCGGATCGAACGCCGCGACGGGAACAACGGGGTCTAGCAGCTCTGCCGAAGGTCGCACTTCGGGCGGCGGCGGTGCCGGAGGTGGCGCAGGTGGCGGTGCCGGTGGCGGCAACTAGTGATACCACCCCACGGAACCAAAGGAGGCCCCGATTATCTTCGGGTCTCCTCGTTATGGGTCCTAGTTGCCGCGCCAAACGCGAGCAAAGCACTTTGCCTACTCAGCTCTGACTACATTCAGCGATCTTGCGCCGGTTCGAGAACGCGCGAACTTGTCGAAGAAATTGCCGGGGACGTGTCGTTGCAAAGGCGGCAAAAGCTCGAGCAGATGGGGTTCCAAAGGTTTAAGCCAACCGCCATTTTCGGAGGTAGCAGGGCTTCATCCCCACCTACATGCTCAGGCGACACCGGAGGAAGCGCGTCAAGACAATTCGTCCGGGATCACGTTCGACGAAGCTGACCACGGCGAGCCGCTGCATTGGCTCTACTGACCGCCCCTGTCTGACACGGGTCTCGAAACGCCCAATCCGATTTAGATGAAAGGTTTGCCGCCTGTAACGGCGATCGTCGCCCCGGAAACGTAGCTTGAGAGTGGATCTGCGAGCATCACGTAGGCGGTCGCAAGCTCTGCTGGCTGTCCGGGACGTTGCATTGGCGTCTGCTTGCCGAAATTTCTTACGGTTTCGTCCGGCATGGTGGATGGAATGAGCGGCGTCCAGATCGGCCCCGGCGCCACGGCGTTTGCGCGGATGCCTTTATCAGCCAGCATCTGCGCCAGCCCGCCGGTGAAATTCTGGATCGCCCCCTTTGTCGTAGCATAGGCCAGCAAGGTTGGGTTCGGCATATCCGAATTGACCGAGGCGGTATTGATGATCGCACTTCCGGGCTTCATGTGAGGTACGGCAGCCCTCGTCAGGTAGAACATCGCATAGATATTTGTCCTGAACGTTAAATCCCACTCCTCATCAGAAATGTCGCCGATGTCCTTGAAGGTCGCTTGATGAGCCGCGTTGTTAACGAGGATGTCGATCCCGCCCAATTCCCTTACCGCCTTATCGATAATCACGTCGCAATGGCGCCGATTTTGGATGTCGCCCGGGACCATTATGGCCTTGCGGCCTTCGCTTTCGATCAAAGCCCTAGCCTCGAGGGCATCCTCGGTCTCATCAAGATAAGAAATCAAGACGTCAGCACCTTCGCGCGCGTAGGCCAAGGCGACAGCGGGGCCGATGCCGCTGTCGCCACCCGTTATCACCGCTCTCATGCCCTGCAATCGACCGAACCCTTTGTAACTGCTCTCCCCATGATCAGGACGAGGCTGCATGACATCCGTTCGGCCCGGCATCGGCTGTTTCTGAGAAGCAAACGGAGGCACGGGGTAAGAATGGCGCATGAATCAACTCCTAGATAGGTACCAAACCGAAAACGCTTGACTTGATGCAGCGTTCCGCCCTCGGCGACATCAACCTGCCCCACCAACGAAGGGCGCTTGAGCAGCGCCTTTTTCCTGCATCGGCCTCGGGTCTGCGGCCGCCAAGCGCGTCGCTTTCAAACTCGCTCTTTGCCTGGTACCAGAAGTAATCGGCCTTACCTTCCGGGCGGCCTTGCCTTTCCCAAAATTTGTGAATGTACTCTGGTTTGTGAGCGTGCTCTGCGACGTGTTCTTAAGAATATCGGGAGCATCGGCCCTCTCCTCAAAAACGGATACCTATAGCGGCGACCACTTGGGAACAGTTAGGTAGGCGATAGTATCGATCGCTAAGGTTGCTGCTGCTTGCGGCCTCTCGCTAATTTGTTGCACCGCCAAGCGCTGTCTTATTTCCAACTTCGTTGCTGGGGACACTAACATGGACTTCGTGTCCCTGGCGGATCGCAAGGGATGCTGCGGCGACGGCCGCTTCGAAAGCAGACTCCTTGGTCAAGAATTTCCCTTCCACGTCTCCGTCGTGCAGGACGCCCCAGCCATCATCAGATTCGATGACCGCATAAGTTGCTAAACCCATAGTGTGCTCCGAAATATTTATCGATCACAAACCACCGCTAAATTCTTGCTCCCAAAAGTGTCCCGCTCGGCCGGTTCTCAAAGGCAGCCGCTTAATCATCGCCACCGCGCCAGTGCTTGGCCAATCAGAAATGCTGCCAACAACATGCCGAGCAGAGCGGTCCTGGTCATGCGCCAGCTCGCTTCGCTTCACCAGCGAGCCGCGTCGCTATCTCAAAGATATGCTTCCCTGCAGATCCCCGAACTCCGGCCGTCGCCCGTCCGAGCAAGTTGGAGAATTTCGGTTCATCCATTTTTCTTATGACCGGCCGCAGCTATCCCTTTACGTTCACACGGGACGCGTCTCTGTCCTCGCGTTGCAGGTGAAAGCGGGCGGAGACTAATGATCCTCCGCCCGTGCGTCAGGCCGCCTTGGCGTTGACGGCGGTCAGGGCCAGCTTTGAGAGCGCGTCGTCTGTCTTTTTTTCTTCCGCGAGGGTCTGATCAAGCAGCTTCACAGCGTCCTTAAGACCGAGCGTGTTTGCCCAAGTTCGCAGAGTGCCATAGCGGGAGATTTCATAGTGCTCCACAGCCTGGGCTGCTGCCAGAAGGCCAGGATCAAGCCCCGCAGTGTCAACGTATTCCTCCATAATCTCCTTGCCTTCATCGAGGATCCCCTCGATCGCATCGCATTTCTTACCCCGGGCAGCCTTGCCAAGGTGTTCGAAGATCTGTTCCAGGCGCTCGATTTGCACTTCGGTCTCCGCCTCATGCTTCTCGAACGCGGCGCGAAGCTGGTCGGAGCTCGCGGCCTTGGCCATTTTGGGCAGCGCTTTGTAGATCTGCTTTTCCGCGTAATAGATATCCTTGAGGGTATCGAGGAAAAGATCGTTGAGGTTTTTCTCGGACATCTCGTTCTCCATTGGTTGGTACGGCCGTCTAAAAACACGAGGCGGGGATACTGGTTCCAATAGCCGCAACGTTCGAATTTTTTGCGTGCGCCAAGCCACGCTGTAGCCCCGACGGGAACCAGGCTGGAGAGCCGTAGTTGGAAGGCCTGTCATCAATCGTCATTTTAAGGGAGGTGCGCCATCCGGCCGGTCACGGTTACGTCCGCGACCTATGATCGCGAGATCGCGTTAGCCGTAGCGAGGCACACAAATTCTGCCTTCGAGCAGGCAGCACGCCATCTGTACCCGACCAATTGTCTCATTTGCAAACCACTGTGACGGATGGCATCAAAACCGCCGCATCAACAATCGGAGAAGCAATCGAAGGAAGGAAGGAAGGAAGGAAAGCGGCAACGCTTGATGTACTGAGTAAGCTACGCGAGAAGCTCCAACGTCGTTGCATTACGACTCAAGTTGAGGGAGTGGGCACGCCGAGCTTCTCTCGTAATACCGTTCCGGGGGCAGTGCAGGCCAACATGACGCTGACTCCCGTCAACGTTATTTCGCCTTGGACCACAGTTGTCCCATTGGGCCGCTGGCTCCATAAATCGGGTCCTTACCCGGCTTGCTAACCTTGGCAATTCTTTTGATTGCTTCTGGCCGGGCGCGGCTGTCGGTGCATTCGTCGTACGTTCCTTGCTCGGGATAGGCTCCTACCACTTGAAATCCTCGACTTGCCTTGATGAGACGATGTCCGGTTCCAGCTGGCAGCACCACGACGTCCCCTGGATTGAGCGTCAACACGCGCCCCTTTGGCCCCCCAAATTCTAGGGCGGCACGGCCTCGCGCCACCCCAAGAACCTCGTGAACCTGCGAATGGTAATGCACAAAATCGTAGACAGTGTCCCGCCAAGACCGGCCCCAACCATTTTCGGCGAAGATCGCATCCACGATCGTTGCAGCTTTAAAACGCCTTGTCGCAATGTTGATAGCTCCCCGGTAGAGCAACGCAGGAAAACGGGGATTATTGGGAATGAGACCGTCGTCCGAAAACATCATCGAAAGGGGTTTTCGCGGTAGGACAAAGCTGGACAGCGCTTCCATGTCTGGACGGTTTTCGACCAGCCTTCTACCGATGTTTTTGATTTGGTCCTTGAGCGGCATTGATCTCTCCCGAAGCGAAGCGCACCGCGATCTCAAAATATCAATGGCCCCTTAGCGTGGGCTCCAAGATCGTATCGGTGTCGCGAAGTCGCATGGTTCGGAAACCGCACGATCAGAGTTCTGTTCCAATTCGCCGCTTCAGTCGCCGCCGATCTGTGTAGAGCGGCCGCGAGCTTCTCGCGTTGCTGCTCCCAGCCCCGTCGGGTGGCCCTCCCCCATGAAATTCGCCGCAGCCGCCCCTACGCTACTCCCGAAGGCCGCTGAAAGAATGACCTCTAAGACCGAAAGAGGCCGCCTTCGCGGGAGGCCTCTCGGAACTTTGCGAGCCTAATAGCTACTTTTTGCCGTGTTCTTCCATATGGGATTTGCTGGCCTCTGCGGTGTGATGCGCGGCGTGATGTCCGTGACCGCTTGCGGTGTGCGCGTGGTGAGCCGCTTTCTCGTACTGCCCACTCTCACGATGCTTAGCGGCTTCGTTATGATGGCGCGCGGCATGAGTGTGGTGCTCGGCTGCGAGGTGTTCGGCTGCTTTCTTCGACATAAGCGTCTCCTCTAAGTCCGGCAATCTGGAGAAAGCAGAACGTGCACTCGGAGGTAAGGTTGCTTTTCTTCTAGGGAGAACGAGTTACCGCAGCCAGGGTTTAATGAAAAAAGCCCCCTCTATCGTCGGCCGGCCAGGACGGCAAGGCCGGACCACGACGCTTACGCAGTGACCAAGGGACCATCCGTAGCATAGACATGGCGGCAACCGGCTATTCGTCGATCGAATGTTGCGGAATATCAAACATCTGTTTGGCAGCCCGGCAACTGCTACGGGAACGCTGAGCCGGTCAGCTGGCCCTCTCGAACAGAGAATCGCTCGACGACGGCAACCCTTAGTGCAGCATGGTCAACTCACGCATCTTCTTTCAGCAGATGAGGTGTCCACTCCCCAGATCTGGCTACGGAGGACAGTTGTCGTGCCCTTCGTCAAACGGCTTGCTGCTTCGAGATCGCCAGCCGAGTGTTATCGGTTGATCGGGTGGAGACGGCCGGTGATGCCGGCGAATGCCTTTGAGCCAGATCAGCAGCGCCTCCCAGTGGATACCTGCGATCACTTTCAATGTTAGCAGAGGATAAGCGCAAAAGGCCCGCGCGAGCCCTGCATCGGTCAAATTCTGGCGGGCTGCAGCGAGCTTGGCGATCAGCAGCGGCCCTTGCATATCGTGGCCGATGACCGAAACTGCCAAATTCTTCCCGGGAGGCACGACAGAAAAGGAATAAACCATGTCGGTGCTCATGAAGGGCGAGACGTAAAAGGACTTTTGGCTTTTCTGACGGATTGGCACCTTCGTGTCGCGGGCAACGGGAATGAGATAACTGTGACGCTCACCGAACGTGTTGCTGACCTCGTATAAGATCGCCGAAATCGAGTTATCCCGCCTGTGGCAGAAATAGATGCTGAGCGGATTGAAGGCATATCCCAGGATGCGCGGCATGGTGAGAAGCCGGAGCGGGCCGCCGGCTTCGATGCCGGCCTCTCGCAAATGCCGCTCGATCCTGGTGCGCGGCGACGCGGTCTCTCCCTCGCCGTAATCCCGATCATGGAAACTGAAGAGGTTGAAGCGATTGTGCGAGAAGAGATGCAGCCTGCCGGCAAGCATGTCGACTTCATCAAGATCGAGAAGCATGTAGAAAATGCTGTAGCGCAGCCGATGCTCTCTTGGCCGCAATCGGTGATGCATCACCGACCCGGTGTAGAGGGCCGAACGGATGCCCGACATCAGGCTGCCTCCGTTTCAGGCGTGACGAGCACGGTCTCATGAACATGGATGCGGCCGGATTGGTCGGCGACCGTCCAGGGCCGGCGTCCCCCCCCAAGGGCTTCAGCTACGGCAAGACCGGCCTGTAATCCATCCTCGTGAAAGCCGGCGCCGAAATAGGCGCCGCAAAACCATGTATTGCGCTCGCCCTGCAACGACCAAAGCTCTCTCTGCGCTTGCATCGCCTGCGCATCGAAACGGGGATGGCTGTAGCGCATTTCCCTGAGAACAGCGTTGCGTGCGATCTCCCGGTGGGGATTGAGCGTGACGAACAGCGGCCGCTCACTTTCGATATCCTGAAGACGGTTCATCCAATAGGTCACTGCGAGCTTGCGACCTTCATCGTCGTCCCTGGCCATATAGTTCCAGCTCGACCAGACCCGACGGCGGCGCGGCATCAAGTGAGGGTCCGAATGAAGCACTGCATCGTTGTCGATATAGTCGAAGGCGCCAAGCAGTCGCCGTTCTTCGCTGCTCGGATCAGTAAGCATTTGGAGCGCCTGATCCGCGTGAGTGGCAACCACCACCTGATCGAAACGGCGACCAACACCGTCATATCCGACGACATCGGAACCGTTCGGAGTGCGGACGATTGTACGGATCGGATAGTCGGACACCACTTCGGCTACGGCGTCAGTCAGCACTCGCACATAGGAGCGGCTGCCGCCGCACACGGTGCGCCAGATGGGGCGGCTAGATAGTTTCAGGAGGCCGTGGGTGTCGCAAAATTTTATGAACGAAGCCGCTGGATAGGCGCCGATCTTTGCGGCAGGCGTGGACCAAATGGCGGCCGCCATCGGATAGAGGTGATCGTTGCGGAATCCCTCTCCATAGCCGGCGGCGTCGAGATACTCATCGAGCGTAATCAAGCCCAAGGCAGCCACATTGCGTGGCGCCTCGCGATAGAAGCGCACGAGGTCGCGCAGCATCCGCCAGAATCGTGGGCTGATCGCGTTTCGACCCTGCGCGAACAGACCCAGAAGGCCGGCTCCGGAATATTCAAGCCTGCCATCGTCAAGCGAGACAGCAAATGACATGTCGGACCGCTTCGTGGCGACGCCTAGGTGCTCAAAGAGTGCTGTCAGGTTTGGATAGGTGGATTCGTTGAAGACGATAAAACCAGTATCTATTCCGACACCCGCGGCATCGACCGTGTGGCTATGCCCACCCAGGCGGCTATCGGCTTCGTAAAGAACAACCCGATGTCGTTTTGAAAGCAGCCACGCTGCGGATAGGCCGGAGATACCGCTCCCAACAACAGCAATGTTGAGGCTTCCGCTGTCCGCCGCCGCGGAGTTAAAGCTGTTCATTTTATCACTCGCAGCAATCTTTCTCGTCAAAGGGCTTCCCTCCACGCGCTAACCTGCCAATATTTACGGAACACAGCGCGCATTAGATCACTTCATGCGTGATCCGATCGGGGGCGGCGAGCGTATGAAAGGCAAATGGATGCTGCAAGATTACATCTCGACATCAGGCGCAGGCGGCAGGTCCGTCCGGCGGCGAGGCTAATTGTTTTGAACGAGAGCATTCAAAATGAGGTGTTGCCCTCGCCTGTAGAGCTGATCCGCCTGCTAGATGCCGTTGCGCAGACACAGGACCGCAAGGCGTTCGCGCAGCTCTTCGCCTATTTCGCGCCGCGTGTGAAAGGCTTCCTTATTCGGACCGGTCTCGCGGAATCGGTTGCCGAGGAAGTGACCCAGGAAGTCATGATCGCGGTATGGAGAAAGGCGTCCTATTTCGATCCGAGCCGGGCGGGCGCGTCGACATGGGTGTTTACAATTGCTCGTAACCAGAGGATCGACCGGCTGCGCCGCACGCGCTCCCGGACAGCCGATCATCTCTTGGATCTGAGTGACGAACCTGACACGCCGCCGTCGGGCGAAGATATTGTGATCATGGCAGAGCGGGAAGAAGAGGTCCGGAAGGCGTTGGCGACCCTATCACATGAACAGGCAACCATCGTGAGACTCTCTTTCTTCTCCGAAACGCCGCATGCGGAGATCGCTCGAGAGCTGGGCATCCCGCTCGGCACCGTAAAATCTCGCGTTCGGCTCGCATTGAACCGGCTGCGAAACATATTGGACCGCGATATATGACGATTAACCATCACCCCAGCGACGAAACGCTTCTGCGTCTTGCGGCCGGAGCGTTGAGCGCCGGCCCCGCGCTAGTCATCCGCGTCCACCTGGAAGGATGCGCCGTCTGCCGCGAGCGCTTAACCCGGTTCGAGGCTGTGGGCGGGGCGATCCTCGACGAGATGCGCTTGGCTCCGCTTGCTGAGGATTTGTTCGGACGGACCATGGCGCGGCTGGAAAGCATTCCATCCACGCTGGCGAAAGAACCCGGGCCAGGGAGACAGCCGGACCTGGGCATCGAAATTCCTCGTGCGATGCGTCACTGCGAGATTGGTCCCTGGAGATGGCTTGGCCCCGGGTTCAGATGGAGCAAGGTCAAAATCGCCGGAAGTCCACATGCCAAAGTCATGATGCTCAAGGGTAAAGCGGGGCTTCATTTGCCTGCCCACGGACACACCGGCATGGAGTTTATGCAGATTCTGTCTGGATCGCTGTCGGACGAGCGCAGTCAATATTTTCCCGGCGATCTCGACGAAGCCGATCATGAAGTCAATCACCGGCCTGTTGTCGGCGAGAAGTCTGATTGCGTCTGTCTCGCTGCTTTGGAAGGAGATACGCGCCTCCATGGGTTTCTTGGACGCCTCCTCCGTCCGATCGTGGGATTTTGAACGGTGGTGGCGGCAAGGCCGATCAGATTCCTTTGGCCCGCCACGGTCGTATGAAGGCGTTTCACGAGGTGGTGAAATTGGTCGTTTGGGAAAGCCGTAGCGAAATTATGCCAGGTTGGACGGTAAGGGACAGGTTCGCATGACAGTGTTTATCGCAGTCGTTGTGCTTGCGATTTACCTTTCACTGACCATGGCGGGAGCATGGTTGGTTGCGCTTCGAACCGGCCAGTCAGGATGGATCGACGCAATATGGTCCTTTGCCACAGGCGTGTTCGGCGCTGCGGGCGCTCTTCTTCCTTTCGACGCGGGGGAAATTTCATCGCGTCAAATACTCGTGGCAGTACTGGCGCTCTTATGGTCGCTGCGTCTCGGCATCCACATCGTGACGCGCACCGCGCGTGGCGGTGATGATCCTCGCTACCGGCACTTGCGCGAACGGTGGGGAAGTGCCTTCAGATCGCGCCTGTTCTGGTTCCTGCAGATCCAGGCTTTGGCTGCGTGGGTACTCGTCCTCTCGATCATAATCGCGGCGCAAAATCCGACACCTGGCCTGAGGGGCCTCGACTGGCTCGGAATTGTCATCCTGATTGCGGCCATTGTCGGGGAAACGATCGCGGATCGCCAGCTTTCCACCTTTCGCCTTGCCCCCGGAAACCAGGGAAAAGTTTGCGACGTCGGGCTTTGGGCTAGGTCACGCCATCCAAACTATTTTTTTGAATGGGTGGGATGGCTGGCTTATGCCGTGATCGCGGTCGATCTCACAGGCGCCTATCCGCAAGGGTGGATAGCTTTTGCCGGACCGTTGATGATGTATTGGCTCTTGGTTCACGCCTCCGGCATTCCGCCTCTCGAAGGGCACATGCTGCGCTCGCGCGGCAAGGCTTTCCGAGAATACCAGCGTCGCGTCAACGCATTCTGGCCGGGCCCGCAGAGCGCCGCAGCTGCTAGCAGCAAAGAAGATTTTTGATGAGCCTGATTTCCTCGGCAATACGCGTCGCGGAACGCCGTCCGCTTCCCGACTCGATGACGCGAATGGGCATCGAGTTTCTGGTCGGGCGCACAAGAAGTAAACTTGCCGCTGCAAGCGATCGCGAGGAACTCGATTTCGCGCGCGCGATGGGAGAGTGCCCGATTGCAACACATGCGAATGCCGCCAACGCACAGCACTACGAATTGCCGCCCGAATTCTTCGCCCTCACCCTCGGTCCAAGTCGCAAATACTCCTGTTGCCTCTATTCGACGGGACACGAAACGCTGGCCGAGGCCGAGCGCTTGGCGCTTGAGGAAACGGTTGCGCATGCCGGTCTTGCCGACGGACAGTCGATCCTGGAACTCGGCTGCGGCTGGGGCTCGCTGACGCTGTTCATGGCTGAACGTTTCCCACGCACGAACATCACCGCGGTTTCGAATTCACACTCTCAACGGCTTCACATCGAGGCGGAGGCCGTCGCCCGCGGTTTGGGAAATATTCGCGTCGTCACGGCCGACATGAACGTTTTCGAACCAGCCAGCACATACGATCGGGTAGTGTCGGTCGAAATGTTCGAGCATATGTCCAACTGGCGGAATTTGCTCGCGCGCATCAAGACATGGCTTATACCCCAGCAGGGGCGGCTTTTCATTCACGTCTTCAGTCACACGCGTAGTCCCTATCGCTTCGACCATAACAACGAGGCCGATTGGATCGGGCAGCATTTCTTCACTGGCGGAATCATGCCGAGCCATGGCCTGGTCCAGCAGTTTCCAGACTGCTTTGCAGTCGAACAGGACTGGCGCTGGAACGGTAGTCATTATCAGAAAACGGCGATTGACTGGCTGGCGTGCTTCGATGCAAACCGCCCGCACATTGATCGCGTTCTGAGTAAGGTCTATGGAGCGGACGCGGCGCTTTGGCGTCGACGCTGGCGTCTGTTCTACCTAGCGACGGCAGGACTTTTCGGGCATGCCGGTGGTGAAGAATGGGGTGTGAGCCACTACCTCCTGTGCCCGGCATAACGCATAGCGCTCGTGATCTTAGTCCGGAAAATCGGGCGGCGAGTTGCTGCTTACGCCGCTCACGATGATCCGATGGTAGCGACCTGCAACTTGATCGCGCTTGTCGTCGCCTCCAACCAGCCCTTCTATCCGCTCTATGTCTATTGAACCGTCAGCGAATAGATTTGGCCGACCTTCTTCACGTTCCTGTCGACGCCATTTTTCCTAGCGGTGCCCGCGCTAGCTAGGCGATTGCCAACGGCAGGGCGTGCGCTTCTCCCACTTACCGGTATCGCCAATACGGTTCCGAGCGCAAAAGTGTTCGGGCAGCCATCGGGCGTGGAACTTTTTCTCATCCCTTGGGCGCTAATTGCCGCGACCTTCTTTCGACCTTCGGAAAGGCTGGCCACCTTCATTCTCGTTGGGCTCGCGATAATGGCTTACCTTGGCCTCGATGGCGCATATGGCGCTCCCGTCCACCTCTACTCGATCTCAGAATACCGAGCCTTTCTCAGATTGAACGTCATGAGCGCTGGCATCCTCACTGTGTTCGTCGGACTTTTCGCATCGGAAATGTTAAGCCGACGTCCTTAAGCTCGTCAGGATGAAGCTGTGAAGGCGCGCGTGATCAGAAGGCCGATGGTTGCGGCAGCCGCCGTCAGAAACGTTCCCCAGCATAGATCTGCGATCGTCACCGCGAGCGGCCAGTTCCGCAACGTCGCCTGGTTGGTCAGATCGTAGGTCGCATATGCAACGAAGCCGAGGAATGCACCGTAGAACGTTGCCGTTGTTAAACGCTCGCTGGCGATGGCCGGTGCAATGGCGAACACCACAATGCCGGCAACGTAGATCAGATAAAAGAGAATCGCCGGTACCAGCCGGAAGCTATCTAGCAGCATTTCGCCCATCAACGGTCGATATAGCCGCTGCGACGCAAACGTGAGCCAGATCGCGTCGATTGCGAGAAATACCAGACCCGTCGCGACATAGGCGATGCCATAAGTTTTCAATGTGTTCTCCTTGCTGATTTGAGCCTGAATATCTTACGCGCTGGCGAGATAACCGGATCACTCTGCGCCACAACGGGCATCTCGTCCGGCAAGTCCGTATATCCACGCGCATTGTTTCTGTCGTCCACGTTCCTGCAGATTTTCATAAATGATCGCTGAACCTAGACTGCAACCGATATGGCCGCGCTGCGCCTGTGGTGGGAGGATGCGGGACTTTTCGGCACGAGCCAGAGAAGACCGTACGTGGCACCCGCGGACATCATCACCCTGATGTCCTGCAAAATCCGGCGAAAGCCATGTAACTCGCGGCCAGCTCAGCCACCCGAGAAATTGGTCAATCCGTTGAGATAGCCAAATCCGGGGCCAGTGACGGCGCGATTCCGCCGGAGCAAAAACGGTCCGCTAATGACGCCAAGGTACGCCTGTATCCAGGCCACGGCCCCTCAAGCCGATCGAAGCGGATAAAAGTCAGGCGTAGCTGTCGTATCATCAGCCGCACGCCACGAAATTAGGGGCACGTGGGGGCACCAACCGACTGAGCCCCACCCCATTTCGTTTCTACGGCTGCAGTTTGGCGTGAGCGGCGGGTTGATGCCAATCATTGTAAATGGCGGGACCGTCGGCCCCTGAAGGCCCGTTTGGTTTTGGGAATGCGCCAAGTTGCAGGGGCATTGGTTTCAGAATTTGACGACCGTTCGCAAACCCAGAACGGCGGCATCTTTCAAGACCACGCCTGACGTCGAGCTCGAGGGGCTTGTTGCTCCGCCTCCCGGCCGGACGATGTATTGGACATTCGGTTGCAGGGACCAGCCAGGGCGGATTTCGTATTGATACGCCATCGTGATCATAACTTCGGATGTTCTCACGGGCCAAGACGGGTCGACGTACAAGCGATAATCCGCGTCCAGCATGCGAGCTTGCCGCGAGACGCGCGTGTAACCGATCGAGACGCCAAACTTGTCGTTCGGCCGCGCGTCGCTTGGCCCAATCCATTCGAACCCGCCATCACCATAGAAATCGACCAGATTACGGTCGGGCGGACTGAACGATGCGCGCGCAAAAACACCGACGCCGCGATCGTCATTGCCTGGTACGCGATATAGCTGCTGCTCCAAGACGGCCCATAAACCGTAGTTGCCTGATAGATACGCCGGAATGCCCGACGTAGTCGGATCCGCGAGAGATCGCCCGTCCGCCGCAAAGCGCTCGTCAGCGAAGGCGCCAAAATGACCCCAGCCGCCAAGCTTTAGGGTGCCGGCGAGATGCTCGTCACCTTTGTGATTGTTCCACGCGTATTGCAACTGCCCCAGGAGAAGCGGCGGATCATTGATACGGAAATTGACGCCGTACCGATTCCGCAGCTGCGGATCGTCCAACCCGGGTCCCGAGGAATCGCCATTGAAAATCGCGCCCTGAACTGTCCACGACTCCGACAGGTTGACCTGGAACCGCGCTCCGAGCGCAGCTAGAGGCGGTGACGGTCCGCCGCTCGGAAGGTTGATCGAGGTGATAGCCGGCCAGCCAAGTGAGGCATTGGTGAAAACGTCAGTGTATTTGGTGTTGAAGAATTCGCTATCTGCGGCCAACTGTCCGACTTTGAGCGATGCGAGGTTGTCTCCCCACTTTTGCTCGAACCACATTTCGTAGAGACGTGTAGTCGGTAGGGCTTCGATGCCGCTCACGACCATAAAATTCTGGAGATAGCTGCGCGACAGCCCATCTCCGTGAATCTGAAACAGGTTGGCGTGAAATGTCAGTTTCGACAAGCCAACGAGCTTTTCGAGATCCGCGTCAACCGCGAGATTGAGACGCCCCTCATATATGGCGCCTTTGCGGACGCCGCCGGAGATGTTGCCAAGCGTCTCGCCAATGTAAGTCGCCGCGAACTTGACGCCGCGGTCAACAAAGGGATTTGGCAGCACTCCCAACGTCGTCTCTTCGATGGTACTCTGGCCGGTGTCCGGATCGGCTGGCTTGTCGTCGTCGGTCTTTTTGTCTTCCTGCGCCCAAGCGCCAGCCGGGACAACGCATCCAAGCAGCACGTATATGCAAAGGCGACACACACGGGCGCGGGCGCGCTGGGTCCGGCGGGGTGCGAAGACCATCACTCTTCCCGCGCGCGGATATGTTGGGCGATCTTTTCCACATTGGTTTCGCCGGCGAGGACATCGACCTTTTGCTCTTCTTCGACATCTAGCTTTTGGGCCACCTTGCGCAGGAGCCGCAGGATCGCCGTCGCTTCCTCTTCAGCCAACAGGTTGATTTGCAGGTCAAGGTGATTGCGACGGTCGGATTGCAGATCATTAGCGCTCTGCCGGATCAGCACGAAGGATGTGAGCAAGACGGCTTCGAGAGCGAGCACGGCGGACAACAACGGAAAGGGGTAGGGGTCGAAGGGGCTCGGAAGACTGAGAGGACCAGCATTCAGAACTATCCACGCGACAAGACAGGTGCACTGGAGAATAATGAAATACGCCGTGCCGACAAACCAGCCGACCGTATGAAATGACCTTTGCAGCGCCGACATCGACTGCTGGTCGTCATGTTCAAGCTTCAGGATGGACTCGATATTGCGAGCATCCGAACCTGAGCGTTTGACTGGCTGAGCGGAAGACAAGCTAACCGACCGCCTTGTCGGCGGCCTTTCTGGCCTGCTCGCCGGTGCGCTGAACCGAGTCCTCGCCGATCTTTTCCGCTTGTGCTCGCAGCTCACACTTGGAGCGGATTTCCTCGAGCTCCTCGTCGGTAAGGTGTTCAATGCCGACGAAGGAATTGTGGGCCGCGCTGACCCGGATTAGCTCATCCAGTTTGACTTGAATCGCCGCGCTGTCGCGATTCTGGGAATTCTGAATCAGAAAAACCATCAGGAAGGTAACGATGGTAGTTCCCGTGTTGATCACCAATTGCCACGTATCCGAATATTTAAAAATCGGACCCGTGACCGCCCAAATCACCACCACGGCCGAAGCCAGCATAAAGGTGCTTGCCCGACCAGCAGCCTGCGATGTCTTGTTGGCGATATCTCCAAAAAAGCGAGCGAAGCCGTTGACTTGGTCCGCATTGGAATGGTCAGGCACAGATGTAGCCTCCGTAAAGCATGTGCGACACTTCAGCACACATCGACTGTCAGGGGAAAGCGAGATTGATCTTCGCAGCTGCGAAATCGGGTTCGAGTTCCCTAGCCAAAAATCAGCCGCCAACCGTGCCCCAACGGGATCGCACCGTCAGGTGCGTCCGCCATTTCGGGCTTGGCGAACATAGGGTCGCGGCTTTGAGATATACCTTGAACTTGCGCTGCGAGATGATCGCGCGCGCCGTCGATTTCTTAGAGATATCTGCGGTCGGTACTGTCAACCGGAGCGTTCAGGTCCCGCGCTGAAGGCCTCGAGGTCGAATGATGAAGCGCATACTTCGGCACTTCATTCCGTTTCGGAACGGGAGACGATCTGAAGCTCGCAATTGCTGTTGCAGACGGCAACCGATGGCCGTTCGGCTGATTGCAACTCACAACCGGCATCGTCAAGGGGCCGATGCGCTTTGCCGGTCGCTTCGCCTAGCGCCACAAAGGCATGAAAAAGGCCATATCGAAGTTCGAACCGCCGGAAGGCTGCGCCCGATTGTGCCGCAATGGAACCTTCCATCAGATTGATCATTTTTCGCGGCGGAAGGCTGCTAACTTTAGGGATATCGCCATGAACAAAGTCACCTTCGCCGCCGCGACCGTCCTAGCAGTCGCGCTCGGCGCGACGAACGTCTTTGCACAATCAGTCGGGGAAAAGACGGGAATGAACTCCGTCTTAGGCGTGGCGCCTACCACTGCCGACTTCGTCAAGGAGGCCGCCCTAAGCGACCTGACTGAGATAGCGACCAGTAAGCTCGCGCAAGAGCGCGGAGATGCTGATGCTAAGACATTCGCGTCCCAGATGATCACGGACCACACCAAGACATCCGAAGAGCTGAAGGCCCTGGTTGGCGGCGACGTGAAGGCGGCGCTGCCAACGGTCCTTGACGAAACGCATCAGAAGAAGGTGGACAAGCTAAAGGACGCCAAAGCGGACAGTTTCACGTCCGACTATGCCGCAATGCAGCTCAGCGCTCACAAGGACGCCGTGTCGCTCTTCGAGCGCTACGCCAAGGGGGGCGAAGATCCGAAACTAAAGGATTGGGCCGGTAAGACACTCCCCCACCTTCAGCATCATCTCGAGATGGCGCAGAATCTGAATAAAAAGAAGTAACTGGAGAACACGATGGGACTGGCATCATACGAGGTGATCGAAAGCGGGTTGGGGCGTGCTCCATGACGGAAATGTGGAGGGTACCTTCGAAACGAAGGAACTGGCTTTTGAGGCGGCGGTCTCCGCAAGGTGCGCTCACCTGCGTTTACGCGCTTGCAACGCATCGGCGCATGCGCAGCAGCGAGGAGCAACGCAGGGTGAGAGAAAGGTTGGGCAGTCCCTACCCGGCAATCACCATTGCACCGCGAACACCAAACAGCGCCACGGGTAGTCCAGGGGAGCCCAGAGGACAGGAATGCGGCGCTTCCCTCAGCGCCATGGAAGGCGGATCGGACACATTATAACTAACCATATAATAACGGCGAATACGCAATCGCGAGGAGAATAAGCGCCAGCGGAAAAGCGGCTGCAATGAAGATTATATGGATGTTGCGAGTTTACATGGTTACGACACCGAACAATGGGAATTCCGTTCCAATTCCGCCCTCAGACGTCGCCGCCATCCTTGGCTCGTCGTAGCGAGACACCCAGCTTCTCGCGTTGCTGCTCCCACCGCCGTCGCTCCGCTTCCGCGCGCTTGTCGATTTCGTCTCGTTCCGCCTGGAACGCAGCCTCCCTCGCGTGGTGCTCCTTCTCAGCCTCGTCAAAGGCTTCCCGCGCTTTCGCGAACTTCGCCCCTCTCCGCTTTCGCTCCTTGGTTCTGGCCAGCTCCTCCTTGCGCTGCTCGGCTTCGCGTTTCCGCTGCTGTTTGTCGAAGGCGGCCGCGGCCCGACGTGCTTCCGCGTTGTCAGCTTTGGCCGCTTTGACTGGAGGCGGTGCCCGCTTCCGCGGCGCTGACACTTTCTTTTCGGTCCCCAAGTCCTTCGGAAGTCCGCTCGTCTCCTTGAACGCGCCATTGGTGCCGACGGGTCTCCGCAAGACAATGCCCGGATGCTTTATTGTAGCCGACACGATCGCTGGATCGTCGGTCTGTTGGGCGAACCCTTGGTGAAAAAGGTTGCTGTCGGCGCCCCAAATCTCGAGCGCGGCCTTCATGGACGGTGCAGCTACCGCCAAGTCGAAGAAGCCGATCGATGTCTGGTAGGTCTTGAGCTTCCGAGCCATATTACCACGTACTCACAACATCACATGAACCCGAGGGGCAGTATCACGGCTTGATAGCCATGCTCTTCTTTAGTGGCCGGCACTTGCGCGATGAGCCCCGACTTTCAAGGATGAAAGATTAAACTTGGTGGACGCTAAAATAACGCTATCAAAGTGAGCATAGAAGCACATCGCTCCGGGAAGTCAGAAGCGTCGGCACGAGCGCTCTAAGTCCCCTGGATTGTGATCGCCGCTTACCGTTCCGGAGCGTCCGCAGATTTCCCTGGTGATCTCGGGACAGCTGAGCCCTCCTGTAGTGGTCAGCCCGCAAGATCCCATCGTCAGTTGCGCGCGCAGCCGCTGCACTTTCGCACAGATTCTCTTCGTCATTTACGAAGGTCATGATTTAGCTCCCGGAGTTCTGCGGGGGCCTCGTGCCAATGCAATCGATAGTATTAAGTTCCATCTCCGTCGCTTCATCTGTGGGAATAAATACACCGACACTAAACGGTAGAACGAGTACGATCCAGGCATCACCTCCAAATCAACAGGCACTCGGTGACTGAGGGCCCTGTAATGCTCCCGCCGCAACGAGGAGTATTTATGGTGATTTCATCGGGCGAAACGAACGTACTGGTCGTCGAAGACGAGATGGTTCTGCGTATGCGGGCCGTCGATATTGTGGAGGACGCAGGATTTACGGCAGTCGAAGCAACCAATGCTGATCAGGCCATCAGCGTGCTCGAAGCACGATCCGACATCTCGCTTCTCTTTTCAGACATTCAGATGCCAGGGAGCATCGACGGACTGAAGCTCGCACACGCCGTTCATGAGAGATGGCCCGACATCAAGATCATCCTCGTTTCTGGTCAGATCAATCCGTCGGCTGAAGAGAAGCCGATCGTGTCCCAAGTGGTGGTGTAGGTTTTTGGTCTGATGCCGCTCGCGAAGCGCGCTTTTCCATAGCGCTGTAGCG
>NZ_JBXAMO010000030.1:0-62670 GCF_058800725.1 Tardiphaga sp. GW822-FHT04G09 | reverse complement strand
CTGCTCCGTGCAAATCACGGAACCCTATGAATCAGCGATTGAACCTCTTGGGAATCCTGAATGTCGATCGGCCCTAGCAGGGACAGTCTCCTGAGCGCCGGATCTGTGCGCACGTCAACAGTCAGCTCACCGACTTCTTCAACACAATCCGCCAGGAGGGGGCATCCGGAATGGCCGTCGCGCTCACGGCGAAGCCGACGCGAAGGCCCTTTGAGGACCGCAATCATTCCGCAGCTTCAACAAACCGATCACCGAATGCTGAGCGTAGCTGAACTTTCTGCTCACGGGCATTCCTGACTGCGTCGTGCTTGATGTGGCCGTATCCCCTGATCACATCCGGCAGGCTCAATAACTCTGTCGCCAGGGCGTGGTTCTGCGGTGACAATCGCGCCGCTACATCATCGATTTCCCCGACGTACTCGCTCACCAGCGCGCGCTCCATCCTGCGTTCCGCTGTATAGCCGAACACATCGAACGGCGTTCCGCGCAAGTACCGCAAGCTGGCGAGCACTTTGAATACGCCGAACACCCAGGGACCAAATGCACGTTTGCGGAGATGGCCGGTAACCGGATCTTTCCTGGCCAGGATTGGCGGTGCAAGGTGAAACTTGAGTTTAAAATTGCCCTCGAACTGTTGCTCCAGCTTTGCGCGGAAGTCCCCATCCGTATAGAGACGCGCGACCTCGTATTCGTCTTTGTAGGCCATCAGCTTGAACAGACCGCGGGCTGCGGCATAGGTCACGCCTTGAAGCCCGGGCGTCCGCGACGTCTCTGCCGCCTGCACGCGCGCGATGATATCGCGATATTTCTGCGCATAGGCGGCGTCCTGATAGCGGGTGAGGAAGTCGGCGTTGAACGCGATCAGTTCGGGCAGCGATATCTCGCGCGTCTCCGGCGCGGCGCGTGCTGACACCACTTTCTCTAGCGCAGCGGGATCTTGGGCCGCGAGCCGCCCCCATGCAAATGCCCGCTTATTGGAATCGACGGCAGAACCGTTCAGCTCAATGGCGCGTTCAAGCGCCGCAAAGCTCAATGGTAGAAGCCCCTTTTGAAATACGAAACCCAGTAACAGCATGTTAGTTGCGATCGAGTCGCCCATGATCGCGGTCGCGATCCTAGTGCCCTGCACGAAGTCGATCCCCCTGTGCCCGACGGCATCGCGGAGTATCTTGTTCATCAGCCCCGCTTCAAAATCAATATTGCCATCCGTAACGAAAGCCGCGGTCGGCGTCAGCGAGGTGTTGATCACCGCCCGCGTCACACCCTGTTCGATACGTGCCAGCGCCACCGGCGATGCGGCTCCGACGATGTCGAAGCCGAGCAGCAGGTCTGCAGCGCCGGCGGCAATGCGCACCGCGGCGATATCCTCGGGCGCCGGCGCAATCCGGACATGTGTCATGACGCCGCCGTTCTTCTGGGCCAGACCCGTGAAGTCGAGGACCGAGCATCCCTTGCCTTCCAGATGCGCCGCCATTCCGAGCAGCGCCCCGACCGTGATCACGCCGGTGCCGCCGATCCCGGTCATCAGCAGGTTGTAGGGCTCGTACAAGGGCCTCGCCACCGGTAGCGGGATGTCGCCGAACGGATCCTGCGCTGCCGTGGTCGGTTTAGCCGCCTTTCGCAGACCTCCGCCATGGACGGTCACAAAGCTCGGGCAGAATCCCTCCACGCAGGAGAAGTCCTTGTTGCAGCTCGACTGATCGATGACGCGCTTGCGGCCGAGCGGCGTTTCCAGCGGCTTGACCGAGACGCAGTTCGACTTCACTGAACAATCACCGCAGCCCTCGCAGACGAGATCATTGATGAAGGCGCGCTTCGGCGGATCCGGATACAGACCGCGCTTGCGCCGCCGGCGCTTTTCAGCCGCACAGGTCTGGTCGTAGATCAAGACGGTCAGGCCGGGTGTTTCGCGCAACTCGCGCTGGACCTGATCGAGATCCTTGCGGTCGTGTGTCGTAATGCCCGCAGGGAACAGGCTCATGTCGGGATATTTGTCCGGCTCGTCGGAAACGACAACGATGCGCTTGGCGCCCTCGGCCGCCATTTGCGAGGCAATCTGGGCCACGGTGAAGCCGCTCTCGGCGGATTGGCCGCCGGTCATCGCCACCGCGTCATTGTAGAGGATCTTGTAGGTGATGTTGACGCCGGACGCCGCAGCGGCCCGGATGGCCAGCAATCCGCTATGGGTGTAGGTGCCGTCACCGAGATTCTGGAAGACGTGCTTCTCTGTCGTGAACGGCGACTGTCCGATCCAGTTGGCGCCCTCACCTCCCATATGCGTGATGGTCTGCGTGTTGCGGTTCGGCATCCAAGTCGCCATGCCATGGCAACCGATACCGGCCATCGCCCTGCTGCCTTCCGGTAGCTGCGTCGAGGTATTGTGCGGGCAGCCCGAACAGAAGAAAGGTACGCGCTGCGACTTGATCACCGGCGTTGACGCCACCCGCTCGAACGATTCGAGACGCGCCAGTCGCTGCGCCAGTTGCGGATTGCTGCTGCCCATCTTCTCCAGCCGCGACAGGATGGCGCGCGCAACCAGCGTCGGCGACAATTCACCCTCGCTGGGAAGCAGCGACGTCCCGCGTTCATCGCGCTTGCCGACCACCGACGGCCGCCGGGCAGCGTCCATATTGTAGAGCGCGTGAACGAACTGCCCCTCGACGAAGCCTTGCTTCTCCTCGACGACCAACACGTCTTCCAGACCATCGGCGAAACGCCGCGCGCCCTCGACCTCGAGCGGCCAGACCAGACCGACCTTGTAGATCCGGAGCCCCATCGCAGCACAGGCGTCCTCGGCCAGGCCGAGATCGGTCAACGCCTGACGCACGTCGAGATAGGCCTTTCCGGTCGTCACGATACCAAAACGCGGCGTCGGCGAATCCAGCATCACGCGGTCGATCGGGTTGGCTCGCGCGAAGGCGGCCACCGCCCGCATTTTCGGGCCATGCAGCCGCCGCTCGGCTTCGAGCGACGGATCGGGCCAACGAATATGCAGTCCCCCCGGCGGTATTTCAAAATCGCCGGGCTCGACGAACTGCATGCGCTGCGGGTCGACGGTGATGGAGGCCGAACTTTCGGCGGTCTCTGAGATCGCCTTGAAGCCGACCCAGCATCCGGAATAGCGCGACAGCGCAATTCCGTAGATGCCGAAGTCGAGATATTCCTGCACGGTCGCCGGGTTGAGGATCGGCATCATGGCCGCCTGAAAGATCTGCTCGCTCTGATGCGCCAGCGTCGATGACTGGCAGCCGTGATCGTCACCGGCCAGCGCGAGCACACCGCCATATTTCGATGTTCCAGCGGCGTTGGCGTGCTTGAGCGCATCCGCCGAACGATCGACGCCGGGGCCCTTGCCATACCAGATGCCGAACACCCCCTGTACGGTGGCGCCGGGAAACAGTCCGACCTGCTGGCTGCCCCACACCGATGTCGCGGCGAGGTCTTCGTTCAACCCCGGCTGAAACCGGACGTTCTCGGCCGCCAGATGCGCCTTGGCGCCCCACAATGCGCTGTCATACATGCCAAGCGGCGAGCCCCGGTAGCCGGAGATGAAACCGCCCGTATTGAGGCCGGCCGCGCGATCGCGCGCCCGCTGCAGCAGCGGCAGACGCACCAGCGCCTGGATGCCCGACAGATAGATGCGGCCGGAAGGCTTTGTGTACTTGTCTTCAAGGGACACGTCCTGAAGCGCGATATCGGTCATGATGCTGTCTCAACAGTTTGGGTGTTGATCGGTAGGAAGCGCATCGTCACATCCGTTCCGGACAGCTACTGCCATCCTTACGGGTCACGAGGTCCTTCAATGCAATTCCGGCGGCCTTGCGATCCCAAGTCGCCGCACTGACGCCGCTGTCACGCAGTTGCGATTTGCGCACCTTGTTGGTCGGCGTGCGCGGCAGCGCCGCTATGATCTCGATGTAGCGCGGCACCATGTAATGCGGCAGCCGCTGCGCCAGATGCGCCAGCAGGGCCTCGGGCGCGACTACCTGACCGTCCTGCGCGACCACGACCAGCTTGATGTCGTCGTCCGACGCGAATTCGGAGGGCACGCCGACCGCCGCGCATTCCTGCAGGCCGGGATAGGTGGTCGCGGCGTATTCGATCTCGTAGGACGAGACATTCTCAGCGCGACGCCGGATCCGGTCGCCCAGCCGATCGACGAAATGGAAATAGCCTTCCTCATCGCAATAGACGAGATCGCCGGTGTGGAACCAGAGATTGCGCCAGGCCTTGATGGTGGCCTCGGGCATTCCGAAATAGCCCTGCATCAGGGTCCAGGGCAGCTTCGACCGCACCACCAGCTCACCCGTTGCGCCCGGCACGACCTCGCGATCGGTCTCCGGATCCACGATCCGCAATTCGTAGTGATTGGCAATCGGCCGGCCACACGATCCGGGCCGCAGCGGCTCGTCGAGCGACGACCAGATCGGAATGTTGGCCTCGGTCATGCCCCAGACCTCGAGGCCGCGCACGCCGAACCGCGCTTCGAAGGACGCGGCGATGTGACGTGGAAAAGGCGAGGTTCCGAACCGTCGCAGCGGATTGTCGGCGTCGTCCGGCCGCTCCGGCTGGGAATGGATCATCTCCAGCATCGGACCATGCGCGATCGACACCGTCGCGTCGCATGCCCGGATTCGATCGAGCCAGTCAGCGGCGCTGAAGGAACGGTCGAGACACACCTGCGCGCCCGCAATCAGCGCAGCGTAGATTGCGACATAGCGCGGCGACATGTGAAACAGCGGATGGAAAACGTAATAGATATCGCGCTCGGTGACCTTCATCTGCTGCGCGGATTCCTGCGACAGCAGATATGTCTGCGCATGCGGCAGCATCACGCCCTTGGCCGGACCAGATGTCCCGGATGTGAAGATGATCGATGCCAAATCCGATGGCCGGGCGCCGGCGGGTGTCCAGCCTGACGGTACACGTACGTCGTTGTGCAGCGGCGCGAGTGACACCCGACTGAACTCTGCAGTCGCTTTTGCGCTTTGCGTGCCGTCCGCAGCATAGAACAACACACGCTGCAGCCGCGGCACGGCGGCTTCACTCTCGCTCAACACGCCGAGCAGCCGGTCTTCGATCAGGATCAGGCGCGCATCAGCCGTATTGATCGCATGTTCGAGCGTGTGACCGCGATAGGCCGTGTTGATGGTGACATCGACCGCGCCGAGCATATTCAGGGCAAACCAGGCATGGAGCGTCCAAAGGCAGTTTGCCCCCATGACGACAACGCGGTCCCCAGCCCTGACACCTTCCGCTTCGAGCACATGAGCCAGTTTCAGCGCTTCCACCTGCACCTGTGCGAAGGTGAGCGGCGAGCCGTCGATCATGCGAATGAAGGGGGCATCCGCAGACAGCCGGACCCGCGCCGCTAGCGCCGCATTAAGCGTCCAGTTCTCAAAGGGCAGTTGCAGCATGGTTGCGTGGTGGCTCGGGTTCAGCGATGGCGGAATTGCGGCTTGCGCTTTTCGGCGAATGCGGCGGCGCCCTCTTTGTGGTCGTCCAGCGCAAAGGTCGTATGCGCAAGCCGACGTTCAAAGCGGACGCCCTCGGCGAGCGGCACTTCAAACGACCGATTGAGCGCCTCCTTGGTCATCATAATCATCGGGCGCGAGAGCTCCGCGATCTGCGTCGCGACGCGGATCGCCTCGTCGATCAATTCGTCGGCAGGAAGGATGCGGCTGACAAGCCCGCACCGCTCGGCTTCGTCGGCCAGCATCATGCGGCCGGTCAGGCACATTTCCATCGCCTTCGACTTTCCGATCGACCGCGACAGCCGTTGCGTGCCACCGGCGCCGGGCATGACGCCGACCTTGACCTCGGGCTGTCCGAACCGCGCGGCATCCGAGCACAGGATGAAATCGCACATCATGGCCAGTTCGCATCCGCCGCCGAGCGCCAAACCATTGACGGCGGCAATGATCGGCTTGCGGCACCGGGTCGCCTCTTCCCAGTTGCGCGTGATGAAGTCTTCCGAATAGGCATCGGCATAGGTCTTGTTCGCCATCTCCTTGATATCGGCACCAGCGGCAAACGCCCGACCCTTGCCGGTCAGGACCATCGCGCCGACATCGGGATTGCTCTCGCATTGCTTGAGGGCTGCGGTCAGCGCATCCATCAATTCGGTGCTGAGCGCGTTGAGCGCGTCTGGGCGATTGAGCGTCAGTAGCCCAACCGGCCCGCGGATTTCGAGCAGAACGATCGGTTCCTTCACGATCAAGCTCCCACAGGCGCTTCGAGCGCGACAAACCGCAATACATGCTCGCCCACCAGCACCACATCGCTATGCTGGTTGGTGACATTGAGCGACGCGTAGGCGCGGTCACGTTCGAGTTCGATCCGCACGACCTCGTAGCGGATCAGAATGGTGTCGCCGAAAAACACCGGCGCGATGAAGCGCAGCCGGTCGTAACCGGCAGACACGCCGTCGACCCGGTATTTGATGCCGAACATGGCTGCGGCCGCTGAGGTGAAACCAACCACCAGCGCCCCCTGCGCGATGCGCGTCTTGAAGCGGGTCTTCTCCATGTAGCGTTCGTTGATATGGTTCGGCGAAAAGTCGCCGCAGATGCCCGCGAACATGTAGACGTCGGACTCGCTGATCGTCTTCTCGATCGCGATGTTGTCGCCAATCTTGATGTCATGGATGGTAGAACGTGGGCCGTCGTCGAAATCTACGATCATGGTGCGTCCTTGCGAATGATGGCGGGTGGTCAGGCGATGACGCCTTCGGTGCGAAGGCGCGAGATATCGGACGGCGCATAGCCGAGTTCGGCCAGCACCTCTGCATTGTGTTGTCCCAGGGTCGGCGCGGATTGCGTCGCGGTCCTTGCCACCGATGACATCTTCAGGGGATTTCCGACCGTCCGCACCCGCCCATGGACGGGATGATCGAATTCGATCATCAAGCCATTGGCATCGACCTGCGGCTGCGCAAGAGCGTCGCCGAGCGATAGCACCGGTGCACACAGCACGTCCTCGCGATCCAGCCGATGCAGACATTCGGCGGTGTCGAGCCCGGCAAATCCCGGCGCCAGCAATTTGAAGATCTCGGCGCGGTTGGGCCCCCACGAGGCACGATCGGAATATTGCGGCCATGCCGAATAGTCCTCGAGGCCAAGGGCACGGCAGATGTCGCCGAGCGGATTCGGCCTGAACACGCCGACCAGCGTCACGGCGCCGTCCTTGGTCGGAAAGATGCCGATCAGGTTCTGCTGGACCCAGTTGACCTGCTTCTGCCGCAGCAGCCACTGCGTGACTTCCTGTTGCTGCAGCGTGATCAGCACGTCGAGCAGGCAGACGTCAATGCGTTGCCCGAGGCCAGTGCGCTCCCGATGGTAGAGCGCCATCAGGATGCCCTGCGCCATCACCATTCCCGACGTGAAGTCACCGAGCGCGGTGGGAAACAGTTGCGGCACGCCGTCAGCATCGGGATTGCGCGCCGCAAGACCGGACAAAGACTGCGCGAGAAAATCCTGACCGCCTTTGTGCGCCAGCGGTCCGCTCGGACCGAACCCGGATCCCGAAGCATAGATCAAGCGCGGATAGGTCTCTTTCAGCTTGTCGTAGCCGAGCCCAAGGCGATCGGCGACGCCTGGGCGAAAATTGTGAACCAGCACATCCGCCTGCTCCAGCAGCTCCATCACGATCTTTATGCCCGCCGGCGCCGTCATGTTGATCGCCATGCCGCGCTTGTTACGGTTCAGGCCCATGAAGTAGGCGCTCTCGCCGGACGGTTCGACAATGAACGGATCCGTCGACCGGCAGATGTCGCCATCGCCGGGCCGTTCGACCTTGATGATTTGCGCACCGAAATCGCCAAGGACCTGGGTTGCACACGGCCCGAACTGGACCTGGGTCAGGTCCAGCACGCGCACGCCGTCAAGTGGTAGAGAAACCGGCTGCGTCATTTCTTGTCCAGATTCTTGAATTTGCCGTCGCGCACGGTGACATAGATCAGGGTATGCTTGCCCCAGCTGTCGTGGTCTGTCGGCGAGAACTGGATCGGGGCCGCGGCATAGCCCTTGATCGCGCCCATGCTCTCGACCTTGTCCCGGAGCGAAGGGCCATCGGTGGCACCGGCCTTGAGCGCCTGCACAACCGTGGCAGCCGCATTAGCACCGAGCAACGCACCGAACCCTGCAACGCCGCCCTTGTTCTTCAGCAAGTCGAACAGATCCGTCAGCGGACCGGGTTCATCCGGATTGACGAGCGCGGGCGCGATCAGGTTTTCGGCGCCCTTGCCACCGTTCTTGATGATCTGCTTCTGGACGATGCCGGCCATGCCGTAGACCGGTACGTTCAATCCGATCTCCTGCAATTTGCGTAGAAACGCGCCGGCCGATCCCGTGCTCGATGTGGCGAGGAACACCGCATCGGGCTTGCCACCGCGAATCTTGATCGCCTGCGCGGTGAGATCGGTCGCCGCCTTCGGGGCCGAGGCTTGTTCGACCACCTGCAGGTCGCCCTTCTCCTTGGCAAGGCTGATGAACAGCTCGGACGCCTGCTGCCCATAGGCGTCTTCCTCCGAGAACACGGCGACACGCTTGTGGCCGTCGGCCACAATGCGATCGCGGCTCGCTGGCAGGTCGGTCGAAATCGGGACCGACATGCGGAACATCCATTTCGAGAACGCCTCCTTCGGGTCGGTCACCGATTGCGTGCCGACCATCGGGAAGACCGGCACCTTCGAGCGCATCGCGAGGTCGGCGAATGCCAGTGTCTCGGACCCGGTGGTGGCGCCAATGATGGCGATCACCTTGTCATCGAGGATGACCTGATTGGCCAGACGCGCCGCTTCGGTCGGGTTGGTCTTGGTGTCGCGCACGATGAGTTCGATCGGCCGGCCATTGATGCCGCCTTGCGCATTGACGCGCTCGACCACTGACTCGACGGCCGCACGCTCATCTGCGCCATAGGCTGCGGCTGGTCCCGACAGCGCGATCAAGACGGCGATGCGCAGAGGCTCGCCCTTGGCCTGCGCCAGAAGCGGAGCAGACTGGATGGAGATGCCAGCAGCCAGGCCGAGCGCCAATGCGGCGCGTCTGGTCAAAAGATGTCTCTTTGTCATACTATGCTTCCCTCGATCAATGGATTGGAGCAGCTGAACGCTGTAGATAGAGACGCACGATACGATCGCGGTCGGCGAGATCGGCATTGTTGCCTTCCAGCACGACCTTGCCGCCGACCAACACGATGAAGCGGTCAGCCACCGACTCGACCAGATGATGATTCTGCTCGACCAGCAGGATCGGTAATCCGCTGGCGCGCAGCTTGCGCAACACCTCCGCCAGTTCGTCGACGATGATCGGCGCGAGGCCCTGGGTCGGCTCGTCAAGCAACAGCACGCGGGGACTGCAGGCCAGGCACTTCGCGATCGCCAGCATCTGTTGCTGACCGCCGCTGAGTGCCCCGGCGGCGGCGTTCCAGCGCGACTTCAGGAAGGGAAACAGATCGAGCGCCCGCTCCAGCGCTTCGGCACGCCGGTTCTTCTCGGTGAGAAGGGCACCGAGACGAAGATTGTCTGCGACGGTCAATGACGGAAACAGCCCGCGCCCGTCCGGCACCGTGGTGAGGCCGGTGCAGACGCGGCGCCACGACGACAACAGGTCAAGCCGGCGATCATCGAGTGTCACCTGCCCTGTTCCGCTGATGGTGCCGTTCAACGCACCCACGAGGCTGGTCTTGCCGGCGCCGTTCGGACCGATCAGTGCCACAAGCTCGCCCGGCGCCACAGAGAAGCTGACATCACTGCAAACCGTCAGGCTGCCGTAGGATGCGCTCATACCCGAGCACACCAGGCCCGCGCGTGGGCCACCCATCGGATGTGGATCAAGCTGCGACACGATGACCTCCGAGATAGGCCGTCACGACCTCTTCGTCCTGCACAACGTCCTGCGGATGGCCCTCGGCGACGATCTTGCCGCGAACCAGAGCGACCATGTGATGGCTGAGCTCGGCGACGAAGCCGACATTGTGCTCGACCAGCAGCACGCCGATCTGATCGGCGGCGGCATGGCGGATGGCCCGGGCCAGCAGCATGCGATCGTGCTCATCGATGCCGGCCGCCGGCTCGTCCAACAGCAGATATTTTGGGCTGCTCGCCAGTGCCCGCGCTACCTCGAGAAGGCGAAGGCGGCCGAGCGACAGCGCGCCCGAGCGTTGATACGGATCGGCCGTCAGCTCGAACTGGGCGATGAGCCGCTCGGCCTGCGCGCGCAATTCACTGTCGCGCACCTGCCGGGCCGGCAGCGACACGAAACCGCCCAGCAGCGACGGCTTGTTGCGGCTGTAGAAGCCCATCATCACCGCATCCAGCACGCTGGCATCGAGATCGAGACGTGGCGTCTGGAAGCTGCGCGATACGCCGAGCTGGATCCGCTGGTACAATGGATAGCTCGATATATCCTGGCCCTCGATCCGCACCAAGCCTTCCTGCGGGCGGGCCACGCCGGTGAGGCAGTTGAACAGCGTGGTCTTGCCGGCGCCGTTAGGGCCGACGAGACCGGTGATGACGCCGGGACGCACTGCAACACTCACATCCTTCAGCACTTTCAGGCCGCCAAAAGCGATGCTGATATTCTGCGCGTCGAAGCTCATCGCACCGCTCCGCTTGCCTGGACCGACGGCCGGACATCCGGCGACGGCAGCGATGTGGGCTTGCCACGTTGCGACCAGCGCCCTGGGACCAGCGTCATCAGGCCATCGGGAGAAAAGAGCAGTACGAGAATGAGAATGCCGCCGAAGAAGATGCCCTGGCTCTCGGTGCCGGGCAGGAAGTCGCTCGCCAGCGTGAAGATCGCCGCGCCGACAATCGGGCCCAGCACCGACTTGCGCCCGCCGAGCACCACCATGAACAGCACGTTGGCCGACACAGCGATCGACAGCGAGTCGGGAGCCACGTAACCCAACGTGTGGGCGTAGAACCAGCCGCCCAGTCCGGCGACGCCTGCGGTGATTGCAAACATCAGCGACAGATCGAGCGCCACGTTCACTCCCATCGCTTCGGCCAGCAGATGATCGGTGCGCACGGCGTTCAATGCGCGCCCGCGTAGGCTCGACATGAAGTTCACATAGGCAATCACCAGCAGCACCACGATCGTCCAGATGACGAAGTGCGCGCGGATGCGCGAGGTGCCGACGAATGGCAGCGTCGGGATCCCGTTGATGCCGTTGAAGCTGCCGGTGAAATCACCGCCGCGCTGCAACGCGACCTCGACTACCGTGCCGATCGACAGCGTCACCAGCGCCAGCGACAATTCGGGCAAACGCAAGATCGGCTTGGCGATCACGAATGCGACCAGCGCCGGGAGTACGACGGCTGGAAACAGCGACAGCATCGGCGACATGCCGTAGCGCGTCGTGATGATCGCCGACGTATAAGCGCCGATCGCCGCAAAGGCGCCCTGCGCCAGCGACACCGTGCCGCCCTGGCCGTAGAGCAGACCCAGCGGCAATGCGAGCAACGCAAAAATGCCGACAGTCGTCGATGTCGAATAGACCGAACTGCGAAATTCGGCGAGCAGCGACACGCAGGCAATCGCGACGACCAGTACGCCGACGCTGCTCATCCACTTGGACGCGCCGTTCATGGCCGTGCTCCCGAGAAGGCGGCCGATGGCAGACGGCCGGATGCCAGGATTACAATGATAAGAATGGCCGGCACCGCGTGTGCCCATCCATTCGGCAGGAAGGTCTGGCTGAACGACTCGACGAGACCGATCAGAAGTCCTCCGAGAAAAGCCGGCAACGGCCCGCGCTGGCCCAGCACGACGGCGCTGCTGAAAGCGATCGTCGTAAATGTGAACGCGCTCGCATAGGTCATGCCGATCGACATCGATGCCAGCACGCCGCCGATCCCGGCGATTCCGGCACACACCAGGAAAGTGAGGAACTGGGTCCGCTTCACCGCAATGCCGGCCAGTGACGCGTTCTTAGCTGAGATCGCGCAGGCCTTCATGCGCAAACCAGCCGGTGACCATTTCAACGCAGCTGTCAGCGCCAGCATGAGCAACACGCTGAGCGCGAGATTGAAGAGGCCTTGATAGCCGATCACGGATTCGCCGATCAGCACGATGCCGGGGATCCGGTCGAGAAACTGGTTGTCAGTGCCGACCACGACAAGGACAGCCGACTCCACCAGCAGCATGAATGCGAAGGTCGCAAGCACAATCGGCATCGCATCCTTCATGGTGCGCAGCGCGTGAAAGCCGAGAAAGATGCACCCCGTCACGATCCCGAGGGCCATTGCGGCGGCCACGCCGAGCAGACCGCCATAGGGCAGGCCGAAGGCGGTGGCGACGACTCCGGCAACGACGGCATAGGCGCCGACGGAGACGTCGATGACATCGGTCGTTATCCAGATCACGCTCATCGGCACTGCGAACAATGCGTAGATGGCGCCGAGGAAAAGGCCGTTGGCGAAGATTTCAAGATACACTTCGTTTCTCGTCCATTGTGATGTTGCGGGATTGGTGGTGTCACTTAGGCGAGGCGCCCCTTGAGTTCGGCTGCCGCCTGCAGGAAGAAGCCTTGGCCATACAGCGCCGTCGCAAACGGAACGCCGGGACCGCCCGGAGGTACCTGCACGCCCGGCACCGCACCGTCCGGCTCGACCGAACCCGCGACGATCCGAAATGCGCGCTCGGCCTTGTCCATGTAGCTCTGGTCAAGCCATCCCATATTGACGGCGCGTGCCGCGCTATAGGCGAACATCAGTGTTCCCGACGCTTCGAACTTGGCGTGCTGGTCATCGAGGATGTTGCGAAAGAATCCGCTGCGGTCCTGATGCGCGGCGATGGCCGCGAACACCTTCTGCCCCAGCACGCGAAGCGGCTCGGCGCGCGGGTGATCGCCGATCTCCGCAAGAAGATCGACCAGACAGCAGGTCAGCCAGCCATTGCCGCGACACCAGAATGTCGACTGCAGGAAACTGTTGGGCGTCTCCCGCCAGGCATGCCGCGCCAGATGCTCGTCCTTGTCGACGAGATGGTAGACGTAGACATCGACCTGGTTCAACGCTTCCTCGATGAGCTTGCTGTCACCGGTCAGCCGACCGAGACGGGCAAGGAACGGGCACATCAGATAGATGAAGTCGATCCACAGTTCCGGGCCCTCGTCGCGCACCCAGAAGCCGCCGCCGCGCGTGCGCGGCGCAGCGAGTAGCGCCTTTGCCTGAAGATGCGCGGCCTCGAGCAAGCGCGCGTCGGTCTTGCGCTCGTGAAACGCCAGCACGCAATAGCCAAGCGCCGAGGAGAGCGCCGCCGTCGGCGAGAACACCTCGACATGCCCCTTCGCGAGCTCGATGCGCTCGTCATAGCTGAGATAGCCGCGGCTCGACTGCACGTCGACGGCACGATCGACCCAAGCCTTGGCACCGGCGATCGCGACGCTGTCGTTCCAGCGCAGGATCCCGGTGATCGCAGGCGCCTTTTCCCAGACATCGCGCTCATAGGGATGGGCCAGGATGTAGCTCGTGACCTGCTTCACCAGCGCATCGAGGTCGAGACGGCTCATAGCAAACTCCTGAATTTCAACGGACGACAAGACGACACGCTTGATACGACGCGCCCAAGCGGGCGACGCTGTTCAAGCCAAACGAGTTTGTTGAATGGCGCGACGCATCACGACGCGTTACTGCGCCCGCGAAAGCGATGTGCGGCGCGCAGACGATGATCCGCGATGGCGAAATCAGGCGCTGGATAGCAACCGGCAGAGCGGCAAAACATTTGCTGCCTTCCTCCCTTGCATATTTCCTCGTACCCGTCTCATACTATCCAGACGGTATGTTTTGTTGGAGCGATCGTACAGACTGGATTTCGATGATGCAAGAGTTCTTCTAAATCTCGTTGCTACTAAACCTGCGTGTCGCGCCATTTCGATCAAAATGCTGAGATCAACTCGCAAATGTAGGACATAGATGACCAACGCACACTCGAGCCGCCCTCTTGCGGGAATTCGCGTCGTGGATCTCACACGACTTGCACCAGGGCCTTACGGCACAATGCTGCTCTGCGATCTCGGCGCCGAAGTCATCGTTGCCGGTGGCGGTCGCGCCGGCCCGCCGGTGTCGACCTTCGCGCGCGGCAAGACGTTCATTACGCTCGATCTCAAATCCGCCGAGGGTCAGGATGCACTGCAGCGCCTCGTCCGCACGGCCGATGTGCTGCTCGAAGGCTTTCGGCCCGGCGTCGCCGATCGGCTCGGCGCAGGCTACGCTGAACTTTCCGCGATCAATCCGCGGCTGATCTATTGCTCGCTCACCGGATACGGACAGAGCGGCCCGCGTGCGCAGGACGCCGGGCACGACATCAACTATCTCGCTTACACCGGCGTGCTCGGGTCGATGGGGCCGACTGACGGACCGCCGGCGCTTCCGCTGAATGCCATCGCGGACATGGCAGGCGGCGGCATGCTGGCCGTGATCGGAATTCTCGCCGCACTGCACGAGCGTTCACGAACCGGGCTCGGCCAGCACATCGATGCCGCGATGGTCGATGGCTGCCTGTCGCTGATCGCCATGCACTTTCCGGTATGGGGCACCGACGCGATGCCGGGACGCGGCGACGGCCTGATCGCGGGCAATGCACCGTTCTATCGCTGCTACAGCTGCGCTGACGGCGGGCACGTCGCTGTCGGATCGCTGGAACCACAATTCTTCCATGCGCTCTGGACCACGCTGGATCTCGGCACCCCCTTGCCCGATCACATGGACCGGCGAACATGGCACGACATTGAGAAGCGCCTCGATGCCACCTTTCGGTCACAGCCACGCGACCATTGGACCGCGCTGTTCGAAGGGAAACAGGCCTGCGTGACGCCCGTGCTTGCACCGTACGAAGTGTGGCGGGAGCCGCAGATCCGTAGTCGCGCCGAACACCATGAGGGTCAGTTCGCGGTACCGGCTATTCCGCGCTTCAGCCGGACGCCCATTGCGCCTGCCCCCACCGACACGCGCGACCGTAGCGTCGAACTGCTGTCCGCCATCGGCCTCGATGAGGAGCAGATTGCCAAAGCAAGCCCCGCTTATGAGCGCGGACAGACCATCGGCCTCGGCTGGCCACCTGTGTTCAACGGCTGAAAACAGCACCGTAACGCGAAGGGAAGAACCATGCGCCTGAGTGAGGATGACAAGTATCAGGAATTTCGAGGCAATCTGCGCCGCTTCGTCGAACGCAGCGTTGCGCCCCATGCCGCGACGGTCGATCGCGAGGGCCGCCCGCCGCTCGAGGCCATTGATGCTGCGCGTGCGCTAGGCCTTCCCGGCCTGCCGTTTCCCGAGCATCTCGGCGGATCCGACGGCGACCTGTATGCCCAGGTGATCACTACGGAAGAACTAGCCCGGGCCTGCGCCTCGACTTCCCTCACCATCACCAGCGGCTGGGTGCTCGAGGGAATCGTGAAATATGGCTCCAACGCGTTGCAACGGCTGGTGCTACCGCCGATTTGCAAGGGCGAGATGCGGGGCGCATGGGGCCTTACCGAACCGCAAGGCGGATCAAACCTGATGGGGGCCCGCACTACGGCCAAACGCGATGGTGACGGCTGGGTGCTCGACGGCACCAAGCGTTTCATCACAAATGCCGGCTGGGCCGACTGGTACCTCATTTTCGCGCGGACCGGCGAAAACACGTTCGGCATCTTCATGATCCATCGCGACGATCCCGGCATCCGCTTCGGCAAGGCCGAGGACAAAATGGGGATGCGCGGCAGTCCGACGGCTGACGTCATCCTCGCGCAATGCCGCATCCCCACCGGCCGCGAGGTCGGCGATCCGGACAAGGGTGGCGCCTATATCACCGAGATGCTTCACAATTCGCGCCTGACCATCGCCGCCCACGCACTCGGCATCGCCCAGGGCGCGCTGGACGAGGCGCTGAAATATACCCAGGACCGCCGCCAGTTCGACCAGACGATTTCCCGCTTTCAAGCGGTCCGGGTCATGATCGCCGACATGGCTCTCAAGGTGGAGGCCGCACGCTCGGTATTGTATCAAGCCGTGGACTACCGGCTCCGGAACCATCCTGATTCGCGGCGCTACGCGTCGCTCGCCAAGGTCCTGTGCAGTGACACGGCCATGGCTGTTTCGACAGATTCCGTGCAACTGCATGGCGGCTACGGATATCTTAAGGACTACCCGATCGAACGCATGATGCGCGATGCCAAGGTTACGCAGATCTGGGAAGGTACGAATCAGATCCAACGCCTTCTGATTGCAAAGGAAATTTATGCCAGTCGCTAAACGACACAGCGCCGTGACGGCCAACGCGAGCGCGTCCCGTGTCGCTGCAAAACCCCGAATCAAGCGGCCGGCTACCAAAAAGCCGACCCAGAGAGTCCCAGCCGATCAGGCCCCTGTCGAAAAAGCGTCCAAACGCGACCAGAGCCTGGCACGCATCATCGATGCGGCGGTTCGGCTGTTTGCCACGCGCGGATACTGGAACAGCACCCTGGAAGAGGTCGCCGCCGTCGCGGGCTTCACCAAGGGCGCGGTGTATTATCACTTCAAAAGCAAGGAGCGGCTGCTTCTCAAGGTTCTCGAAACCATTGAGGCCCGCTCCATCGACGCCACCATCGAACGCGTCCAGCAGCGCGGCGGATCACCAACCCAGCAACTGGCCTCACTGGTAAAACACCAGACCCAGTGGGCTGCGACGCATCCCGAGGATCTAGCGGTGATGATCCTGATGTCGGTCGAGGTCTCGCGAGCGAAAGCCAAGATTCGCACCCAGATGTTTCGCATCTACCGCAAGCTTGCAACGCTCCTCGAAGCGATCATCGATGCCGGAAAATCCACCGGCGAATTCAGTACCAAGCAGGCAACCAAAGACATCGTGCTCTATCTGGAGGCAGTGCACGATGGCAACATGCTGCTGTGGTATCGAAGCGGCAACGATCCGGAAATCGGCCGCAAGCTGACGCGTGCGACGCTTAGCGGGTTTGCCCATGCCGTGCAGGGGACCTGAGATCCTGGGTCTCCCGCGCGGGATGTCATCTCGCCGCAACCACCTGTAACGCCACGCCGGACGACGGAGCCGCCGTTTCGCTTTCAAACTGCAGCATGAGCTCTTTTCGTCGCGCGACCATCGCAGTGACGTTGCGTTCCTTGACGTGCCCGAATCCTTTTACCATGCCCGGCAGACCGGCCAGTTCTACTGCGGTCGCGTAGTTGCCGAGGTTCAGGCCCGAAAGGATCTGGTCGATATCGGCGATGTAGCGATCGATCAGTTCGCGCTCCATACGACGCTCCGCGGTATATCCGAAAATATCCAGTGACGTTCCGCGCAGGTGCTTGAAACGCGCCAGCACCGCGAAGGCGGACAGGATCCAGGGGCCGAACGATCGCTTCTTGAGGTGGCCCGTCACCGGGTCCCGGCGCGCCAGCAGCGGCGGGGCCAGATGGACCTTGAGCTTGTAGTCGCCCTCGAACTGGCGCTCGAGTTTGTCGCGGAATTCGCTTTCCGTATAAAGTCGGGCGACCTCATATTCGTCCTTATACGCCATCAGCTTGAACAGATTGCAGGCAACCGCATCGGTCAAACCAAGATTGGGATCGAGAAGGTCGGCCTGTTCGACCCGCGCCACGACATCCTGGTAACGCCGGGCATAGGCGTCGTCCTGATAGCTGGTGAGGAACGCAGCATAGGAGGCGCGCTTTTCCTGCAACGACAGTGGCTTTTCGACCGGCGTACTGTCAGGACGGGCGGTGACCTCGACGGCCGCGGGATCATGAGCGGCAAGCCGTCCCCATGCGAAGGTTCGCTTGTTGGCATCGACACCGCCGCCATTGAGCGCGATCGCCTCATCGAGTGCCTCGAAGCTGACCGGGAGAAGACCCTTCTGGAAGGCGTAACCGAGCAGGAAGAGGTTGGTAGCGATCGAATCCCCCATCAGCGCCGTCGCGATCCGCGTTCCTTCGACGAAATCGATCCCCACGTCGCCGACCGCTTTGCGCAGCACGCGATGCATCACATTGGCTTCGAAATCAATATTGCCATCGGTAACGAAAGCCGCAGTCGGCGTCAGCGAGGTATTGACGATCGCACGCGATACGCCGTTTTCGAGACGCGATAGCGCGACGGGCGACGCCGCCACCACCATGTCGCAACCGAGCAGCAGATCGCACGCGCCCGCGGCAATGCGAACAGCCGCAATATCATCCGGGCGCGGCGCAATCCGGACATGGCTCATCACCCCGCCATTCTTCTGCGCCAGACCGGTGAAATCCAGAACCGAGCAGCCCTTGCCTTCGATATGCGCGGCCATACCAAGCAGCGCACCAATGGTGACGACACCGGTGCCACCGATGCCGGTCATCAGGATATCGTAGGGCTCCACCAGCATCCGGGTTGCCGGCATCGGCAGACCCGCAAAAATGTCGGCTGCATTGGACTTCATTCCCGACTTGGCCGGCTTGCGCAGACCTCCGCCATGAACAGTCACGAAGCTCGGGCAAAACCCTTCGACGCAGGAGAAATCCTTATTGCAGCTCGACTGATCGATGACGCGCTTGCGGCCGAGCGGCGTTTCCAGCGGCTTGACCGAGACGCAGTTCGACTTCACTGAACAATCACCGCAGCCTTCGCAGACGGCATCGTTGATGAAGGCGCGCTTCGGCGGATCCGGAAACAGTCCGCGCTTGCGCCGCCGGCGCTTTTCGGCCGCACAGGTCTGGTCGTAGATCAAGACGGTCAGGCCGGGTATTTCACGCAGCTTGCGTTGCACCGCATCGAGCTCGTCGCGACCATGGAACGTGACGCCCGCCGGGAACTGCGACGGATCGGTGTATTTGTCCGGCTCGTCGGACACCATGACAACGCGATTGGCGCCTTCGGCCGCGACCTGCGCAGCAATCTGCTGCACGGTGAAGCCGCCTTCCGCAGACTGCCCTCCGGTCATCGCCACCGCGTCATTGTAGAGGATCTTGTAGGTGATGTTGATCCGCGCGGCGGCCGCGGCCCGGATGGCCAGCAATCCGCTATGGGTGTAGGTGCCGTCACCGAGATTCTGGAAGACGTGCTTCTCTGTCGTGAACGGCGACTGTCCGATCCAGTTGGCGCCCTCTGCGCCCATATGCGTGATGGTGTCGGTATTTCGGTTCGGCATCCACATCGCCATGCCATGGCATCCAATGCCGGCCATCGCGCGGCTGCCTTCCGGCAATTGCGTCGACGTATTGTGCGGACAGCCCGAGCAGAAGAACGGCGCCCGCTGCGATTTGATATGCGGCGTGCGCGCGATTTCCTCGAAGGACTCCAACCGGGCAATGCGCTGCGCGAGATTGGCGCTGCCCTTCCCCTGGCGTTCGAGCCGGGACAGGATGGCGCGAGCGACCAGGGTCGGCGACAACTCGCCTTCACTGCGCAGCAGGACATCGCCGTTCTCATCACGCTTGCCGACGACGGACGGGCGCTCTCCCGAATCCATATTGAAGATCGCGTGGACGAACTGGGTTTCAATGAAGCCCTGCTTCTCCTCGACGACCAGAACGTCTTTCAGCCCTTTGGCGAAACGGCGCGCGCCCTCGACCTCGAGCGGCCAAGTCAGACCGACCTTGTGGACACGCAGTCCGAGATCGGCGCAGGCCTGTTCTGACAGACCGAGATCCGACAGCGCCTGCCGAACATCGAGATATGCCTTGCCGGTGGTGAGAATGCCCAGGCTCGCGGTCGGCGAATCGATCGTGGTGCGATCGATCGGGTTGGCGCGGGCAAACGCAGCCACCGCTCGCATCTTGGCACCATGCAGGCGCGCCTCCGCCTCCAGCGGCGGATCAGGCCAGCGAATGTGCAGCCCACCGGCTGGCGGCTCGAAATCCGTCGGCGTGACAAATTGCATGCGATCCGGATCCGCCTCGATCGACGCGGAGCTCTCGGCGGTCTCTGAGATCGCCTTGAAGCCGACCCAGCATCCGGAATAGCGCGACAGCGCAATTCCGTAGATGCCGAAGTCGAGATACTCCTGCACGGTAGCTGGATTGAGGATCGGCATCATCGCCGCCTGGAACACCTGCTCGCTCTGATGCGCCAGTGTCGAGGACTGACAGCCGTGATCGTCGCCAGCCAGAGCGAGGACGCCGCCAAAGCGCGACGTGCCCGCCGCATTGGCATGTTTCAATGCATCGACCGAACGATCGACGCCGGGGCCCTTGCCGTACCAGATACCAAACACGCCTTGCACGGTTGCGCCGGGAAACATTCCGACCTGCTGGCTGCCCCAAACCGACGTAGCGGCCAGATCTTCATTCAGTCCGGGCTGGAACCGAATCTTCTCGACCGCCAGATGTTTTTTCGCCGACCACAACGCATTGTCGTAGGTGCCGAGCGGCGATCCGCGATAGCCCGAGATAAAGCCGCCGGTGTTGAGCCCTGCCTTGGCATCACGGGCGCGCTGCATCAATGGCAATCTCACCAGCGCCTGAATGCCCGACAGATAGATGCGCCCCGACGGCAGCACGTATTTGTCGTCCAGTGTCACCTTGCGGAGTTCGGTCGTCGTCATCTCAATCACCAGTTCTGATGTTTCGGATCATGACACGATCAGCCGTCACGCCGGCACCGGCCCGTGCACGACCTTCGCGGCGATCAACTCCTCGATGGCCGCGTCGCTCAGTCCGGCCACGTCGCGCAAGACCTGGCGCGTGTCGGCGCCGAGTTCGACCGGCACGCGGCGAAGCGCAGGCGCCTTACCGTCGTAGCGGACGGGATGTGCAAGCACCGTCGCAGTGCCGTTCCTGATGGGAATTTCCATGAAGCAATTATTTGCGGCGACCTGCGGATCGACCCTGATCTGGTCATAGTTTTGAACCCGCTCGAACCACAGCGCGTGCGGCGTCAACGCGGCTTCGAGCCGCGCGAAGGTCCAGCCTGTCAGTTCTTCTGCGAGTATCCGCGTAAACTCGTCCCGCATCGCCATGCGATCTTTTCCGAGAGCGATCAGCTCGGGCGATCCGATTGCCGACGCGAACTGCTCGATGTCGCCGCCGAGACTGATGACAGCATGGCAATCCGCGAGCTTGTAAACGCCGTACGGCGCATCGAGATGCCAGTTAGCCAATTGCGGATGACGCTGGACATGGGCAGGTGTCCGCTTCCCGGAGAAATACACCGCCATCGATTCGAGCTGCAGATCGAGACCCGCATTGAGAAGGTTGGACTCGACCCGCGTTCCCTCGCCGGTGGTCAGCTTCTTCACGTAAGCTGCCATGATCCCCATCGCGAGCAATGCGGCGCCATGCTGATCGACCAAGGGCACACCAGGCACTGTCGGATGCTGCTCCAAATTACCGGTGACGGCCACCAGGCCGCAGCGTGCCTGCACTAGCAGATCCTGCCCGGGCTTGTCGGCCATCGGACCGCTCGAGCCCCAGCCGCTGGCTGATGCGTAGATGATATCCGGCTTGACGGCCTTGACGGCCTCGTAGCCAAAACCGAGCCGATCGAGCACGCCGCCGCGATAATTCTCCGTCACCACATCGCAGGTCGCGATGATGTCGTACAGGATCTTTCTGGCTCTCGGATTCTTCAAATCGATGGCGATTGATTTCTTGTTGCGGTTGACCGCGAAGTAGCTCGCGCTCAGACCTTCGACATAGACATGGCCGCCGGTGTGATTGCGTTCGAAAGCGCCGGTCAGCGGCTCGACCTTGATGACTTCTGCACCGAGATCGGCGAGATACTGCGAACCGGCCGGACCCTGAACGAAGTGAGAAAAGCTCAGGACGCGCATCTTGCTAAGCATGATCGATCTCGATTCAATTGACGTCGATAAAAGCGCTGTTCAGACCGGGTGGGTGCCGGTCTTGAGCAGACTGCGCGCGATCACCATGCGGTGGATGTCCGACGCACCATCGAATATGCGGTAGACGCGCGCGTCGCGGTAAAGCTGCTCCAACGGCATCTCCCGGCAATAGCCCATGCCACCGAAGATTTGTACCGCCTTGTCGGCCACGCGGCCGAGCATTTCTGACGCGTAGTACTTCACCATCGAAACCTTCTCGCGCGGATCCATTCCTTGGTCGGTTTCCCACGCGGCATTGAGAACCATCATGCGTGCGGCGAAGATTTCCGTCGCCATGTCGGCGAGCATGGCCTGAACCATCTGGAATTCGCCGATCGACTTGCCGAACTGCTTGCGTTCGTTGGCATAGTCGATGCTCATTTTCATCAGCTTGCTGGCCATGCCGACGGAGCGACCGCCAACCATGCCGAGCCGTACGCGATTGATGGTCGACAAGGCTTGGTAAAGTCCCTGTCCTTCCGCGCCGAGCATCTGCTTTTCGGACACCCGGACGTTATCGAAGGACAGCTCGCAATGATTGGTCGCGCGTAGCCCCATCATGTATTGAATGCGACCGACCGTGAATCCCGGCGTGCCCCGATCGAGCAGGAATGCTGTGATGCCCTTCGCGCCCTTGCTCGGATCGGTCACCGCTGTGATGATGAACGAATCCGCAAGATCGGCGTCGCTGATGAAGTGCTTGGAGCCGTTGATCACGAAATCGGATCCGTCGCGCTTGGCCGTCGTTTGAATGCCCGCGGCATCGGAGCCCGCATTAGGCTCCGTCATCCCCAGCGCAACGCCAATGTCACCCCGCACGGCCGGATAGAGATAGCGCTCGCGCTGCTCGCCGACGCAATTCTCAAGTGCAGCAGGAATTGCACCAAAGGCCCGGCGCACCAGCGCGTCCTTGGTCCAGCCGAACTGTTCCTCGCACAGGCACATGTCGACGGCGCTGAGCCCGCCACCGCCAGATTCCTCGGGCATGCCCAGCGCGAATAGGCCGAGCGCCTTGGCTTTGGTCTTCAGTTCGAGCGCGAGTTCGGGGCGAACGAACTGCTTCTCTTCGACCTCGGCCTCGTGCGGCTTGAGTTCGGTCTCAATGAAACGCTTCAGCGTCTTGAGAACCATGGTCATTTCTTCGGATATCGAGAAGTCGATCACGAACGTTTCCTTTTTTTGTTTCTTGCGACCAGGCGATTGCTACGGATCGCGGCACATCGGATGGTTTCGCAGGTGATGATGTGATCGTCAGCGTCCGCTGGCGAACACGCCGACGTTGAGGCGGTCGGAGAATTTGGCCGGTTTCTTCTGCGCGAAGGCAGTGACGCCTTCGGAGAAATCCGCGGTCTGAGACAGGCTCTCGCTCAGACGCATCGCGGTGGCGATCGCTTCCTCCTCCGAGCAGTTCATGGCATCCTCGATCGCCTTCTTGCAGGCATACATCGCCTGCTCCGGACCTGCGGCGAGCCGCGCGCCCATCTCGATCGCAGCCGCGCGCACGGTTCCGGCCGGGACCACCTTGTTGACCAGCCGCCATTCCAGCGCCGTCTGCGCATCGATCATGTCGCCGAACATCATCATTTCCTTGGCGCGGGACAGGCCGATACGCCGCGTCACGCGCACGGTGCCGCCGCTGCTCGGGAAGCCACCGAGCTTGATTTCCGGAAGCCCAAGCCGGGCATTGTCCGACACGACGATGAAGTCGCAGCCGGCCGCGAGTTCGAGCCCGCCGCCCAGCGCGAGACCCTCGATGGCCGCGATGGTCGGCTTCGGAAAATGAGCGACTGCGCCGTAGGTCTCGTTCTCAAAACCGAGCTTGCGGCTCACAATCCCCTTCTCGGCGATGAGCCCGGGGAACTCCTTGATGTCGGAGCCGGCGCAGAACGCCCTGCTACCTTCGCCGGTCAGCACCAGTGCGCCGACGCCAGCGTCGGCCTCCAATTCCTTCAACGCAGCGTTCATCGCCCGCGTTAAGTCGAGCGTCACCACGTTCATCGGCGGATTATTGAGGATAAGAACTGCCACGCGGCTGTGTTTTTCGATTTTGATTTTCATGTTTCAACCCCATGGCCAAGTCGGTTTTCGGCAAAATGTCATTTACTGACGTGCAGGTCAATAAAGATTGCCAATTTCATCCACGGCAGCTGCATTTTGCATGTCGCTTACGCTAGAAGATATTGACTTACATGTATGTCAGTGCCAATTTTGCGGCAGGTTTACCGGGAAGGAATGACAAACATGGCAGCGATCGTGGTGGCGCAGGTGAAGGTGACTGATCCGGAGGCCTACGAAAAATATAAGCCACTCGCCAAGGAGGCGATCGAGTCGTTCGGCGGGCGCTATCACGTGCGCGGTTCGCTGCCGGTGGCACTGGAAGGCGACGCCCCTGATCGCCGCTTCGTTATCGTCGAGTTCGATAACGTTCAGCGCGCAAAGGATTTCTACAATTCGGCGATCTACCTGAAAGCCCGAGATGCACGCCACGGCGCATCGATCGCCGATATCGTCGTACTGGAAGGCGTCTGACTTACGTCACGATAAGCAATACCAAGGAGAGAAAAATGAGCCGCACCAAATATGATTGTTCAGGCGTGATCCCGGCCTGCCTGCTGCCCCTCAAGGACGACCTGTCGATCGACGAAGGCAGCTATCGCAAGCATTTGCGCGACGTCACCGGTGTCCGCGGCATCGCTGCGATCACCGTCAACGGGCACGCTTCCGAAGTCTCGTCATGCACGTTCGAGGAGCAGCAGCGCATCCTCGACGTCACCATGGAAGAAGTCGGAGCCAAGCTTCCGGTGGTCAACGGCGTGTATGCCGAGAGCGCCAACGACGCCATCAAGATCGCCAAAATGGCCGAAAAAGGCGGCGCCTCCGCGCTCCTGATCTTCCCGCCGAACCTCTTCATGCTGGGTGCCCGCCCGGACATGGTGGTCGATCACTTCAAGCGTATCGCCGACGCGACCGACCTGCCGCTGATCATCTTCCAATTCCCGATCGCGACCGGCCTGTGTTATCCGCACGAAACGCTGGTCCGCATGCTGGCGGAAATTCCGTCCATTGCCGCGATGAAGGACGCCTGCGGCGACCCGGTCCGCCATGAATTGACGGTTCGCGAATTGCAGAATGGTCCTCGCCCGTTCAACGTCCTAACGACGCACAGCGCGTGGCTGTTCAGTTCGCTGGTGACCGGCTGCAACGGCCTGCTGTCGGGCGCGGGAAGCACCATCGCCGATCTGCAGGTCGCGTTGTACGAGGCCGTCCGCAACAACGATATGGCCGCAGCGAAGGCGGCGGCGGATCGCATCTACCCCACCACGCATGCGTTCTATTCGGCACCCGGCGTCGACATGCACAACCGTATGAAGGAAGCCCAGGTCATGCTGGGACGCCTGCCCTCGGCTGCCGTGCGTCCGCCGCTGCAAAAGCTGCCAGCCGCGGAGATCGAACGTATTCGTGCCGCCATGATCCGTGCCGGACTGATGCCGCACGGAAGGGTTGAAGCAGCAGCCTGACGCACCGAAGTGATTGCGGCAACTTCGCAAAACTGAGACAATCGGGTGTCACGAATTCGCGGATTCGTGGCACCCTTTCAATTTACGGATCGACTATGCGTGACAAGATCAAATCGACGACCGCCGACCTGCTGGTGAAACACGGCTATCGGGGCGTGAGTTTCCGCGAAATCTCGGAGATACTCAGCACGACGCGGGCCAATCTGCACTATCACTTCGGCAACAAAAGCGGCCTGGTCGAGGAAGTTCTTGAGGACTACGCCCGCGGAACGATCGAGCGATATACTCATGTCTGGACCGATCCCGAGACGACGCTTCGAGAGAAGATCGCAGCGACCGTTGCCTTCAATCGCGAGCGCTACAACAAGTTCAATCCGACTGGCGACAAGGGCCACCCCTGGAGCCTGATGATCCGGCTGCGGTCGGATCGGGACGCCTTGACTCCGAAAATGCAATCGATCCTGCAAAGCACGTCGTATGAATTCGAGAGCTTGGTGCGGATCGGCGTCGGCCTCGCCATCCGCGCGGGAGAATTCCGCAGTGATACCCCACAGCAGAACATCGTCATTCAGCTTGCGACGATCATTCACTATGCGGGTTCGGTGACCCGCGATTCCGGACGCTTTTCACGCCTGTCCGAACTCTGGGAAGCGACCCTTTCAACCATCGAAGCAGCCTACGGCACCGGCGCAGCAACCTCGTCAGCACCTCACAAAACCGTTAGGAAGAAGGTTCACTCCTGAAACCAGACATAGCCCCGCATCGCATCAGGCATGATTCAACTATTGGGTTTCAACTATTAATAAGGTCGCGCAACGCAATGCCTACTGCTTTGCGATCCCATGTCGACGCCGTGATGCCGGCTTGGCGCAACACCGCCTTCTGCACCTTCTTGGTGGGTGTTCGCGGCAGCTCTGCGATGATTTCGATATAGCGCGGCACCATATGGTGCGGCAGCGCCTTGGCGAGTTGGCCGATCAGCTCCGCGGGGCTGACATCACTCCCTGCGGCGATGACGATGCACAATTTGACATCGTCGTCGCCCGCGAATTCAGACGGAACACCAACAGCGGCAGCGTCCAATACGCCTGTCACCTGCTGCGCTGCATATTCGATATCGTAGGACGAGATATTTTCCGCCCTTCGACGAATCCGATCCTTCAACCGGTCGACAAAATAGACCCAGCCATCATGGTCGATGTAACCGCTGTCACCGCTATGGAACCAGAGATTGCGCCAGGCCTCGACGGTCGCATCCGGCCTGCCGAGATATCCCTGCATCAGCGTTGCAGGAAACTTCGGCCGCACGACCAGCTCACCAATCTCCCCCGACGGCAATGCAGAATCATTCGCCGGATCGACTACTTTGACATCGAACCATTCGGAGAGGATTTTGCCGCAGGAGCCCGGCCGCAACGCTTCGTCATACGGATGCCAGCAGGGAATGCCGACCTCGGTCATGCCCCAGGTCTCGATGCCCTTGAGTCCAAAACGTCGTTCAAACGCGGCCGCGATGTGCTTGGGAAACGGCGAAGTGCCAAGGCGGGTCAACGGATTGGTGGCATCGTCCGAACGCTCGGGCTGCGCAAAGATCATCTCCAGTAGTGGACCATGACCGATCGTGACCGTCGCCTGTGCCGTTCTCACGCGACGGAGCCAGCGCTCCGCCTTGAACCCGCGGTCGAGCCAGACACGCGCACCGACCAGCATCGCTGCCGTGATCGCGCAGTAACGCGGGGACATGTGAAAGACTGGGTGTGCCACGTAATACGTGTCGGCATCGGTGACCCGCAAGCCATCGACTGAATTCCTGGCGATCAGCATCGCCTGTGCATGCGGTACCATGACGCCCTTCGATGGCCCCGATGTGCCTGAGGTCATCAGTACAGAAGAAATCTGATCGAATGTGATGATAGGTGCCTCCCAGTCTGTGGGGTCGCACGCTACGGCCTCGTAAGGCCAGAACTTCAGCCGATCGGAGCTCCCCGTACATCGTTGCGGCACACCGTCACCGAAATGAACGGCATGCGCAAGCGCAGTCAGATCGCCTTCGATCTCGCGCAAGGCAGGCACCAGTTCGTCATCGACGATCACCATGCTGGCGCCAAGTATATTGAGCGCATGCACCAGCGGCTGTCCACGGAATGCCGGGTTGATCGGCGCGTCCGTGGCCCCGACCATGTTGATGGCCAGCCAGGCGTGAATCGCCGTCAGGCTGTTTCCGGCCAGAATGGCGACGCAGTCGCCACTTTTCACCCCGGCCCGCGACAGCCCCGCTGCGAGCCTACCCACCTCGCGGCTGAGTTCGCCGAAGGTCTGGTAGTTTCCGTCTTCGAAGCAGATAAACGGCCGGTCCGGTGTCGTTTGGGCGCGCCATTGCAACAGCCGGTCATAGGTCCAGTCTGTGATGGGGCGGTCGAGATAGGATGGCGTCATCAGAACGATTACTCCGAAGATCGATCCGCAGACGCTACGTAGTCTGCGGATCGATCTGTTGTCTTACTTGATCGTTTTGAACTTGCCGTTCGAGATTTCGACGGTGACCAGCGAGTCCTTGGAGAAGCCCTCGTGCTGATCCTTCGAATAGCAGATCGTCCCGTCGATGAAGGTGCCCTTGAAGTCACAGATCGATTCGATGGCGTCACGGATCGCAGCGCCGGTCGGCACGCCATCGACCCGCTTGAGGGCTTCCATCAGGACGAGAAATCCGGTGGAGCTAAGCAGTTCGCCATAGCCCGACGGCTTCTTGCCAGCAGCGCGGAGAATATCCCCGAGTGCATTCTGCTTGTCGGACGGATCATCCCAGTTTCCCAGCGAAACCACCTGGACGCCTTCACCGGCGGGGCCGGCCGCATCGAGAAACGGCCGCTGGTTGAGGCTGCCGGAACCGATGATCGGCGCAGTCAACCCCACCTGCTTAGCAGCACGCACGAACGCCGCTCCGAGCGCGGGTGCGGAGGTCTCAAGCAACACGACCTCGGGGTTAGCATTACGAATCTTGGTTGCGGCGGAGGTGAGGTCAATGGCGTTGAGCGGCGCGCCGACCGATGCCACGACGTCGATGTCCTTTTCTTTTGACAGCTTTAACGCGTATTCCATCCCGGCTTTGCCGTAGGCGTCCTCTTGATACATCACCGCGAATTTCTTGCGTTTCGGTCCAAACACGCCGCGCTCCATGATCCCGTCCAGAATGACCTCTTCGGTTGGCGCGGAGCGGAACAGCCAGGGCCAGAATGCATGTTTCTTAGACGTCGCGTCGATCGTGCCGATCGGTGCCAACACCGGCACCTTGTTATTCATGGCAATCGGCATCAGCGCGAGCGTGCCGGTACCGAGCGTCGATCCGATGATCGCCTGAACCTTGTCCTGCTGGATCAACTTGGTCGCGCCGCGGGCCGCCTCGGTCGGGTTGCTCTGATCGTCGTGGAAGATCACCTGGATTTTACGGCCCTTGACCCCGCCTTCCGCGTTGATCTTGTTGGCCAGAATCTCGACCGCATCACGCTCAGGAATACCGAACGGAGCAGCCGGCCCACTAAGGCTGAGAATGCCGCCAACCTTGACGACGTCCTCCGCCGCAACTGCCGTCCCCATGGACGCCGCACCAAGCAATGCGACCGCAACAATCGATTTCTGCAAAATACCAATCATGTTTACTCCCCTCCCAATATTTTATTTGACGTGTCGTTTACTTGCTTCCCAGGAAGACTTCCGCGATATCTTCCGGATTCTTGAGATCGGATCCCGGGCCTTCGCGGACTATGCTGCCTTGTGAAAGGATCACGTAGCGATCAGCGACACGGGCCGCGAAAGGCACGTTCTGCTCGGCGAGGATCATCGCCAGGCCGCGTTGCTTCAGAACCGTGAATGCATGCTCGAGCGTATCGAACACGGCAGGCGCCAGCCCCTGCGTCGGTTCATCGAAGATGATAACGTCGGGCTTCCGTCCGAGCGCGAGGCTGATCGCGAGCATCTGCTGTTCACCACCGCTTAGCATGCCGGCACCCGCCGATTGCCGCTCCTTCAGGATCGGGAACAGACTCATGATGAAGTCGCGCTGTTCTTCCCGTTCATCGACAGGCAGAAGGCGCAGGCCCAAATCGATATTTTCCTTCACCGACATTGCCGCAAAAACATTGCGGCGTTGCTCGGGCACCAGCGACAGCCCGCTGACGGCGCGTTTATGCGACGGATAGGATCCCACCGAGTTTCCGTAGATCTCGATCCGGCCGCTTCCTGAAACATTACCCGCGATCGATCCGAGCAGGCTGCTCTTTCCAGCGCCGTTGGCCCCAAGGACGGCCACCATTTCACCCGCAACGACGGCGAACGTGACGTCCGAGACGACGGTTATCCGCCCGTAGCGCGCGGACACGTTCGCACAGGAGATCGCGTGCCGACCGGCCGGCGCCGCGTGGGAAGATACGACATTAGATGACATGATGTTCATGGCTGCCCCGTCACCTACCGCTGCTTCCGAGATAGACGTCGATAAAGGCCTTGTCCCGCGCGACGTCCTCGGCGCGGCCGGACATCAGCATAGCGCCTCGGTTGAGCACGATTACATGCTCTGCCAATTCGCGAATGAGGTTGAAATTGTGCTCGACCAGAAGAACGCCGACACCTTTTTCGGCTAGGCGGCGGACTTCGGTGCTAAGCATCGCCTGTTCATCGCGCGCCAATCCAGCGGCCGGCTCGTCGAGCAGGATATATTTCGGATTGTTGGCGACCGCGCGCGCGACCTCAACAAGCCGAACCTGCCCCATCGGCAGCTCGCCCATCTTCGTCGCGCTGTACTTCGTCAGCCGCAGCTCTTTCAGGATCTCGGTGCATCGCTCACTAAATCCGCGCTCTTCGCGGGCTACGGCCGGCGAGCGCAGCAGCGACGAAAACATGCCGGGCTTCGACACCGGGTAGAAGCCGCAGAGCACAGCTTCCTGCACGGTGACGTGCGGATCGAAACGCGGCGTCTGGAACGTGCGCGCCAGCCCAAGCGCGATACGGCTGTTCGGCGCCATGGCGTCGACGGCGACGCCATCGACCGCGATCTTTCCGCCGGCGGCGGCAACCATTCCCGTGATCGAATTGAACAGCGTGCTTTTGCCGGAGCCGTTGGGACCGATCACGGCCAGGATACGGCCGCGTTCGAGCGTCAGCGAGACGTTTTTGAGGGCAGTGACGCCGCCGAATTTAACACTCACCTCGTGAACATCGACACTCATGCCGCGCGCTCGCTCGTGCGTGCCACGCTGGCGACCGGCGCTTCGCGCGACTTCCGGCGTGACAACAGTTCCATCCAATCGGTTCCGAGAATTCCGCGCGGTGCGACCAGCAGGACGAACACAAGCGTGGCGCCGAAGATCATGCCCTGCGCTTCGGACGCGGGCAGGTAGAGCGTCAACAGGGTCAGGAAGGCTGCGCCCAGGACGGGGCCAAGAAAGGTCTGGGCGCCGCCGATGACCGTCATCAGCATCGTCTTAATGGAGACGTGGATGGTGAGCGAGTCAGGCCCCATATACATGAGGTGATGTGCATAGAGCCAACCGGCGACCCCGGCCACCGCCGCGGACAAAGCGAAGTAGCTGGCAAGGATCTTCGGAACGTCGACGCCGTCGGCGGTAGCACGCAGCGGATCGTGCCGCGCGGTCTTGACCGCGCGCCCGATCGCCGAATGCGTGAGATTGGCGTACAGCGCGATCACGACAATGACGATCGACCACGACAGCACGTGCATCGATTCCAGGTTGGGCGCGAATGGCAAGTTCGGAATGCCGGACAGGCCGATATAGCCGCCCGTGAAGTCGCCGCCTTCGCGGATGGCGATTTCGAGAACCATGCTGAGCAGAAGCGTCGCGATTGACAGCGGCATCGGGGACAGCCGCGTGATGGCCCGCGCCATCGGATACCCCATCAGCATCGGAAGTATCACGGCGAGCAGCAGCCCAAGCAGCGGCGACAATCCATAATGCGCGGTGACGATACTGGTTGCGTAAGCACCGACCGACGCGAAGCCGGCGGTCGCCACCGAGAGAATGCCGGCCTGGCCGTAGGACATCCCGACCGACAGCGCCATCAGCGAGAACACCGCGATCAGAATCGAATTGTCGAGCCAGAACGGGCGTCCGACGATGAAGGGCGTCAATGCGGCGATGATGACAAAGAGGATGAATGCAGGTCTCAGCCTGTCGCGGGTGCGCAACATCATCAGACGCGTCCTCCGGTTGCTGCAATTCGGTTCATGGGCCCGAGGGCGAGAACGACGAATATGAAGATCATCGGTGCGGCCGTCACCCAGCCGCCCGGCAGATAAGCCGAGCTCAACACCTGCACTAGGCCGGTGACGAGGCCACCGGCGAAGCCACGCAACGGGCTGTTCATGCCGAAGATGATGGCCGCGCCAAAGCCAGAAATGGTCAGCGACAGGCCGGTGCTGTAGTCGGCGCCGGTCGTGTACAACACCAGGATCCCGGCGACTCCTGCAAGGAAACCACCGAGCAGGTAGGTACAGAACCAAATCGTCTGCACCGGAATGCCGTTCAACGCGGCGCCCAGCGGGTTGATCGCGCTGGCCCGCATCATGCGGCCAAAGGGAGTGCGGTATAGCAGCACGTAGAGCGCGACGAGCAGCAGCAGGCAGACGACGATGTTGATCAGCGCCTGCGGCGAAATCCGGACGCCAAGCACGTCCCAGAACGTATCGAACATCTGCCGCGCCATCGGGTCCTTGCCATAGACCGTGAGAATGAAGGATTCGAGGAATGTCGCGAGGCCGAACGTCCCAAGCACTGCGGTGATGTGATCGAAGGTCCCGGGCCGGTTTAAGCGCATAGAGATGAAGCCGACGATCGCCGATGACAGCACTGCGGCGGCAATCCCGAGCACGATGCCGGCGGGGCCGCCGACGGCCCATGCGATGGCGACGGCGAGCACGGTATAGGCACCGACCGCAAGATCGACCGAGCCCGTCGTCGCGAAAACGAGACTGATAGGAAACGCTAGGAGGCCATAAATGACTCCCAAGAACGCTCCGCGGACGACGAATTCCATCAGCTCGTACAACGTCATCTCCCTGCATTTTTTGCGTGCGGCTTCCGCCGATTAACTGACCTACACGTAAGTTAAATTTTTCAAGACTGTCAAGCAGCTGCGCCCTTGCGCGAAATGGCGCATTTAGTTCATCCACAATCCACCGGTGACGTTGATGCCCTGCCCCGTCATGTAGTCCGCCTGATCCGATAGCAGGAACGCCACGACATTCGCGACGTCCTTCGGTTCGCCCAGCCGCCCGAGCGGGATCGTGTGCGCGCGCTCGGCGGCGGTCGGTAGCCCCTTGGCAACGAGCTGCTCGTCGGCGACCTGGCGCATATGCGTATTGGCGATCGCCCCCGGGCAGACGGCATTCACACGAATTCCGTGCGCTGCAAGATCGAGCCCCATCGACTGGGTCATGCCAAGGATCGCAAACTTCGAGGCGCAGTAGGCCAGCGAGCTCGGCCGCCCGACTTTGCCGAACCACGAGGAGATATTGATGATGCGACCGGACCTTCGCGCCAGCATCGTAGGCACGACGGCATGGCAGCAATTGAAGGTGCCCGAGACATTCAACCGCATGGTGAATTCGAAGTCTTCCGGTCGATCGTCGATGATCGACGCCACCTGCCCTGTGCCGGCATTGTTGACCAGAATGTCCACCTGCCCGCGTGCCTTTACGACTTCGGCGAGACTGTTCTTGACCCTCTCGAGATCCGTCACGTCAACGACCGCTTTCGACACCGCAGCGCCGGACGCCCGCAATTCGGCGAATGTTCGCTCCAGCGCCTCCGCATTGTTATCCCACAGCTCGACATGACAGCCCTCGGCCGTCAACTTGCGGGCGATGGCGCGCCCGATACCCATCGCAGCGCCGGTGACGATCGCAACGTTTCCAGCATAGTTGTACATCATGTCCTCAATCGATCGGAACGTCCGGCGCTGCGGACGACGGGAAGCGGAGCCAAATTTTGAGCAGTTATCTAGGTGCGGCGGATGTGCATGCCGCCATCGACGAAGAATGCCTGGCCCGTCGAATAGGGCATCCGGCCGGACGCCAGTTGCGCGACCGTATTGCCGACATCCTCGGCCTGCCCCCAACGAGCCATCGGGAAACCGCCCGCCTCTACCCAGCCATTGTACTTGTCGAACACGTCCTTGGTCATGTCTGTCTGGATAATGCCTGGCCGGACCTCATGCACAGCAATGCCATATTCCGCCAGTCGCAACGCATAGAGCGTGCTCATCATCGCCACGCCGGCCTTTGAAATGCAGTATTCGGGCTGCACCGGCGTTGCGATCACGGCATTGCCGGACGAGATGAAAATGATCGAACGCTGCGGCTGTGTGCGGTCGCCGGCATCGTCCGTGCGCATCTGCCGGGCGACTCGCTGGGTCAGGAAGAACGACGCTCGCAGATTGATCGACATCAGACGATCGAAGCTCTCCGGCGGCGTGTCCAGAATATCGCCGCGGAATTTCGTCTGCACGCCAGCATTGTTCAGCAGGCACGTGATCGGACCGAACGCCGCGCGGGCCTCTCGCACGATGCGTTCATGCTCGCCGAGGTCGGCGAGATCGCCGGGTACGAACACCGCCTTCCGCCCGCGCGATTCGATGCCCTTCAGCGTTTCGTCGGCTAACCGATCATGTTCGAGGTCATTGATGACGACGTCGAAGCCGTTTTCGGCCAGCGCATAGGCGCTCGCGCGACCGATGCCTCGACGCCCGCCCGTCACCAAGGCCACACGATTCAATTCATGCAAAGCTGACATCGACCGCCCTCAGGCCGCATGCTTCGCGGATAACGCAACCGGCACCCACTTCATGATATGGACGGCTGCAGCAACCACCTCGCCGCGCTGGTTCTTCACTTCAACGTTAGAGAATGCACGGTTCTTGGCCGCATCAAGCTTGTCGATGGTGTAACTCACGGTCAGCGTGTCACCGAAGAAAACCGGGCCGACGAAACGCACGCGATCGTAGCCCTGCGAGACCGGCGTCAGCCCAACGTATTTTTCGACATGCGGCGTGAACATCACCGTTGATGCGGTCGACATGAAGCCCATCGACAGCACGCCATGGGCGATGCGATGGCCGAATGCCGACGCCTCCATGAACTGCTCGTTGCAATGCACGTCCGAGAGGTCACCAGTGATGCCGGCAAAGAGATAGACATCGCTCTCCGAAACGGTCTTCGCAAACCGGATCGACTGGCCAACCGTGACGTGAAAATCCGTATCCTGCACGCGTAACCTCCCATCAACTGCCTTGTGGCTTGCCTGTTCTTTAGCGCTGACTTACAGGTAGGTCAATGAAATTTGCAGCGCAGTTCGACTTTCCGATCGGGCCCGCGCGACGGGGAAATTCATGATCAACGACCAGTTCATTCCGCGCAGTGTGAATTACATCTCGGGCAAGACTCGCCTGTTCGCCATCGTCGGCAATCCCATCACGCAGGTCCGCTCACCGGAATTCATCACCTATGAACTCGTCGCCCGGGGCCTCGATGCGATCGTGCTGCCGCTTCACCTGACGCCTGACCGCTTCGATGCGTTATTCCCTGCTATGATGGCGATCGAGAATCTCGACGGATTGATCATCACCGTTCCCTACAAAGGGCGCGCAACGCCATTCATGGACAGGCTGGGACCACAGGCCGAGGTCACGCGGACGGTCAGCGTGCTGTCGAAGCGGCGCGATGGCTGGATCGGCGAAATGTTCGATGGCCTCGGCTGCGTATCGGCGCTCCAACGCCGCGGCGTCAGCATCGCAGGTGGCCGGATCCTGCTGCTCGGCGCGGGTGGCGCCGGCTCCGCCATTGCCGTGGCTCTGGCATCGCAGGCGCCGCGATCGCTCCGCATCGTCGATCCTGATGGCGCGCGTGCAGCGGCATCGGCGCAAACCATCCGGCAAGCATTTCCCGATCTTGACGTCGCTACGGCCGATCCGCAGCTGGACCTAAACGACACCGATATTGTCATCAACGCATCTCCGGTCGGCATGCTGAACGGCGAAGCGTGCCCGTTGCAGATGGCGTCTCTCCCGTCGCACTTGACGGTGATGGACATCGTCATGAAGCCGGACGATACGCGCCTGCTAAGTATGGCCGCCGCTGCCGGCTGCACCGTCGTCTACGGTCGCGAAATGTTGGGGTCCCAGGCCTCCGCCGTGGTCGATTTCCTGACCACGGCATGACTCTCACGACCGGACAGTTCGACTAGCTGACCCGAACGATCAGTTTGCCGAAGTTCTGCCCCTTCAGCATTCCGATAAATGCCTGTGGCGCAGCTTCGAGTCCGTCGACGAATTGCTCGCGGTGAACCAGCTTGCCTTCGGCAAGCCAGCCGCCGACATCGCGTTGAAAATCACTCATTTGCCCAATGAAATCGGTGACGATGAACCCGCGAATAGTGAGACGCTTCACCAAGGCCGTGCGCATCAGGTCGGCCGCATCCGCCCCGCTGCCGAGCACGCTCCCCGTCTCGTTATATTGCGACACCAGTCCGCAAACCGGGATGCGGGCAAAGTTGTTTAACAGCGGGTGGATTGCTTCCCAGACCGCGCCGCCGACATTCTCGAAATAGATATCGATCCCGTTCGGGCACGCCGCCTTGAGTTGCGCAGCCATGTCGGGACTGCGGTGATCGATCGCCGCATCGAAGCCAAGCACGTCCCGTGCGTAGGCACATTTCTCTGTGCCGCCGGCTACAGCCACGACCCGGCACCCCTTGAGCCTGCCGATCTGCCCGACCAGCGCCCCGACTGGCCCCGTCGCTGCGGCGACGACGAGCGTCTCACCCGGCTTCGGTTGTCCAATATTCAGCAAACCGGTGTAGGCGGTCAGGCCGGGTGAACCGAGAATGCCGAGTGCAGCCGACACCGGCGCTTTCAGGTCCGCGAGCTTGCGAACATCCGTGCCGTCTGACAGTGCAAAGTCTTGCCAGCCAGCTCGGCCCAGCACCACCTCCCCCTCTGTAAAGTCGGAGTGTCGGGACGCGACCACCCGGCTGATGGTACTTCCGACCATTGGAGTGCCTAACTCGACCGGCGGCGCATAAGATGGTCCATCATTCATCCGCCAGCGCATGTACGGATCGAGCGACAAAAGCTCCGTCCGCAGGAGAAATTGTTGCGGCCCAGGAGCAGGGCGTTGGCCTGTTCTCAACGCAAAATCGGTAAGCTTTGGTTCACCCCTTGGGCGGCAAGCCAATACGATCTGCCGATTCATCTGCCTGTACTCCTCGAAAGACGATTTGAAGCGCCTCCGCCCTCGATCCTGTCGAGGCGCCAAGATTATGCACTGTTCATAACGCCATACCACGTCGCTCACAATTCCACGACACGCTTTAACAAAACGGCGTAGCACTGCGACCTGAGAGCGCATGACGCAACTTCTCGCCAACGCTGTCCGGATTGCGGCAGCCATTTTGCAGGGAGCGGTCAATAATTGCGGCCTAAAATAACGGATGATCCAACCATCCGAATAACCGCTTCGCGCCCAACAGCAGGCGTTGGCCCGCGCAGTAAGTCCGTTTTTCTCTTAAGTCCCTGATCGTTTGTAGATCGTTTCAGGTTTGGCTATAATTTCTGCCTTTTCGACGAGCTCCGCCCAATCATCTTTAGCGATATCTTCGATACCGACGGAGATCGCCTCTCTTTTAGAGCCGAGAACAGACATTAGGGTTTTGGTCATTTCGTCGGCCAGCATCTGCTTTTGCTCGTGGCTGCGACCTTGATATAACTTCACGGAAATATGCGGCATCTTCTTTTCCTCAAACTGGCAGCAATCTGCCACATGCTTAGAACTAACACTGGATCATTTCATAGTCGGCAGTATTTGCTTTTTCAGTCAGCCGCCAATATTCGAGGAGCGAAAATGGCCAAGTCTGCGATGCCCTACCGAAGCGGTTCTTATACCAGCTCGTGGTTTTCGCCACGCCCCAGGCTTTCGTCAAATTACCGGCATCGACGCGATCATTGAACACATCGAACGGCGCCTGCCGGACATCCATCGCGGCATATCCACCAGCGAGCAATTCGCCAACCGCAGACAGCGCATATTCGACCGCGCATTCCGCTGAGAAAATCGCGCTTCCATTGACGACGACGCCGGTGGTCGGCCCGCCGGTCATGAACAGGTTTGGGAACCCCGGCATGGTGATGCCGAGAAAGGCGCGGCAATCGCCGGCCCACCACTGATGCAGATCCTTGCCGTCGCGGCCGGTCACCTTGATGGGCGTAAGATAGTCGGATGCTTGGAAACCCGTCGCGAGGACGATGATATCGACCTCATGCAGTACGCCGTCGGCCGAGACGATTCCGCGCTCTTCGATGCGCAGGATGCTGTCCGTGACCAGCTTCGTATGCGGCTGCTTGAGCGCGGCGGCCCACACACCATTGTCGCGCAACATGCGCTTGGCGCCCGGCGGATACGTCGGCGTCAGTTTTTCAAGCAAGTCCGGACGGTCCAACAGCTGCGACTTTAAATGCTCGATGCATTCGAGACGAAGGCTTTCATTTGCACGGCCGACCGAAATCGGATGATCCCAGTCCTGCTCGACTTCGACCAGCGGCAGACGCCCCTCTGCCGCGATCCAGAACTGCCAGAAACGAAACCAGCGGCCATAGTAAGGAACGTGACGCAGTAGCCAGGCCATGCCTGACTTGATCTCCTCATGATAGTTCGGTGTCGGCAACATCCATGGAGCGTTGCGCTGGAACACGAATAGTTCGGCAACCTCGCTCACGATGGACGGCACGATCTGATAGGCGCTCGCGCCCGTACCGATCACCGCGACACGTTTGCCACTGGCATCGAGACCTTCGGGCCATCGCGCCGAATGGAAGAGTTTTCCGCCAAAAGACCGCAGCCCAGCAATATCTGGATAAGACGGCTGATTGAGCTGCCCGGTAGCGGTGATGATGGCGTTGAATGCCTCCGTACGGACCTGGCCGTTTTTGTCCCGCGTCTCAATCAGCCAATGTGCGGCTGCGTCCGCATAGGTCATCGAGATCACTTCGGTCTCGAAGGTTACATTTTGACGGATCGACGTCGCGTTAGCGACGGTCGAAACATATTTCTGGATTTCAGACTGGCGCGAGAACTGCTCGGGCCAATCCTGTTTTTGGGCGAACGAATAGCTGTAAGCGAAATTCGGCGTGTCGAGGCGGCAGCCGGGATAGCGATTTTCCCACCACACCCCGCCCACATCGGGGTTCTTTTCAAAAACCCTGTAGCGGACCCCCGCCTGCTCCAACCGGTGTGCGGCTGCGACGCCGGACAGGCCGGCGCCGATCACGGCGACCGAAAAGTCGCGATCCGGCGCAATATCGGACTTATGCCAGTCGGGCGCACCGATGTCGCAAGGCAGTGCGAGTTCGTGCTTCAGCAAAGGCAGATATTCGTCGCCGGCGTCACGCGCGAGAAAATTCATCGCGCGCACAAGTAATGGTGCCGCCGGATCGGGAGGCGGCGATCCGCAGTCCCGGTAATCGATCAGAGCGCGAGTAATAAGTGCCCGCGCTCTGTCCTGCGCCTCCGGGCTTAGCCCCCCCTGCGGCTTGATCGACGCTCCCATTTTCGAAGGCGGCGGCCGCAAGTCCTCGGCGATCAGCGAGTCATTGTCGGTGAGAACTGCCAGCGCCGCCAACAGCGCTGGCAGATCGGCATCGACCACGGCACGTGCGATCTCTTCATCGCTTGCGACAATGGGGTCGACGTGATCAAGCTTGCTCACGCCTTCCAGCTGGGATGCTGCGACGTGTTGGGGGCTGGCGAGATTCATCATGGCTATCCTAGGCAGTGAAATGCGAGCGAACGAGGTCGACGACCTTGTCGGGGCATTCGATATTTGCCTCATGGCCTGCATCGATCGTCATCGACGAGATCAGGGGCGACAGCTCGGCGAGCTTGGCCGCCCAACCCTTCTCCAGCAACGGATCCCGAAGGCCCTCGACGAGCACCGACGGCACTTTGGTCTTCGCCAGCAGGTCGAGATAGTTATCAGCGGGCGGCGTGCGCTGGACTGACGGGTTCTTCAGCCGCGGCGCCATCAGTGTTTCCCAATGACCGGCAATGAGGCTATTTTCGTGCCGTTGCCGAATGTGATCACCGAGCCCGTCGGTGGAGCCGGCGATCAGTTCGGTGAGCTTGGTCGCTGCTTCGATACTCGGCGTATAATCGGCCAGCGCCTCGATCCCCGACTGCAAGCGATACGGGCCGCCAGATCCGGACAGTGACATCGCGCGGCGGATATTCCATGGATTTCCCGGCGCGACGGTCGCGCGCATGATTAGTGAACCGCCAAAAGACGAGCCGAGATAGTCTGCACGCTCGATCCCGAGTTCGCGGACGAAACCGGCGATATGCGGAATGCGCGCCGCATAGGGTGAGCGATCGAAATAGACGACCTTGTCGGTCCCGCCCCAACCGAGCAGCTCCGGTGCCAGGATGTGATAGTCGCGACCAAGCGCGCCTAGGATCCCCTCCCAGCACAATTGCGCAGTCGTTCCGAACGCCCCGTCATGAACCAGAACGAGCTTTGGATTCGAAGGCTCGCCCGCTTCCAGATAGCGGGTGTGGAACCCACCCGCGACGACGTGTTTAATTCTGAATTCTGTAGAACTCATATCCGTCCCTTTGGTTGACCCCGTCATGGGCAATGTCTACTTGCGCATAACGCGCCTCGACTGACTCTTACTCGTCTTCGCGACGCCTGATCCGCGTCAAACGGTGATAGTTGATATCGCCTTCTCTGATATCGGACGCAGATCGCTGCGCGCTTAGTTCATCACCGATCCGCCATCGACGGACAGCGTCTGGCCGGTGATGAAATCGCTTTCCGATGACGCCAGAAACAGCAGCGCCCCGATAAGATCGCCAGGCACAGCCTCACGCTTGATGGCGCGCGAGGCGACATTGTTCGCCAGCACGCTGCCGGACCAGCTCGGATTGGACTTCATCGCCTCGCTCATAGTCAAACCGGGCGCGAGCGCATTCACGCGGATGCCGAATTCACCGAGCTCGCGCGCCGCGGCACGCGTCAGCGAAATGATAGCGCCTTTCGACGCGACATAATGAGGAAGTCCGGGCGAGCCCTTGATCGCCGTTCCGGAGGTAAGATTGATGATCTTTCCATAGCCGCGTGCTTTCATCGGGCCAACCGCGCCCTTGATGCATTCGAAGGTGCCGCGGGCATTGACCGTCATGACCCGATCCCACTCTTCGGTGCTGACATCGGTCAATGCGCTCAACTTGATTGAGCCGGAGATCGCCGCATTGTTCACCATAATGTCGAGGCGACCAAAGGACGCGACCGCTTGGTCGATAAAAGCTTGAACTGACGTCGACGACGTCACGTCGAGGCTGACGCCCTTAGCGGTTCCGCCGGCTGCGCGGATGGCTTCGCAAGTCTGTTCGGTCGATGCGAGATCGCCAACCAGAACGGAAGCTCCCGACTCCGCAAGTGCGACGGCGAAAGCTGCGCCAAGCCCCTGCGCCGCGCCGGTCACTGCGGCCACTTTGCCCCGCAGATGTGTCATCTTCGGTCCCCTCAAGAAGCTGTTGCTCCACCGTCCACGGGAATGACCGCGCCGGTGATGTAGCTGGCGGCGGGAGACGCCAGCAGCAGCGCCAGTCCTTTGATCTCATCGGGCATGCCGAGACGTCCCATCGGCACATCGCTGCTGAATCCGGCAGCGACCTCGGGATCATGAAGGCGTCCGTTGCCGATATCGGTCAGGAGCGCGCCGGGGGCGATCGCATTCACCGTAACATCGCTCGCAGAGAGTTCGATCGAGCTCTGGCGCACGAGATTGCTCACAGCGGCCTTGGTGGCGGCATAGGCGTAGCCGCACATCTTCTCACCGCGCACGCCTGCGATCGAGGCCGTGACGATGATCCGGCCGTAACGCTGCTTGACCATATGCGCCGATGCCGCACGGATGGTCATGAAGACGCTGGTGAGATTGATCGTCAACAGACGATTCCATCGCTCCATATCGGTATTGGCGAGGCGGCCCGCTTCGGTCAGCGGCCCCGATCCCGCGGAGAGCCCGGCATTGGCGAACACGATATCGAGCCGGCCATGGGTTTCCGCGACCTGATCGATGGTCCGGGTCAGCAGATCGACATCGGCGACATCGAGCACCTGGCCGACGACATCGAGACCCTGTGCCGCGAGCCGCTCCGTTGACGCGGCGAGCGCCTCTGGATCGATGTCGGTCATCACGACCCGCGCTCCCGATTGAGCGACAATTTCAGCCATCGCGAGGCCCAGCCCCTTCGCCGCGCCGGTGACGAAGGCGATTTGTCCCTTGAGATCGAACATCATGCTGCGATCCATGACGGCTCCTTGATTGATGCGAGATGAGGGACCTACCGAGGCGGCAGAGGCTCGGCAGATCGCGATTGACCGGTGAGCCGCAATTAGGTTGCGGAACGCGCCTTCGTCTCGATCACGGAAAACGATCGTCCCGCGGTTTCGGGAAGCAGCAGGGCTGCGATCACGCAGATCACGGCCGCCCCCAACCCGGCCAGCATGCCGCCGGCAATTCCGCTGGTCGTATGCGTGGCGACCATCGGGACGACGAACGGCGCGATGCTGCCGATTCCGCGGCCAACCATGTAGATGGTCGAGACGGCGGAGGAGCGGAGCTCTACCGGATAGAGTTCGGAGAACCAGCAACCGAACATGCCGGCAGCCGTCTGGCCGACGCCCCACAGCACGTACCAGGCGAACAGCGGCCATGCGATTAGCGAGCCGGGAAACGCCGTGCCTGCCGAATAGTAGATGCCGATAAAACCGACGATGCTGATCAGGGTCGGAAATACCACACCAACCTTGCGGCCTAGACTGTCGGTAAACCAGCCGAAGATCAGGAAGGCTGCGGCGAGACCGCAGGAGAAGACGATGGTCACGGTCCGGATCGCTTCAGACTCGGCGCCGAGCGAGCGCATGAAGGCCGGCATGAAGACCGTCACCGAATAGAATGCGAACATGTAGCCGGACACCACCAGGATGCCGAGCAGCGTATAGCGCAGTGAGGCTCCCTTGAAGATCTCGATCAGCGGACTCGAAGCCTGCGCCTTTTCCGGCGGCAGTTCGCCGGCGGCGCGCATGCGCTCATATTCGAGCCATAGCTTGGATTCCGGCATCCAGAAACGGACATAGATCATCAGGACGATAGGTGCGCCACCGGTCAGGAGCGCGACGCGCCAACCCCAATCCGGGCTGAACGAGCTCAGCGCCCAGACAGAGACGATGGAGGCCGCGGCGATGCCGCCGGTCGATGCCGCCTGGATCACCGAACTGCCGAAGCCGCGGCGTTTCTTGTCCCAGACTTCGTTGAACAACACGATGCCGGCACCCCACTCACCGCCGAGGCCGATGCCAGTGATGGCGCGCGTGACTAGGAGGGAATTGAAGTCCCAGGCGAAGGCCGACAGGATTGCGCCCACCGAAAAGAGGCCGAGCGTCCAGAGCAACGAGTTCTTCCGGCCGACGCGATCGCCCAGCCATCCGAACAGAACGCCGCCGATCACCGAACCGGCCAGAGTGACCGTAGTAATGACGCCCGCTTCCGTGAGGCTAAGATTGAGCGACTTCTGAATGGCGCCCATGATGAAGGAGATGATCAGGATATTGTAGAAATCGAGCCCATATCCGAACAGCGTCGAAAACAAAACGCTGTTCTTCTCCTTCTTCGTGTAAGCCAATGATGGACTTTGCATTCACGCTTCCCCCTTTTTGATCGTTTTTTGCCGCGCTAGTTGGACGCGGCTGGGTGTCTCGCCGACATCCCGACGCCATCAGCGATGACGACGAGAGCCCACGCGACAACTCGTTGGCCGCAAACTGCACCTCAGTTCCCGGCGGGGAAAGCATGCGCTAGGTGATAGGAGCTATCTTGAAACCTGATGGTTAAGTTACGCCTGCGGCGCGCTGACCGAGCGCCATAGGCCATCGACAATCCGCAATTCAGCTTCAATGGCCGCAATCAGCTGACGCGCCGCAGCATTCGGCGGCCGCCGCTTGTCATAGACAAGGTAGAGATCGAAAGGGATCGCTGGGCTCGCGACCGGATAGATGTAGACGCCCGACGGTCCCGGCTCGCGGCAGAGCGAGATGAACGGCGTGAGCACGCCCCAATCCGACGAGCTCGCCAGCTCGAACGCGCCCGCGGTGCCGTTGATCTCGATCGTTCTCGTCGGCTTCAACAGTCCCTTCGCAATGTAGGACTGAACCAGCGCGCCAAAGCTTTGGTTCTGGCCGGGCAGGATCAGCTTCAGATTGTCCATCTTGCCGAGATCGCATGGGCGAAACGGCGCGCCGTTCAGCGGCGTTCCAGACATCAGCACCACATGATCGCGATAGATCAGCTTCTGAATGAGGCCGCCTTCTTCGGAAGGCCTCACGCCGAGTGCAAAGTCGACATTGCCTTCGCGGACCCAGTCGACCAGCGTGCCGGTGTACGCTTCGGAGATCGTCAGCTCAACGTCCGGATAACGCTCCATGAAAGGCAGCAGCACCGAACTGAGAATTCCCCGGTTGAACGAACCGGGGAGCCCGACGCGAACGATCCCCGACACGACCGACGTCTCGCTGGCGCCAGTCAGCTCTTCTTGGGCCAGCGCGAAATTGCGCGCGATCGGAATGCAGCGCTCGTAAAATTTGCGCCCGGCATCGGTCGGCTCGACCCCACGCGACAATCGGTTGAACAGGAGAACGCCGAACTCGTCCTCGATCCGGCGGATCTGCATGCTGAGCGCGCTCTGCACCACATTGGCTTTGGCAGCAGCTCTGCTGAAGCTTCCTTCCTCATAGACCCACATGAAGTAGGAAATTTGTTTCAGATCCATTTTAAGCTCCTGCAGAAAGAGCTATAGGCGACTTGGGCCGGCCGTAAAAGACGCTCTGAGTGCGTCTGCGTCTTACTGCCACAATGTTCCCTTTGCGCGAATAGCGGTCCGACGGCGTCTTCGCTCGCGCTGTTGACAGCTGAGATTTTGTGACCAGATATGGAATTTGCATACGGACGGCTTTATCGTGGTCGGCGCAATACGGCAGCACGATAAAGTCTTGGGTACCGTGGGGACGTGGTTATATGCCAAGGGCACCGCGAAAGCTCGGCGCAGCCCCCCCCTCTCGAACGCTAAGGCCGCCTATCTGGAGTTGCCTGGAGCGTGCTCTATAACGGAAAGGCCTTCGACGCCCACAGACTTGAGGTCGAAACCATCGAGGCCCTCAACCTCCAAATCAGTTCGCGATTGAGAAGCTGCATGGAACGGATCAATCGACGTGCCCAGAGCCTGGTGGCGCAAATGGTTACTCGAAAACCTGTCCGCTAATGAGGCCAAAGGTGCGTGCGTATCCGCAGCAAGGCAACGGCCCGCGAGCCAATCAACAGGCCGGATACATATCAGCGACTTCCGCTAAGCGGCGCGAGAGGTCTTGCTCTATCAGACACCAGCGGAGAAGTTCGCGACTCGTGCAGCGATCGGTTGAGTCCACCACCAAAAGGCAAAACTCAACAGCAGCTCGATCGTCAATCAATGATCCCATGGAGAATGAAAGATAACACTACAAAGGTCGACCCTTTGGAACGTCGGGTCCTTATAGGCCAAGATGTCGTCGTTGAACGTGCCGAACGTCGTGCTTGGCCGGTCCTTCATTCCTTCGTAGAACGAATTTATCATCGCATTTTTGAAATCGGCGCCGCGAGGATAAGCCGTAACGACCGCCTGACGTTGCTCGTCGGTGAAGTCCTTGTATCCGCGACCGGCGACATCCATTCCTGCACCAACCTGCACTAGGGATATCTCCGGATGCATGTGCTCAGGAATGCCGGGTGTCGTATGCAGAGCGATCGCGTTCCACACTTTCTCGATGTCGGCTCCTGGAATGTCGTAAGTCAACAAGAAGTCTCGCGCTGCGTCAGCGCCATCCACTTCGAAACGACGCTGACTGTTGTGGTAGGGTGCAGTCAGGCCAACATCGTGAAACATAGCCGCTACGTAAAGAAGCTCGTTGTCGTACTTGAGATTCTGCCGTTGTCCCGCGAGAGCGCCCCAGAAGAACACGCGACTGGAGTGAAAGAACAATAGGTCGTCTTCCGTATCACGAATGAACTGCGTGACGTCGCGGGCGAGTTTGCTGTCGGGGATTACAATGCCGGATAAGTCATTCATTGCGATATAGCTCCCTGCTTATGCAAGCTTGTTACATCGATGTCGTTTTGGCTGCGAGCGAAGCGAGAAGAATTGCTGAGCGCGGACCTGGAAGCTGATCGCTATTTGATAGTAAGCATCCATGAGGCTGTTTGCCTCGTTTACGCTTTAGTTGCTACCCGGCTCAGCCGGGGCGTCAAAGTCGTACGAAATACGACCCGCCGGAAGATAGAAAAGAGCAATGAGTGCCCCCCCTTTGACTTCTGGGTAATGGCGAGAGCCCGGATCCGGTGCGGTCCAGCCTGGCCCCTGCCAACCCTGCAAGCCCTTCAACTCCGCACCAGGATCGATCGGGATAACCATATTCAATTCCCCATAGGGGTGCCCGTGATATTGCCCCCGCAGCACCCCGTCATCATCCTCGTCTTTGAAAGTTCGCGGATCCGTGCTGTCCATGTAAACGGCCGTTATACTGAAATGGAACGTCTCGGCAGATGGCTCCGCGATACGACTACGTCGATACTTCGGACCCTCGACCTCGATATTCGCCGCCCACCCTTCTTCGACGCCGAGTTTGATGAGCCGTGCCAGATCCTTGTAGGTCTCGCTGTCCTGGCCGTACTTGGAGTTCAGCCATACCTCCATTTCAGCACTCGGCGTCATATCCTTGACTTCCCGCAGAAATGAAATGCTCTGTTTGATGAGTTCGTCACGGTTGCCCATTAGCGGTGTTCTTTCTTTTTTGAAGTGCTTGACTGCTGCTCAATCCGAGAAACCGGAGAAATCCGCGAACTCGCTGACCTCGATCTTCGGCATCAAGCTTCCAACTAAGATGTTGTCGTCATGGGCAAAGCCGAGAGACATGCCGCACGCGACTATCTGTTCATCAGGTATCGGCAAATGCTGGCGCAAGATGGCATGGTATTTCGCAAATGTCTCCTGAGGGCAGGTTTGTAACCCCCTCGCGCCCGCAGCGAGCATGATGTTCTGAATGAACATCCCTAAGTCGAGCCAGCTTCCGACCTCCAGACGACGGTCGATGGTAATGATCATGCCGATAGGTGCGCCGAAGAATTGGTAGTTCATCGAGGTCTGCCTAGCACGCCCGATCGCGTCGGCCTGCGCGATACCAAGCGCGCCGTAGAACAGCCGGCCGAACTCTTCCTTTCGCGATAGAAACGGTTGGGGAAGTACGGCGGCATAGTAATTATACTCTGAGGTGTGCTGCTCGCGCGCGTTCTCATGGGCGTGGAGCAGCGCGGCGGTGACCACTTCTTTTTTCCTGCCGGACACCAGATATACCCGCCACGGCTGGATATTTCCGCCACTCGGTGCATAGCGCGCAACGTCCAGAATGCTCTCGATTAGTTTTCGCGAGACCGCACGATCCGTGAAGGAGCGGTTCGCAAATCGCCTTTTGATGACCGCATCGATCGCATCGCGGCGTTCTCGCCCAGTGAGTGACGGCCCCAACGCGTTCACTTCTTCGCTCCTGCGAACGGACATGCTCCATCCTCCATTGGTCTGAACGCTTCGTCACCTGGGATCGTAGCAAGGTAGCTGTAGTAATCGAAGCGCCCCTTAGATTCGGCCGGCCCTTTCACCTTGAATAGATACATATCGCGGACCAGGCGGCCGTCCTCGCGGATGTGCCCATCCTTCGTCATGAAATCGTTGACAGGCGTCGCTTTCATGTTTGCAACGACCGTAGGACCGTCAATCGTACCGGCAGCCTTAATCGCCTGGAGGTAGTGCATAACGGCGCCGTAGGTCCCTGCATGGATCATCGTGGGTACCTTCTGCGTCTTGTCGATGAATCGCTTCGACCAGGCGCGCGTCGCATCGTTGAGATCCCAGTAGAACGCGGAGCTGAGAATGAGGCCTTGCGCGCTTTGCAAGCCAAGACTGTGAATGTCGGCAATGAAAACCAGAAGACCGACAAGCCTCTGGTTTCTGGTAATCCCGAAGTCGCTCGCCTGCTTCACCGCATTAATGAAGTCACCACCGGCATTGGTGAGTGCGATTGTGTCTGCACCGGAGGATTGCGCCTGCAGCAAGAACGATGAGAAGTCTGCATTGTTGATCGGATGCTTGACACTACCAACGACCTGGCCGCCCGTCGCGCCGATGACGCGCCGGCTGTCCAACTCAAGCTGGGCGCCGAGCGCGTAGTCGGCGGATAGAAAATACCACTTCTTTGCGCCGAGCTTGGCCACGGCTTTCGTCGTCCCTTGCGACAAAGCGTATGTGTCATACGTCCAGTGAATGCCTGTCGGCGAACATTCGTCACCGGTGAGTCGCGATGTCGCAGTTCCGGTTGCGAGAAAGACCTTTTTCCGCTCGCGCGTGATGCCCTGAACCGCCAACGCAGCCGCTGAGTTGGGGACGTCGAGGATGGCTTCAACATGTTCATTGTCTAGCCAGCGCCGTGTGACCGCCGCAGCCACATCCGCCTTGTTTTGGTTGTCGGCCGAAATGATTTCGACCTTACGGCCGAGCACGTTCCCTCCGAAATCATCAACCGCCATCTGCGCCGCCACGACGGAGCCCATCCCGGCATTGTCCGCGTAGAGCGAGCTCATGTCGGACAATACGCCGAGACGCAGCGGAGGCTCGCTTTGCGCCTGGACCATTCCGGCCGACGAAAGCGATGCAGCGGCCAAAAGCCCAAGGCCGTGTTGCCAACAAATACGCACCGTGCTTCGCTTGATCATCCTGACTGCCCCTTTGCCGCGTGACAGCCGAATTAATGCCGCTATCACTCAATGACGGAAGTGAAACTATTGCAGGGTAATGCTGAAGCGCATTCATATCGCTCCGCCGACGGGGCGCAGGCCATTGACCTCACTTATTTTTCCGCGATAACGTCTGGGATCAGGCCCGCCGTGAGCGAGGTCGCTCGCCAGAAACAAGTGCCCGAGCTCATTATTTAGGCGTTCTAAAATATGGTTGTCGGCTTCAGCAACCTCGACCTCAATCTGCTTCGTGTGTTCAACGCCGTGATGGAAGAACGCAGCGTCCTTCGCGCGAGCCAGAAGGTCAATTTGAGCCAGTCTGCCGTCAGCCACTCGCTCGCGCGCCTTCGCGATTTGCTTGAGGACGAATTGTTCGTCCGGACCGCCTCGGGAATGCAACCGACCGCCAAGGCCATGTCGATGGCCCCGATCGTGCGTGAATCGCTGCGATCTCTGGAGGTGATGATCGAAGCTCCCAACTTTGACCCGCAGACGTCGAGGAAGCGGTTCACCATCGCGGCCAGCGACTCGACCACAATGATACTTGCGCCGACGCTTCTCCGTCTTTTGAGAGCCGAAGCACCTTTCATTGATTTGGTCATCAGACCAGTCACACGCATCGATCTTGCCGAACAAATTGATCTTGGCAGGATCGACGCTGCCGTTGGTACGTTTTCGGCACTGCCAGGACGATTCTGTTCCAGCCTTCTGTTTGAGTATGACGATGTATTGGTCACTGAGGCGCCTCGCGAAACCGTCGCCACATTGGAGGCGCTCGCGATGACGCCGATCATCGTCGTCTCTTTCGGCGGAGAGCAAGAAGGAGCAGTCGACGGATTCCTCTCCGAGCGAGGCCTTGCGAGGCGATCTGAAATGTTCGATCGGGTCTCTATGGAACGAGCGTTTCACGATCGCGAGACGTCTCCTCGCATTGCGATTTCGCTTCCGCATTTTTTGGCGGTCCCGGCTCTTCTCATCGGAACGGACGTCGCAGCAATTGTTCCGCGTCCGCTTGGGGCGCTATTCGCAAAACAGCATGCGGTTTCGGTGCATGAGCTGCCCTATACTACATCGCAAGTCGAAGTTAGGGCTTTATGGCATCAGCGATCTGACGGCGACCCAGCTCAGGAATGGCTTCATCAAATGCTCAGGCGCGCAACGGATCATCTGAGAGCGGCGGCTTCTCAAAGTCGCGACATCTGACCGTAGCCTGCCAACGCCTCGGCCATTTAAATCGGCGGGTAGGCTGCTCAAACGATTGCGTCAATTGCTCGTGTTGTGGGCGACTTCAGCCATAGTCGCCCAACGGCCGACATGATCGGCGACTGACCGATGTCGTAAAAGCGACCGACACTACGGTGTTGCAGTAGACGTTACCTCAGCACCACGATTCATCGTGGGCGCCACTTCCGGCACGGTCCCTGAAACGCCGTAACGTGATCCAAGCAGTGCGATCAGAAGTCCCGCGAGCAGCATCGGAATCGAGGCGCATAGAGGATGTCCTGAGCCGACAACTGATAGGCCAGCATTGCGCCAATAAGCAGTGGGCCAGCTTAGCCTCCTCGTCGGTGAAGCTTCGCTTCTTCTCACTCTGCTTGCTTCGAGTGTCGAGTGAAATTCCATCAGCAACATTCGAGCTCAGCTTCTTATTGGCGACGCCCCACTGAAGGATCGCCCGAACCGGCGCGAGTTTGGCATCCTGGATCGTCTTGGGCCGAAGACCCTCGGTCAACATCGCTTCTTTCCAGCGAACCATGTCATCGCCAGTAAGGTCCCGAGCGTTGTCATGCTTTAAGAACGCGACCAGCTGTTTCACGACGCGTGACCATTCATACAACGTCTTCTCAACAGGACGGCGCTCTTTGGCCCAACCGTCAACCAGATCGTTGAATGCGAATGGATCCTGAGACGGCAATGAACCTGAGATAGGCGAGCTGCTCGCAGCGATAGGCAGCGCCGCACTAACGCCTTGCGCAAGCTGCTGCAAAGCGACACTGGCACGCTGAACCGCAGCTCCGATCGCGCGAGCCAATATCCTGTTGTCGCTACCGGCCAGCCGAAGGCCGACATTTGACGCGCAGCTATCGGCCCATTCTAGGCACCACCGCTCCATTTCTCGGACCCGTAGCTCGTCCCTATCCACGACGATCTCAGCGGTGTCGTAGAGGAACTCGTAATTCGCCGAGATCGGACTGGGCTGAAAAAGCCGCGAGCCTAGATCTACGCGCCAATCAGTTTGTTGGCTCGGATTTTCCAGATATCGCTGCAACCATCTGTCGTAAAATGGCGCGGCCAGATGATGCGCCTCACGCTCGGTCAGGCTTTTCTGGCCGGATCTGAGATTGGCCCATTTCGCCTCGATTTCGGCCAAGGCGGCGGAATGTTTCACTTTCGCTAGCGCGGGATCCTTGGTCCCGAGCGTGCGAAGCTCCTCTCGCTTTCCCACGAGCGTAATGAGCTCGTCCGGAACGCGTTTTCGCAGCCAATAGATACCCGTTTTGGGGTGCTTCCAAGGACGTGACATTTGAAGGGGCATGTGTATCACCCGTGTGTATTACCGGGTAGCCCTCAAGTCATTGTTTTCACTGAATTGTCTTTGGGGACAAAGGCTTAGGAAGCCTATGGTGCCCAGGGGCGGGATCGAACCACCGACACTGCGATTTTCAGTCGCATGCTCTACCAACTGAGCTACCTGGGCGCCGCCCCGGATCAGGTCCAGGGAGCGCCGGTTTATAGTCAGGCAAATCGGCCATGTCCACCCGCCCGATGGCATTTCTGTGAACGAAGATTTTGCCGTCAAAACAATGGGAAATAGCCGCCTCGGACTGACCTGGGCAGCGCGGCCCACCCGTCGCCCCTATTCGGCGTCCTCGTCATCCGTCGCTTTGCCGGGAATCGCATAGGAGCCCGACAGCCAGCGATTGAGGTCGACGTCGCGGCAGCGCTCGGAACAGAACGGCTTGGATGCCTCGACAACGGGCTTGCCGCAGATCGGGCATGGCTTTTCGCCGGATTTGGACGCCTTAGCTTGCATTCAACCAACCGAAACGGATCGGGAAGCCCTCGCCGCCGAGGAGCGTGACGGTCTCGTAGAGCGGCAGGCCGACGATATTGGTGTAGGAGCCGACCATCTTCACCACGAAGGAACCGGCGATACCCTGCACGGCGTAGCCGCCGGCTTTGCCGCGCCATTCGCCGGAACCGATATAGGTACTGATGTCTTCCTCGTTAAGGCGCTTGAAGCGCACCCTGGTCTCGATCAGCCGCTGCCGGAAGCTTTCCTTGGGGGTGACGATGCAGACCGCCGTGTAGACGCGGTGGTTGCGGCCGGACAGCAGCCGCAGGCATTGCGAGGCCTCATCGACCAGCTCTGCCTTGGGCAGGATGCGGCGGCCGACGGCCACCACGGTATCGGCAGCGAGGATGAACGCGCCACGCAGTTCGTCGTCGAGCTGGACCGATTTCAGCGCGGCTTCGGCCTTGGCGCGGGCCAGGCGATTGGCGCAGGCGCGCGGCAGCTCGCCCCGCTTCGGGGTCTCGTCGACATCGGCGGGACGCAGCGCATCGGGCTCGATCCCCGCCTGATTGAGCAGGCTGAGACGGCGTGGCGAACCGGAGGCAAGAACGAATTTGGGACGGCCGAGCATGCGATGTGATCGATCTCAATCAGAACCTTGGAAATGCGCGCGGAACCTATCGGAAGCCCCCTGCTTCGACAACCGCGCACGCAGCATTTAGCCGCTGGCGGCGCCGCCTTTGGCGAAACGTTTGCGAATCCGCAGCAGCAGCCCATCGCATACCTCGCGATAGGCGGCCAGTTTCTGTTCACGATTACCTTCGGTTCCCGTGGGGTCCACCGTCGGCCAGTATTCGACATCCGCTGCATCGGTGCGCGTCAGGTCCAGCGCCTTGTGATGCGCCTCCGGCGACAGCGTGATGATGAGATCGAAATTGAGCCCTTCCCAGTCCTCGAGTTCCTCGAAGGTCATGGGCTTGTGCCGGGAAATATCCTGGCCGAGCTCGGCCATCACGGCCACCGCGAAGGAATCCAGCTCGCCCTTCTTCACCCCGGCGGATTTCACATAAAGCGCCTGCGGGAACATCTGCTGCAACAGGCTGGCGGCCATCGGCGAGCGGACGCTGTTCTGGCCACAGGCAAACAGTACCGCCTGCGGCGTGCGCGCGCGTGGCGGCGCGGCCATGCGCGGCTACCCCTTCCAGTGAAGGACGGAGATCAACGTGAACAGCCGCCGTGACGTTTCGAAATCGACGCGCACCTTGCCGGCCAATCGTTCCTGCAGCGTGCGCGAACCTTCGTCATGGATGCCGCGGCGTCCCATATCGATGGCCTCGATCTTGTCGGGCGTGGCCGTGCGGATCGCCTGGTAGTAGCTGTCGCAGATCATGAAGTAGTCCTTCACGATACGGCGGAACGGCCCCAGCGACAACAGATGCGCCACCACGGGCGAGCCGTCCTCGCGGCGGATGTCGAACATCAGCCGACTGCCGGTGATGCCGATATGCAGCGCAAATGGGCCGCCTTGCGCGCCTTCCGGCGCGAACAGGTTCTGCTCGATCAGGTCATAGATCGCAATCGCCCGCTCGTGCTCGATATCCGGCCCGGAACGTCCGATCGATTCCTCATCGAGCGTCACCGCGACGATGCGGTTGCTGCTGTCGTCCTCTGGTGGAGGGGTGTTGCTCATCGCAAATTGAGGCGCAATCCGACTGAACGTGCGTGGGCATCGAGGCCTTCGGCCTTGCCCAGCGTCATCGCAGCCGGTCCCAGCGCCCGTAGCTGATCCGGCCCGCACTTCAGGATCGATGTTCGCTTCATGAAGTCAAGTACGCCGAGACCCGATGAGAACCGCGCCGAACGCGCGGTGGGCAACACATGGTTGGAGCCGCCAACATAGTCGCCGATCGCTTCCGGTGTATACCCACCCAGAAAGATCGCGCCGGCATTGCGCACCTTCAGCGACAATGCCTCCGGATCGGCTGTCATGATTTCGAGATGCTCGGCGGCAATGGCGTTGGCCAGCGGCACGGCGTCATCGAGCGTCTTCACCAGAATGATCGCGCCATATTCGTTCCACGACGCGCGCGCGATATCGGCGCGCGGCAGCGTGGTGAGCTGCGCTTCGACAGCGCGCTCGACATTGTCGGCCAGCGCCTTGCTGTCGGTAATCAGGATCGACTGCGCGTTGGCATCGTGCTCCGCTTGCGCCAGCAAGTCTGCGGCGATCCAGTCGGCATTGGCAGTGTCGTCGGCAATGACCAGCACTTCTGAGGGGCCAGCAATCATGTCGATGCCGACCTTGCCGAATACCTGCCGCTTGGCGGCGGCCACATAAGCGTTGCCTGGGCCGACGATCTTGGCCACCGGCGCGATGGTCGCAGTGCCATAGGCTAATGCAGCCACGGCCTGCGCGCCGCCGACACGGTAGATTTCGGACACGCCGCCAAGCTTCGCTGCGGCCAGTACCAGCGGATTGAGCTTGCCGTCCGGCGACGGCACCACCATCACCACACGCGCAACGCCGGCGACCCTGGCCGGCACGGCATTCATCAGGACCGACGATGGATAGGCCGCGGTGCCGCCCGGCACATAGAGGCCGACAGCCTCGATGGCGCTCCAGCGCCAGCCAAGCTCGACGCCTAGCGCATCGGTGAAACGGTCATCCTTGGGCAGCTGGCGCTTGTGAAACAGCTCGATCCGGTCGCGGGCGAATGTCAGGGCATCCACGGTCTCTGCATCGCAGGCCGCGACGGCGGCATCGACCTCGGCCGGGGTCACGCGCAGAGCGGAGGCCTGGAGGTCAAGCCGGTCGAACTTGCGGGTGGCTTCCAGCAGCGCTGCGTCGCCACGGCTGGCAACGTCATCGACGATGGCGCGGGTGGCAGCCTCGATATCGGCCGCGACTTCGCGCTTCATCGCGAGGAAGGCATTGAAGCGCTGGGTAAAATCGGCGCTGGCGGTGTCGATACGAATTGGCATGATGGTGTTCCGGCGGGGCCTTGCCGGCCAAGGCCCCCTGCTCAATGGCGCGGCGGCAAAGTGCCGTCAACCCTGTGCTGCTATGGAAAGAATGAATGACGGATCAGGCATCCAGGCCGGAGGCCTCGGTGCCCGCCTCGGCGTCGCTGGTAAGGTCGTCGGGGCCCAAGTCGGCAAGCTCGCATTCCAGACATTCGACGTCCAGCCGAAGGGCCCCCCCGCCGGCAAAGATCAGGACGACGCTGCCGCCAGGAGGCTCGGCGGCATGGAATTCGAGGCCGAGCAGTTCCAGCGCGATATCGGGCGTGTCGAGATCGATATCCCGGGACTTGCAGGCCAGCACGCGGTCGAACCGCAGCGCCGAGACCAGCCTGCGCGGCGTGACTTCACCTGAGATCGTCTGATGCCAGTCGAGCCGGCTCATGCCGACCACCAGGCGCTTCTCGCTCTGGCGCCAGATGATGTCGCCGACGCTGACGGCCGCATCCTGAACATGCGCGGAAATCACCGCGAGGTCGTCGGCATCCAGTGCAATCAGCTTGCGTTGACCCGTCACGACGACCTCATATGAGAGAACCTAGCCGCTGATGCGCTCGATGGTGGCGCCGCAGGCGGACAGCTTTTCCTCGAGCCGTTCGAAACCGCGGTCGAGATGATAGATGCGGTTGACCATGGTCTCGCCTTCCGCGACGAGGCCGGCGATCACCAGCGACACCGAGGCGCGCAGATCGGTTGCCATCACAGGCGCGCCGCGCAGCTTGGCCGTGCCATCGATGGTGGCGGTCTCGCCGTCGAGATGAATCCGCGCACCGAAGCGGGCGAGCTCCTGCACATGCATGAAGCGGTTTTCGAAGATCGTCTCGGTGATGTGCGACGAACCCTTGGCCGTGGTCATCAGCGCCATCAACTGCGCCTGCAGATCGGTCGGGAAACCGGGGAATGGCGCCGTCGAGACGTTCACCGGCTTGATGCCGGCGCCGTTGCGGGACACGCGAATGCCGTCATTGTTGGGCGTCACCGTCGCACCGGCTTCGACCAGCACGTCGAGCGCTGCCTGCAGCAATTCCGGCCGAGCCCCGGAGAGCTGTACATCGCCGCCGGTCATTGCGACGGCCATGGCATAGGTGCCAGTCTCGATACGATCCGGCAGCACGGTATGGCGCGTGCCATTCAGCTTGGCGACGCCCTCGATCTTGATCGTCGTGGTGCCGGCGCCGGTGATGCGCGCGCCCATCTTGTTCAGGCAGTCGGCGACATCGACGATCTCCGGCTCGCAGGCCGCGTTCTTGATAGTGGTCGTCCCCTTGGCCAGCGTCGCGGCCATCAGCGCCACATGAGTGCCGGAGACGGTGACCTTGGCGAAGTCGATCTCGGCGCCCTTGAGGCCGCCGGGCGCCTTCGCAATCACATAGCCACCGTCGATGGTGAGTTCGGCACCAAGCTTCTCCAGCGCCATGATCAAGAGATCCACCGGGCGGGTGCCGATAGCGCAGCCGCCGGGCAGCGACACCTTGGCTTCGTGCATGCGCGCCAGTAGCGGTGCGATCACCCAGAACGAGGCGCGCATCTTCGAGACCAGCTCATAGGGCGCTGTCGTATCGATGATGTTGGCGGCTGAGATATGCAGGGTCTGGCCCTGATATTCATGGTCGCCCGGACGCTTGCCGGCCGACATGATGTCCACGCCGTGATTGCCGAGAATGCGCTGCAACTGCGCGACGTCGGCCAGACGCGGCACGTTGTCGAGAATCAGCGTCTCGTCGGTCAGCAGACCGGCGATCATCAATGGCAGCGCCGCGTTCTTGGCGCCCGAAATCGGGATCGTGCCATTGAGTTTGCTGCCGCCGACGATGCGAATGCGATCCATACCGATTCCCGCTGATTGCTGTGCCCCGGTTATAGGGCGGTTGGCCTGTTTAAAGCAAAAGCTTTGAAATTTGCGGCTTTTCGATGAGGCCGGCAGCAAATCTGTAAAAGGGCCGAATCGGCCCGTTTATGCTCCAACCTGATTGATATCAGGGGTCTCCAGAATGGGCTTCGGATAACCGTTACGAACCACCCGGATCATGGCGCGGCCGAGCTTTTCGGTTGTCGTGACATAATTCGGAGCGATCCGGTTCAGCAACGACCATAGCGGCCCGGTGCCGGTGTAGATCGCCTGTACCCAGGCGGTCTTGGACCTCACACCATGCAGCGGCTGGATGCCGCCGGGGCGGAACATGTAGGCGGCCTTGAACGGCAGCTTGAGCAGGTCGTTCTCGGTCTTGCCCTTGACCCGCGCCCACATCACGCTGCCCTGCTCGGTGCTGTCGGTGCTCTGACCGGTGACATAGACGAAAGTCATCGCGGGATTGAGCCGCACCAGCGTGTTCGCGACCGCAAGCGTGATGTCATAGGTGATCCGGCGATAGTCCGGCTCGCTCATGCCAAGCGAAGAGATGCCGAGGCAGAACAGGCAGGCATCGTAGCCTGTCAGATCAGACGCGATTGCCGACAGATTGAAAAAGTCACTATGCGAGATCTCACGCAGTTTGGCATTGCTCTGGCCCGTCGGGCTCCTCCCGATGGCGAGAACCGTTTCGATCCCCGGATCGAGCAAGCATTCGCGTAGCACGCCCTGCCCGACCATGCCGGTGGCGCCGAAGAGGATGACTTTCATCTGATTTCCCGTTGCACCGTCATTGCTGCGTCCCGAATTCATGCAGCGGCCGCGACCTGATCGAACGAGACGCAGGTCAGCGCAGCAGAAACGTCCCACAGACGCGCCGCCACGGCAGCGTCCTTGGCCCGCGGCATGATCTCCGCGGCAGCCGGCGGACCTTTCAATTCGTAAAACCCGCTGGGTCCATAATACCCGGCCTTCTGAGCGTGCGGAGAGGTCGCAGCAAACAAGGTCGGCAATGCGCCATTGGCCGCGGAATGGCTCAGCGGACGCGACAACCAGCTTCCGAGCCCCATCAAGCCACCGCTGCCGGGACCGTTCGGAACGAGATCGGTGAGTGCATAACCGGGATGCGCGGCATTGCCCATCAGGCCCCAGCCCGCGGCATCACTGCGCCGCTGCAATTCGATGGCGAAGATCAGCATCGCCAGCTTCGACTGCTGATAGGCTTTCCACGGTTTGTAGAACGTTGCTCCCTGAAGATCATCGAAATCGATGATGCCCGAACGATGCGCCAGACTGCTGAGACTGACCACCCGCGCAGCCTGGCTGCGGCGGAGCGCCGGCAGCAGACGGGCCGTTAGCGCGTAGTGCCCGAGATAGTTGGTACCGAACTGCATCTCGAAGCCGTCGGCCGTTGTCCGCCGCGCAGGTAGCGCCATCACACCGGCATTGTTGATCAAGAGATCAAGCGAGCCATGCAGCGCATCGAAACGTCTGGCGAAGTCGGCGACAGAGGTCAGGCTAGCAAGATCGAGATGCTGATAGCTGATCAGGGCGTTCGGCACGCGTGCGCAGACGGCGTCCAGAGCTTGCGCGCCTTTGGCGTCGTTGCGGCCTGTGAGAACCACTTCGGCACCCGCAGCGGCCAGCGCGACTGCCGTCTCGAAACCCAGGCCCCCGGTGGCGCCGGTCACGACCGCGAGCTTCCCCTCCAACGCCGGGATATTCCTGGTGGTCCAATCGCTCATCCTTGTCTCCCCACATCCGAGCGGCGACGCAAACGCCCGCAGATGGCTAAATGTGCACTGAGTGCAAATTTGCAATAGGTGCAGGCTAGCCTTATCTTCAGGCTGATGAGCACAGCCAAGCCCCTGAAATCAAAACCGAAAAGCGCTGCCGCCGGCACAGTGTCGGCCGGCGGACTGCGCGAACGCAAACGCGAGCAGACCCTGCGGCGGGTGACGGAAGCAGCGATGAAGCTGTTTCTGGCCAAAGGCTACGAGGCCACCACGCTGGACGATATCGCGGCCGCCGCGGAGATTTCGCGCCGCAGCTTTTTCCACTATTTCGCGTCGAAGGAAGATGTCGTGGTGGCGTGGCAGGATCGCAGCGCCGATGCCCTGACCGCTGCCATCGCCGAACGCCCTGCCGATGAATCGATGATCACCGCAGCGGAAAACGCGATCCTGACCATGACCCGGCACCTCAACCCCGAGGACGCCATCGCCATTGCCCGGCTGAAGCGCGAAACGCCGGCACTGCAGGCGCGCGAGCAGGTCAAATACGAGAAGATGGAACGCGCAATGGCGGAGGCGCTTGCAGCGCGCGCCAGCGACAAGACCGGTCAGACGCGGGCGCGGCTGGTGGCGATGATCACTACCGGTGCGATCCGGATCGCGAGCGAGAACTGGCTGACCGAGGGCGCGCGCGAAAAACCGGACGTGCTGGTCAAGCGCATGTTTGCGGATATCCGGGCGGCCCTCGACGAGCCGCCCGCACGCAAGGTGAAAAGCTGACGGATGAGCCTAGCCGCCAGCTGTGGCTAACCGCTTGCGCGGTCAGGCGAAGCTGCCCGGCAGCGGGCGAAACTTCTTCACCGCGGCAACGATCACGACGATGAAGAACACCAGCACGATACCCTGAACGATCGCAAAAGGCGGCTCGCTGGGCGGCACGCTCGGCGCCAGCACGTGCAGCGGCGGGACCTTCAGGAAGCTCTGGATCACCAGCACGAACACATTGAGATAAAGCGAGGTCATCGCCGTCAGAACGTAGATCCAGCGCCACGAACCGGCGAGTTTCCGGCCGTACAACGCCAGGCAGGCGATTGCCAGCAGCACCAGCGAAATGATGCCGACGACATGCGATGGCAGCAGCTTCTCGACCGGGAAAAAGAAGCCGGTCACGCTGGTCAGGATCGTGGTCAGCAGAAACAGCGCCGTCCAGCCGCGCATCGGATTGGACTTCAAGAGGCCGACCATTGCGACCAGGCCAGCGACAATGCCGATCAGGCTGATCACCACATGAAGCAATGTGAACGTTGCCAAGCTCATTCCCAAAACCATGATACACCCCTGCTTCAGAACCCTTGAAAAAAAGCTACAGCTCGCCGCGGAAACTAGCCAACTGTTTTTTGGCTGATACTCATCATTCAAGTTTGATTTTTTGCCGTCGCGTCCGGATATGAGGGCTTTGCGCCCGCCGGCGCTGTCCTGTCGCGCATTAAGATATCCACCGTGTTGGCAGCGTCCGTGCGAACGGCCCCTCGACGAGGCCGCACGGCAATCAGGCAATTAGTAGTAGCGCGGAATCGGCCCGTTGTGCGGAGTCTTTCGATCCGACAGATCGAACATCACTTCATCGACATAGCACCAGCCCCAGCCTTCCGGCGGATCGTAACCCTCGATGACCGGGTGTTTGGTAGCGTGGAAATGCTTGGTGGCGTGCCTGTGCGGGGAGTCGTCGCAACAGCCGACGTGACCGCAGGTCCGGCAGATCCGCAAATGCAGCCACATACTGCCCGTCTTCAGACATTCCTCGCAGCCGAGTGCGCTCGGCGTAACGTCGCGAATGCCGGAGATATGGGTGCAGCCTTTGGACATGAGGATCTCCCGTTATCAGCTCAAAGGGTCGGCGTGGCCGTATCGCCGAGAAAACCATGCAGCGCCGCCACCACCTGGGCGCCCTCGCCGATCGCTCCGCCGACGCGCTTCACCGACCCAGAACGCACATCGCCAACGGCAAAGACACCGGGCACCGACGTTTCCAGCGCCTGCACACTGCGACCATTGGTGGGAATACCGGTGATGATGAAGCCGTGACGGTCGAGCGTGACGCCGCAATCCGCCAGCCATTCGGTGGCCGGATCGGCGCCGACGAACAAAAACAGGTTGCGGATATCGGCGCTTGTCTCTTCGGCGGACAAACGGCTGCGGGTACGGACGCGCTCGAGCCCGGCCTCATGCGTGCCTTCGAGCGCAACGACTTCGGTGTTGAATACCAGTTCGATATTCGGCGTCGCCTCGATACGCTCGATGAGGTAGCGCGACATGCTGGCACCGAGACCCCCGCCACGGATCACCATATGCACTCTGTTGGCGTGACCGGCGAGAAATACCGCGGCCTGTCCGGCGGAATTGCCGCCGCCCACCAGGACGATCTCCTGCTCCTTGCACAGCCGCGCTTCGATCGGCGACGCCCAGTACCAGACACCACGGCCTTCGAAATCAGCGAGGCGCTCGATATCCGGCCGGCGATAGCGTGCACCCGATGCGACCACGATGGCCTTGGCGCGCATCACGTCGCCATCGTCCAGCGCCAGCGCGAACAGGCCATCTTTACGTGAGCAGTCCAGCGACTTCACCGCCGCGGGGATCATGATATCGGCGCCGAATTTCTGCGCCTGGTTGAACGCACGTGCCGTCAGCGCCATGCCGGAAATGCCGGTGGGGAAACCGAGATAATTCTCGATCCGCGCACTGGCGCCGGCCTGTCCTCCGAATGACTTGGCATCGCACACTGCAATGGACAGCCCTTCGGACGCGCCATACACCGCCGTGGACAGGCCGGCAGGCCCGCTGCCGACGATGGCCACGTCATAGGTCTTGCCCTTGGCGATATGGCTAATCATGCCCATGGCGCGGGCGAGTTCGGAGAAGGACGGATTGCGCAGCACCGTGCCGTCAGCCACCACCACCAGCGGCAGATCCTGCGGCGACGGCGTATAGCGCACGATCAGGTCGGCAGCGTCCTTGTCCACCGCGGGATCGAGCAGATGATGCGGATAACCATTGCGGGTGAGGAAGCCCTGCAGGCGAATGACATCGCTGGAATTGGCCGCGCCGATAAAGGCTGGACCACCGGCACCGCCTTGCAGGAGATTCACCCGGCGCAGGATCAGCGCGCGCATGATGCGTTCGCCCAGATCCGCTTCCGCGATCAGCAGTGCGCGCAGCCGTTCCGGCGGAATCAGCAGTGTCTCGATATCGCCTTCAGCATGACCGTCGACCAACGCGACGCGGCCCGACAGTTGCGCGATCTCGGCCGCGAACTGTCCGGCGCACTGATCGGCTATCGGCGTGATGCGACCAAAACCATCGCGCTGGGTGATGGCGACATGTCCTGACAACACCACAAACATGCCAGGACCGGGCTTGCCGGTCTCGAACAGGCAATCGCCATCCTTGAAATGCCTGATCTCACCGAAGCGGCGCATCCGTTCGATCTCTGCAGCCGTCAGCACAGGAAAGGTCTGATCGTGGCGCGGCAGCGCGACGCGTGGCGCATAGACCGGCAACTCGGCGCTGGATGATTCCTGGGATTCTGACGACATTTAAACTCGCATGCTCACGCGGTGGACGATGCCATCAATCCCGATCGGGATCGGCGGGTCTTGAACATAAGTCCTGTATCTTATCGGCATCCGGTGACGCCTCGGCGGCGGAATGATCAGCAAGACTGGCGCGGCCGCGCATTTGCGCTTTTCGGCGCTTGAGATTTTCGCGCAACGCCTGGCGCAGCCTGTCCTGACGGGCAGTTGCACTTTCCTTGGCGGGTTTGCTCGGCGTATCGGTCATGGGCTGTTATGGTCGATCGAATGGCGCGTACAGATGCGCCGGATTGGATCCTGTGACCCATACATAACCAGCTTCAGCGCGTCAGACGAGATGATCGACTTTGCGGTGATGATCCGGGCGATAAAGGCCCTGCAGCTGGTTGGCGAAGCCATGGGGAACCGGATCGGCCGGCAGCTGGCGAAGCTCAAGGCGGCCACAACCACAGCGGGTTGGCCACAGCCGATTATAACAATGATGCATTCGGAGTGTCACCCGCGCTTGCGCCGCCCGCGACCTTGTGGCAAGGATCGCCCCGCTTGGTAGGCGGCGCCCTTGAGGCTGATTCCTGCACCCAGCTTGCTGCCGTAGCTCAGTGGTAGAGCACTCCATTGGTAATGGAGAGGTCGACAGTTCAATCCTGTCTGGCAGCACCATTCCCTTCGGCCTGCAAGCCATTGTTTTTCCTCCCAAAACCCTTGATTTTACTCCCCGGCCAGCTCAGCTGGATCGACCGTTTTGGGCCGGAACGAACCGTGAAAAAGTGTGCGAGCTCGCACAAATCTCGCACAGATGTTCTCAGTATGTCTCGCTCGCCCTCCCGTCGATGCTTATGGTAGCGAGATCCGCCGATCCATTCGATCGGCAGGACAACGGCTGCATTGCCGCATGCGGCGCTTCAACGGGCGCCTGCGCGACGAACTCCTGAACGAGACGTTGTTCTCGTCCCTCAACCATGCCCGCGAAGTCCTTGCCGAATGGCAGGACGACTACAACACCGTCCGCCCTCACAGCGCGATCGGCAATCTTCCACCGGCTACCTACGCCAAGCTCTACGCGTCCGACATGCAACGGGACGGGCCGCATGAACTGATATGGGGCTCCGCGCCCCGTCCCGTTGCATCACCGAGCCACACAGGCTCAAATGTGACGTGCCCCCGCCAAATTAGGCCAGTCTGAACTGGAATTTTCCAATTATGATCCCCTGACGGGGACGAGGAGAGT
>NZ_JBXAMO010000029.1:0-63106 GCF_058800725.1 Tardiphaga sp. GW822-FHT04G09 | reverse complement strand
CGAACCTCGCACTTCGCTGGCTTCATCCACCTCGCCGCAGCAATGATCTGGAACCAATGAATGTCGATCGGCCCTAGCGTTTTGCCTGGTTCAGGATCGCAAGCGGCATCATCACATGGATGCCCTTGTCGAGATTGACCAGCTGGGTGACGCGGACATCCGCGGAGAGGCTGCAGAGGAAATAGGCCTCTTCGGATGTCAGCGTGGTGCGCGCGACGATCATGGCGATCATCCGGCGCAGCGCGACGCGTGCGGCTTCGTCGAGATCGGGATCGAACGCCATGGTGATCAGGTGATCCCTGGTCTCGGCATAGGGTGCTTCGAGCTGCGCATTCTTGACGAGGTTGATCCTGAATGTGCCGGTGAGGCCGGTCTCCACGGCGGTAACGCAGACTTCGCCGTCGCCCTGTACGGCGTGGCCGTCGCCGCACGAGAACAGCCCGCCCTCGGTCCAGACCGGCAGATACAATGTGCTGCCGGCGCCCAGTTCCTTGTTGTCCATATTGCCCCCGAAATGGGAGGGCATCGTCGAACTGAGGCGGCCCGCTGCGGGCTTCGGCGCGACGCCCATCACGCCGAAGAACGGCGCAGCCTGCAGGGTCATGCCCCACGGCGTTTTCACCGCACCGGTGGCGCGGTCGAGGCCGATATGGATGCGACGGAACGAATCGAAGTCGTCGGGCAGCGTTCCCATGCCTGGCTTGAACAGCATATAGCCCCAGTCGTCCGCGAGCTGAACATCGAGGATCTCGACACGAAGCGCGTCCCCCGGCCTGGCGCCGCTGACGGCGACAGGGCCGGTCATGATGTGTGGTCCGAGTTCCGGTTTGAGGGCATCCCCAATGGCCAGCAACTCCGGGCGGATCGTCATTCCGGTATCTGTCGGCAAATGGTCGTTGGCGCCGCTGACGCTGTTCATCACGATGATCTCGCCCGGCTCAATCGTGGCGATCGGCTTCACTGTGGCGTCGAAATAGCCCCAATGGACCGTGGATGGTGTCGGTTGAATGGTCTGCGTCATCGATGGCCCCTGATTCCGAGTATTGCCCGCACACCATACCGGCTGGATCGGCTTTTGCAGCGCAAAATATCCTTCCGTACGAGGGCCGGATGCCTTATTGGCAGGCCTTAATCCCTGTCCCGTGAGCCCATACGCCAATGATCCGCCTCGATAATATCAGCAAGCAGAACGGTCATCAGATCGTCTTCATCGAAGCCGCCGGCGCGCTGCTCAAGGGCGAGAAGATCGGTCTGGTCGGGCCCAACGGTTCCGGCAAGACGACCCTGTTCCGCATGATCACCGGCCGGGAGCTGCCCGACGAGGGCCAGGTGGTGGTCGAGCGCGGCGTCACCATCGGCTATTTCAGCCAGGATGTCGGCGAAATGTCTGGCCATAGTGCCGTCGCCGAGGTGATGGAGGGCGCCGGTCCGGTCAGCGTCGTGGCCACCGAGCTGAAGGAACTGGAAGCGGCCATGGCCGATCCGGACCAGGCCGACAATATGGACACAATCATCGAGCGCTACGGTGAGGTGCAGGCGCGCTTCGAGGAACTCGATGGCTACGCGCTGGAAGGCCGTGCCCGTGAAGTGCTTGCTGGTTTGTCCTTCACGCAGGAAATGATGGAGGGCGACGTCGGCAAGCTGTCCGGCGGGTGGAAGATGCGCGTCGCGCTGGCGCGCATTCTGTTGATGCGCCCCGATGTGATGCTGCTCGACGAACCCTCGAACCATCTGGATCTCGAGAGCCTGATCTGGCTCGAAGGTTTCCTGAAGGGTTACGAGGGGGCGCTGCTCATGACCTCGCATGACCGCGAATTCATGAACCGCATCGTCACCAAGATCATGGAGATCGATGCGGGATCGCTGACATCCTATTCCGGCGACTACGAGTTCTACGAGGCGCAGCGCGCCATGAACGAGAAGCAGCAGCAGGCGCAGTTCGAGCGTCAGCAGGCGATGCTGGCCAAGGAGATCAAGTTCATCGAGCGCTTCAAGGCGCGTGCGTCCCATGCGGCGCAGGTGCAGAGCCGCGTCAAGAAACTCGACAAGATCGAGCGCGTCGAGCCGCCGAAGCGCCGTGAGGTCGTGTCGTTCGACTTCCTGCCGGCGCCGCGCTCCGGCGAAGACGTCGTCAGCCTCAAGAACATCCACAAGGCCTATGGCAGCCGCACCATTTATGAAGGGCTGGATTTCTCGGTGCGTCGCAAGGAACGCTGGGCCGTGATGGGCATCAATGGCGCCGGCAAGTCGACGCTGCTGAAGCTCGTCACCGGCGCGGCAGAGCCCGACAACGGCAACGTCACCATCGGCGGCAGTGTCAAGCTGGGCTACTTCGCGCAGCACGCGATGGACCTCCTCGATGGCGAACGCACGATCTTTCAGAATCTCGAAGACTCATTCCCGCAGGCGGGCCAGGGCACGCTGCGCGCACTGGCGGGCTGCTTCGGCTTCTCCGGCGATGATGTCGAGAAGCGCTGCCGTGTGCTGTCGGGCGGCGAGAAGGCGCGTCTGGTGATGGCCAAGATGCTGTTCGATCCGCCGAATTTCCTGGTGCTCGACGAGCCGACCAACCATCTGGACATGGCCACCAAGGAAATGCTGATCAAGGCACTGGCGGACTACGAAGGCACCATGCTGTTCGTCTCGCATGACCGCCACTTCCTGGCGGCGCTGTCGAACCGCGTGCTGGAGCTAACACCGGACGGCATCCAGCAATATGGCGGCGGGTATACCGAATATGTCGAGCGTACCGGCCAGGAAGCGCCGGGCTTGCATCCGTAAGGCTTACCCTGTCAGCGCCGATAGCGAGACGCCGCGTTTCACCACGCTGCGCATCGCGAAGCTCGAATGCAGCCGCGCCACGCCGGGCATCCGCGACAGTTGCTGCTTGTGGATGCGTTCATAGTCTTCCATGTCGCGTGCCTGCACATGGACGAGATAGTCGTCATTGCCCGACATCAGATAGCAGGACACGACATCGGGGCATTTCGCGATCTCGCGCTCGAAGGCCGAGAGCGCGCCTTCGCTCTGCTTGTCGAGCGTGATGTGGACATGCACCGTCATCATGTAGCCGAGCTCGGACGCGTCGATCTCGGCGGCATAGCCCTTGATGACACCCTTCTTTTCCAGCGCATGCAGCCGCCTCGTGCAGGCCGTCGGCGACAGCCCGACGCGTTCGGCGAGCACGAGTTGGCTGATACGGGCGTCCTGCACGACCTCGCGGAGGATCTTGCGGTCAATCGAATCGAGTTCCGGTGCGGCGGGCATGGGCGTTCCATTTTGCAGTAATTCACCAATACTTGCGCCTAATCCGCTGAATATCGGCGCCCCGTAGCCTATCAGCGGCCAAAATCGGCGTAAAGCGTCGCCCGCGACATGCGACAATGTCTCTGCGATCATTCGTGGCGGGGGATGTGATGCTGGCACCTTGGACAGGCGGGACGGGGACGCGGCACGCGAGCGCGGTGCTGACCATCGATCTCGCTGCGATCTCACGCAATTACCGGCTGCTGGCCGAACGCGTCGGACCCGGCGTCACCTGTGCCGGCGTGGTCAAGGCCGATGCCTATGGCCTCGGCGCCGACCGTGTCGCACCGGCGCTCTATCGGGCCGGCTGCCGCGCCTTCTTCACGGCGCATCTCGACGAAGCCGTGGATATCCAGACACATCTGCCAGACGACGTTGCGATCTATGTCTTGAATGGTTTGCCGGCGGGCGGCGAGCCCGATTGCGCCAATGCCGGCATCGTCCCGGTGCTCAATTCGCGCGAACAGCTTGATGCCTGGTCAGATCAGGCGCGGCAACGCGGTCGCGTTCTCCCGGCGGTCATTCAGGTCGATAGCGGCATGTCGCGGCTGGGCATGTCGCCGCGCGAAGTCGCCGATCTCGCCGGCAGGGATACGTCGGTTCTTGATGTCCAGCTGGTGATGAGCCATCTCGCTTGTGCCGATACGCCGGCGCATCCGGCCAATGCGCATCAGCTTGCGGCGTTTCAGACACTCGCCAAACGCTTCCCTGCTGCGCGAAAATCTCTCGCCAATTCGTCCGGCATTTTCCTCGGCCGCAACTATCATCACGATATCGTCCGTCCCGGTGCCGCGCTCTATGGTCTCAATCCCAATCCCGCGCAAAGCAATCCGATGCTGCCGGTGGTGCGTCTCACCGCGCAGGTGATCCAGACCCGCGAGATCGAGGCCGATGCCCATGTCGGCTATGGCTGGACTTTCCGCACGCCGCAGCCGACGCGCCTCGCGACATTGGCGATCGGTTATGCCGACGGATTGCAGCGCGCTTTCGGCAATGGCGGCGCGGTCTATTTTCGCGGGCGCCGGCTGGCAGTTGCCGGACGCGTCTCGATGGACTCGCTGACTGTCGATCTTGGCTATCTGCCCGCCGGCATGTTGGCACGGGGATCGCAAGTGCAAATTATCGGCGAGCACCAGTCGCTCGATGCGCTGGCCGCAACAGCGGGCACCATTGGCTATGAAATGCTGACCTCGCTCGGTCAGCGCTATGAACGAATTTACTCGGATGAGATCGATGTGCGGTGGACCGCCCGGTCTGGAGGCACGGTGCGATGAAGGTTCTGGTTCTCGGCGCGGGCGTGATCGGCGTTACCACGTCCTATTATCTGGCCAAGGCCGGCCATGAGGTGACGGTGATCGACCGTCAGGCCGGTCCGGCGCTGGAAACCTCGTTTGGCAATGCCGGCGAAGTCTCGCCCGGCTATGCCTCGCCCTGGGCCGGTCCCGGCGTGCCAAAGAAGGCGCTTGGCTGGATCATGGACAAATATGGTCCGCTGGTGGTGCGGCCGCAGGCCGATCCGCACCAGTGGCGCTGGATGCTGCAGATGCTGCGGAATTGTACCACCGCGCGCTATGCGCTGAACAAGTCGCGCATGGTCGGCATCGCCGAATACAGCCGCGACCAGCTGCGTGCGCTGCGCGCCGAGACTGGCATCACCTATGATGATCGCAGCCAGGGTACGCTGCAGCTGTTCCGCAAGCAGTCGCAGCTCGATGCAACCGGCGGCGATATCGATGTGCTCAAGCAATATGGCGTGCCTTATGAAGTGCTCGATCGCGCCGGCTGCGTGAAATACGAACCGGGCCTCGCCGGCGTGCGGGATCTGTTCGTCGGCGGCTTGCGTCTGCCCCAGGACGAGACCGGCGACTGCCATCTGTTCACGCAGCGGCTGGAAAAGATCGCAGCGGGACTCGGCGTGAAGTTTGTCTATGAAACGACCATCAAGTCGGTGGATGTCACCGGCGGCCGTGTCGCACAGGTCACGACCGACAAGGGTGTCTTCACGGCAGATACCTATGTGATGGCGCTTGGCAGCTTCTCGCCGCTATTGCTGCGTCCGCTCGGCATCGATGCGCCGGTCTATCCGGTGAAGGGCTATTCCATCACTGTGCCGATCACCGATGAGAGTGTCGCGCCACAATCGACCATCATGGACGAAAGCTACAAAGTGGCAATCACGCGCCTCGGCGACCGCATCCGCGTCGGCGGCACTGCCGAAGTCGGCGACTATCATCCGGTGCCGTTTGCACCACGCCGCATGCCGCTCGACAAGTCGGTGACCGACCTGTTCCCGACCGCCGGCGATCTGTCGCGCTCCACATTCTGGAGCGGCTTGCGGCCGATGACGCCGGATGGCCCGCCCATCGTTGGCCCGACACATCTCGGAAATCTGCACCTCAATACCGGCCACGGCACGCTCGGCTGGACTATGGCCTGCGGCACCGCGCGCGTGCTCGCCGACCAGATTTCCGGTAGGGCGCCGGAGCTGGATGTGAAGGATCTTGCGATCAGTCGTTATAGCTGAGGTGTCGTTCTTTCTTAACCTCTCCCCGCACTGCGGGGAGAGGTCGCCGCGTCTTCGCGGCGGGTGAGGGGCCGTCTCGGGCGAAGCCCCAGTTATGCGTCTCTCGGTTCACATGTCTTCGGCCCGAGACATCACTCCTTTTGCATCGTATGTGCCTGGCCCCTCACCCCAACCCTCTCCCCGCGCAGAGCAGGAGAGGGAGCTTATGTCAGCAGTCTCCGGCTCTTCGCATTGCGCCGGTTCTGGCCGCATGCGTGCCATGCTTCCGGCCGCGCCCATTTACTTCCCCGCCATTTCCGTTTTCAGTTGCTGAAAACAATCGGGGGAAACATGAGCGGTCAAACTGCGTCGGCGCGTCACGCGTCGGCTGATGCGATTGAGGCTGATTATATCATCGTCGGTGCCGGTTCGGCCGGTTGCGTACTGGCCAATCGCCTCTCGGCCTCCGGCAAATATTCGGTGCTACTGCTCGAAGCTGGCCCGAAGGATCGCAATATCTGGATCCACGTGCCGCTTGGCTATGGCAAGCTCTTTAAGGAAAAATCCGTCAACTGGATGTACCAGACCGAGCCCGAACCGGGTCTCGACGGGCGCTCGGTGTTCCAGCCGCGCGGTAAGGTGCTCGGCGGCTCCAGCTCGATCAACGGACTGTTGTATGTGCGCGGCCAGCACGAGGATTACGATCGCTGGCGTCAGCTCGGCAATACCGGCTGGGGCTACGACGATGTGCTGCCCTATTTCAAAAAGGCGGAAAATCAGACCCGTGGGCCGAGCCAGTATCATGGCGTCGGCGGCCCGCTGCCGGTGTCGGATTCGCGCTGCCCCGATCCGCTGTCGGAGGCCTTCATCGCCGCTGCTGCCGAGACCGGCATTCCCGTGAACAACGATTTCAACGGCGCCACGCAGGAAGGCGCCGGCTGGTTTCAGACCACGACCAAAGGTGGGCGTCGCGCCTCCACCGCGCGGGCCTATCTGCGTCCGGCATTGAAACAGGGCAATGTCCGCGTCGAGACCGAAGCGCTGGCGCAACGCATCCTGTTCGAAGGCAAGCGTGCGGTGGGTGTCGAGTTCAAGCAGCACGGCGTGGTGCGCAAGGCGCGCGCCCGCAAGGAAGTGTTGGTGTCGAGCGGAGCCTATAATTCACCGCAACTGCTGCAGCTCTCCGGCGTCGGTCCCGCCGATTTGCTCAAGGAGCACGGCATCGAGGTCCTTCTCGATGCCCCCGGCGTCGGCAGTGATCTGCAGGATCACATGCAGGTCCGCATGGTGATGGAATGCCCGCAAAAGATCACGCTCAATGACTTCGTCAATCACCCCGTGCGCAGGGCGATGATGGGTCTGCAATACGCGGCGTTTCGCACGGGACCGCTGACCTATGCCGCCGGCACCACGGGTGCCTTCTTCAAGACCGATCCGCGCATGGCGTCGCCGGATATCCAGATCCACTTCCTGCCGTTCTCCACCGACAAGATGGGAGAGAAGCTGCATCCGTTTTCCGGCTTCTCGGCCTCGGTCTGTCAGTTGCGCCCGGAAAGCCGTGGTTCGCTGCGCATCAAGAGCGCGGATCCCTCGGTGCCGCCGGCGATCCGGATCAATTATCTCGCGACCGAAACCGATCGCACCGCAAACGTCGAAGGTCTGAAAATCCTGCGCAAGATGCTCAACGCGCCGGCGATGAAGCCGTTCGTGACCAAGGAAGTCGAGCCTGGCCCCGGCACGGTGACCGACGAGCAATGGCTCGCCTACTGCCGCCAGCGCGGCAGCACCGTCTATCACCCGACCTCGACCTGCCGCATGGGCCATGACGCGAAAGCGGTCGTCGATCAGCGGCTGCGCGTGCGTGGGCTGGAAGGCCTGCGCGTCATCGACGCCTCGATCATGCCGGACCTGATGTCGGGCAACACCAACGCGCCGGTCATCATGATCGCGGAGAAGGCATCGGATATGATTCTGGAGGATGCGCGCTAATCTTAACTTCTCCCCGCGCAGAGCGGGGAGAAGGAGCGCGCGGCCGGCGCTTCTGGGCTCAAGGAGCCTTCTTCACCCACACCTTGTTGTCGTGAAACGCTGCGCCGCCATAGGGCGCGACGGCTTCGCCGCCTGTCAGCATGTTGATGCCATGACCGCCGATATGCGCCTTGTTGGGATGCACGGACTCCGCAATCAGCACGCCGCGGCGCAGGCCGTCGAAGATGCGTGCGATCAATGTCGTCTCGCCGCGCATGTTGCCGAGCGTCACGGCGTCGCCGTCAGCGATTCCCAGCCGAGCCGCATCGACCGGATGCATCATCACGCTTGGTGCGCCTTCGCGGGCCTGCGATGACGGTGTCTCGTTGAATGAGGTGTTGAGGAACGAGCGCGACGGGCTGGTCGCGAGCCGGAACGGGTGTGCATCGTCGACGTGCTCAATCACGGCCCAGTGGTCGGGGAAGGATGGCATCTCGTCCCATGCGCCCATCAGCCCGGCATTGGGCATAGGCACTTTCGACCAGTCAGCCTTGAAATGGAATTTGCCGTCGGCATGCGCGAAGCCGTCGAGATAATGCGAGGTGCGGAAATCCGGCTGGATATCGCGCCATTTGTCCGCTTCCAGCCCTTCGATGCCGCCGCGACCGCTGACCCGCAGCGTCTCGTCAATGATCTCGCGCGGGTGCATGTCGAAGGCGCGATGTTTCGCGCCCAGGCGGCTGGCGATGCCTTGCAGAACGTCGTGGTTCGAGCGGCATTCTTCCGGCGCATCGATCAGCTTGGCGCCCACCGAAATGTGCTGGTTGCCGCCGGCGTAATAGAGATCGTCATGTTCCATGAACATGGTCGCGGGCAGCACGATATCGGCCATCATGGCGGTCTCGGTCATGAACTGCTCATGCACCGCGACGAACAGGTCCTCGCGCGCAAAGCCCTGCCGTACCAAAGCCTGTTCCGGCGCCACTGTCATCGGATTGGTGTTCTGGATCAGCATCGCCTTGACCGGCGGGCCGTTGTGCAGGGCCGTGGGATCGCCGGTCAGGATTCGGCCGATCTTGGACTGATCGAGACGTCGGACCGAGGGGTCGAGCACGTCGAGGCCTTCGATCAGCGTTTTGTCGAATTTCCAGATCGCGGCATTGTTGAAGAAAGCGCCGCCGCCCTCATATTGCCAGGCGCCGGTAACGGTGGGCACGCAAAGCGCTGCATGCATCTGCGCGGCTCCGTTGCGGCTGCGGGTGAAGCCGTAGCCGAGGCGGAAATAGCTGCGCCTGGTCTCGCCGACCAGGCGCGCGAAGGCTTCGATCTCGGCCGCCGGCACGCCGCAGATATTCGACGCCCATTCCGGCGTCCGTGTTGCGAGATGCGCCTCGAATTCCGGCGAGGCATCGGTGTATGTGGCCAGATAGTCGCGATCAGCGAGGCCGTCGCGGAACAGCACATGCATGACGCCGGCGGCGAAGGCGCCATCGGTACCTGGCCGCAGCAGGATCTTGATGTCGGCCTGCTTCATGGTGTCGTTGTCGTAGATGTCGACGACCGCCAGTTTGGTCCCGCGTTCCTTGCGGGCGCGCGAGACGTGGGTCATCACATTGACCTGCGTCGAGACGGGGTTGGTGCCCCAGATTACGATCAGGTCCGACTTCGCCATTTCGCGTGGATCCACGCCGGCGACTTTGCCGGTGCCGGCAGAAAAACCGGCCCAGGCGATGGTCGAGCAGATCGTCGAGTAAAAGCGCGAATATTTCTTTACATTGGCGAGGCGGTTGATGCCGTCGCGCATCACCAGGCCCATCGTGCCGGCATAGTAGTAAGGGAAAACCGATTCTGCGCCGAAGTCGCGTTCGGCCTCGTTGAATTTCGTGGCGATTTCGTCGAGCGCCTCGTCCCATGTGATGCGCGTAAAGTGCCCGGTGCCCTTCGGCCCGGTGCGGCGCATCGGATACATCAGCCGTTCAGGGTGATGGATGCGCTCGGCGTAGCGGGCCACCTTCGCGCAGACGACGCCGGCGGTATAACTTTGCTCCTTGGAGCCGCGGACCCGGCCGATGGTATTTCCGCCGATCACCTCGATATCAAGGGCGCAGGCGGAGGGGCAATCATGCGGGCAGGTGGAGTGCTTGATGTCGATTTTGGCTTGAACGTTCATGCGTCCAAACTAGCCGCAAGTTTACCACAGGAAAAGCCGTGGTTTTACGCATCCCGCCCGACAACGGGGCAGGTCCGACGAGCAGCCCAGGCGACCTCGCTATTTGCCGAGAGCGTCGCGCTGGGCGATCAGCCGGTCCAGCTCCTCATTCTGCTGAGCCAGCCGATCCGCGACGCGCTCCTCATTGCTCTCGCCGGAGGCCGCCGCGGCCTGCTCGATCAACTGCCGGATATTGTCGCGGAGAATGGCGATGCGATCGTCGAGCTCGGCGGCTGAGAGGGTGGAATCCATGGGGCGATACTCCTGGCCCGCTACGGGCCGTACACAGCCTATAGCGAGCCAGAACCGCTTTCTATTGAATAATCAGCAGCACTAACCTGCGCCAAGCACCGGATAATCGGTGTAACCCGCCACGCCGCCACCGTAGAAGGTGGCGCGGTTATACGGCGTGAACGGCGCCTTCCGCTTGATACGCTCCGGCAGGTCCGGATTGGCGATGAACGGGCGGCCGAAGGCGATGATATCGACATTCCCGGAAGCGACGGCCTCCTCGGCGGAGGCGCCGTCGAAACCGCCGGCGGTAACCAGCACGCCTTTCCACATCGGCCGGAACAGCTCATAGGCCTTGGGCACATTGTTATGAAACACTTCCGCGCGGCCGACGCCGCTGGTGCGCGGCTCGACGAAATGGAGATAGGCAAGGCCGAGCTTGTCGAGTTCACCGACCACATAGCTGTAGAGCGGCATCGGATCGGTTTCGCCGGAGTCATTCGAGACACCATAGGGCGACAGGCGGACGGCGACACGATCTGCACTCCATGCACCGATGACCGCATTGGTCACTTCGAGCAGCAGGCGGGCGCGGTTCTCGATTGAGCCTCCATATTGGTCGGTGCGCTGATTGCTCCGGGTCTGCAGAAATTGTTCGAGCAGATAGCCGTTGGCGCCGTGCACCTCGACGCCGTCGAAGCCGGCTTCCCTGGCGTTGCGCGTGGCCTGTCGGTAGGCGTCGATAATGCCGGGAATCTCGCTGGTTTTCAGGGCGCGAGGTGTTTCGTAAGATACCGTCTCGCCTGAAGCCGTCCGCGTGGTAGCGTCGATCGCAATGGCTGACGGCGCGACCGGAAGCCCGCCGCCGGGCTGGAACGATGAATGTGACGCACGGCCCACATGCCACAGTTGCAGGAAGATGATGCCGCCTTTGGCGTGCACCGCATCGGTGACCTGACGCCAGCCTGCGATCTGTTCCTTCGTATAGATACCCGGTGTGTTCGGGCTGCCTTGCCCTTCCTGCATGACCTGCGACGCCTCGGCGATGATCAGTCCGCCTTCGGTCGCGCGCTGCGCGTAATATTCGGCGTTGAGGGCCCAGGCCGCGAGGCTCTGCTTCTCCGCACGCATGCGCGTCAGCGGCGCCATCGCCACCCGGTGATTCAATTGATACGGGCCAACTTTCAGCGGCCTGAACAAGGAAGAAGAGGTCATCGGCGCTCCATTCAAAATATCAATCGGGCGATAGTCTTGGTGAACAGGTGTCACTGCATTCGTATCGTTCAATACAGCGCAGGCATCGGTCAATCAAAGTTGATGGCATCTATTCGCTGTATTGCAGCCATTAATGCTACGAGACGGAATTAGATCGGCCATATGGGCCCTGACGACGAAGGACAGATCGCGATGGCGAAGAAGCAGGTTCAGGGCGTCGAGGATTACAAAGGCGCTGCGGCAGGTTGGGGTGCATTGAAAGCCGTTGCCGACGCGGTGCGCGGACAGATGGCGGTGGTCAACGAAACGCACGGCCTGCTGACGATGAACCAGCCGCACGGCTTCGATTGCCCGGGCTGCGCGTGGCCCGATCCGAAACATACGTCGTCATTCGAATTCTGCGAGAACGGTGCCAAGGCCGTGTCTTGGGAGGCGACGGCCAAGCGTACGACGCCGGAGTTCTTTGGGGCGCACACGGTGAGCGAGCTCTGGGAGTGGCATGATCACGACCTCGAAAACGAGGGACGTCTCACCCATCCGATGGCCTATGACCGGGCTAGCGACAAGTATCTTCCGATCTCGTGGGAGGATGCGATGGCACGGATAGGTGCCGGCTTGCGCGCCTTGCCCGATCCGAATATGGCCGAGTTCTACACGTCAGGCCGCTGCTCCAACGAAGCAGCGTTCATGTATCAGTTGTTCGTGCGCGAATACGGCACCAACAATTTCCCCGATTGCTCCAACATGTGCCACGAGGCCACCAGCGTCGGCCTTCCGGAATCCATCGGCGTCGGCAAGGGCACGGTGACGCTGGAGGATTTCGACCATGCGGACGCTGTGTTCTGCATCGGGCACAATCCCGGCACCAATCATCCGCGCATGCTGACGACGCTGCGCGAATGCGCCAGGCGCGGTGCGGCGATCGTGTCGATCAATCCCCTGCGCGAGCGCGGGCTGGAGCGGTTCACGTCGCCGCAACATCCGGCGGAAATGCTGACGCTCAGCTCGACGCAAATCTCGTCGACCTATTATCAGATCAAGGTTGGTGGCGACGTCGCTGTGCTGAAGGGTATGATGAAGGCTGTCGTGGCGCTCGATGCCGCGAGCCTTGCGCAAGGTGGTCCCGGCGTACTCCACCGCGCCTTCATTGCGGAACATACCGAAGGCATTGATGCGCTGCTTGCCGATCTCGACGCGACGTCATGGGATGCGATCGAGCGATCCTCGGGCCTTCCGCGGGCGGATATCGAGAATCTCGGCAGCATTTACGCCAAGGCGAAGAACGTCGTCATCAATTACGGCATGGGCATCACCCAGCATCGCCACGGCACCGGCAATGTGCAGCAGATCGCCAATCTGCTGATGCTGCGCGGAAATATCGGCCGCCCCGGCGCAGGTATCTCGCCGCTGCGCGGCCATTCGAACGTGCAGGGTGATCGTACGGTCGGGATCACCGAAGTACCGAACGCCGCGTTGCTTGATGGTATCAGGCGTACGTTCGGCTTCGAGCCACCAACCGCACACGGCCACGACGCTGTCGCGTCGGTGAAGGCGATCCGTGATGGACGTTCGAAGGTGTTAATCTGTCTTGGCGGCAATCTCGCGGTCGCAATGTCAGATCCCGAGGAGACCTATCCGGCGATGCGTAGCCTCGATCTCGTGGTGCATATCGCCACCAAGCTCAATCGCTCGCATCTTCTGATTGCGAAGGAGTCGATCATCCTGCCATGCCTCGGCCGTACCGAGATCGACGTGCAGGCGACGGGGCCGCAACTGGTGACGGTGGAAGATTCGATGTCGATGGTGCATGCCTCGCGCGGCGGCTTGAAGCCGGCGTCCGGGCATCTGAAGTCGGAGACGGCCATCGTTGCCGATATGGCCGTCGCCACGCTGCCGAACACCAAGGTGAAGTGGCTCGATTTCGTCGCCGACTACGGCAAGATCCGCGATGCCATCGAGTCGGTCTTTCCGGCTTTCGAGGATTACAATGCACGGATCGAGAAACCCGGCGGCTTCCGCCTGCGTAATGCGGCTTCCGAGCGAGAATGGCTGACACCGAGCAAGAAGGCGCAGTTCCTGGTCTTCTCCGGCCTCTATGAGGATGGTCCGACGGAGAACGCGTTGACGTTGACGACGCTGCGCAGCCACGACCAGTACAACACCACGATCTACGGCATGAACGACCGCTATCGGGGCATCACCGGGCGGCGTGATATCGTGTTCGTCAACGAGCAGGATCTCGCCAGCCGCGGGCTGAGCCATGGCGATCTTATCGATGTCGTGCTGGATCGGCCGGGTAGTGTGTCGCGCGCCATGCGGCGGGTGACGGCAGTGGCCTACAACATCCCGCAGGGATCGGTGGCGACCTATTACCCTGAAGCCAATGTGCTGGTGTCGCTCGATCAGCATGATGCGAAGTCGGGAACGCCGGCCTATAAATCGATCCCCATCCGGATCGAGGCATCGGCCCCATAAGCTGCACCGCAACATCAGGAGAGCATAACCGCCACGGCTTTCGTGGTGGTTGCTGCGCGCCGTGTTTCCGCGTAGGCGAGCGCCATGACCAGTGCTGCCGATTCCTCCGCCTTTAGGCCCGTTGCTATCGACCCGCCCGTGAGCGTGGCCCTCGTGGCCGCCATGCTCATTCTGACATGCGGGCACGTGCTGTCCAACATGCTACGTACCACGCCTGCGGTCGCAATCGATCTGATGTCGGTCGATCTCGGCGTCACGCCGCAGACACTGGCCGCGCTGACCTCGGCCTATCATTTTTTTTTCGCGCTGCTGCAGATCCCGGTCGGTGTCGCGCTGGATCGCTACAGCATCCGCACGGTGTCGCTCGTGCTGTTCGCCGGCACGGTCTGCGGCGCGGCGATCGCGGCGCTATCGACCGGGGCGCTCTCGTTCTTCGTGTCGCAGGCAACGATCGGCATGGCGACGTCGGGCATGTTGATGTGCCCGATGACGCTCGCGGCAAAGCGGCTGACGCCGACGCAGTTCGGCCTGTGGTCCGGCATCATCCTGTCATTTGGTAACGCCGGGTTGCTGTTGTCGGCCAGTCCGCTGGCTTACGTCGTCGAGCATTGGGGCTGGCGCGCCGGCTTCTGGATTGCCGCCGCAGCAGCGATTGTCGTGGCGATGCTGATCGCGGTCATGGTGCCGGCAGCGCGTTCCGAAGGCCAGCCTCGCGCGCTTCTCGGCGAGATGGTTTCGGTTCTGCAACTCGGTGTGTCGCGTGCGGTGCGCGGCATCGTGATCCTCGCTTTCGTGTCGCTTGCAGTTCAGCTTGTGCTGCGTGGGCTCTGGGCCGGGCCCTGGCTGATGAACATCAAGGGACTGTCGCGGATAGAGGCGGGCAATGTGCTGGCGCTGTTCACGGTGGCGCTGGTGATCGCGCCGGCGCTGTCGGGCTTGCTTGATCGCAAGCTTGGTCATCGCCGCGCGTTGCTCTTTACGGTCAATCTATGCGCCGCCGCGCTGCTGCTCGTGATGGCGCTCGGTGCACCGGGCTATCCGTTGGCCACGCTTTTCGGCCTGCCCGTGATGCCCGTGGCAGTCGACACCTGCCTCCTTGTGGTCATCGGCCTTCTCGTTGCGATGCAGCCGCTCGTCTACGCAATGATCCGCCAGGTCGTTGCTGCCGAGAATATTGGCAAGGCGCTCTCTGCGGCCAACCTGTCGTTCTTCCTCGGCACTGCTGTGATGCAGTCGGTGACCAGTCCGATCGCAGCCGCCTGGGGATTGCCAGCAGTTTTAATCTCAATGGCGGTATTCCTGACGGTCGGCACCCTCGTCTTCTTCGTGCTGACCCGTCCCGCAGCGCAGCGCGCGTCTGTATAGCGGTACAGGCGTCACTGCCTCGGCAAGTCGCTGGAATTGTCACGACTCCTGTGGTCTGATGTGCGGAGTGGCGCGATCGAGACGTCGCGCACGGCCTCGCATCTCGAGGCGCCTCACACAGGGAGGACGTGACTTGCCGTTTTTCGTTAAGGGAACCGATACGTCAGGGACTGTTTCACTCCGCCGCGACAACGCTGCCGGAGCTGTCAAGAAGGCCAGAGAGCTGCTCCATGACGGCAGCTGGGATGTTGAAATCATAGGTCCGGATGGGCTTCCGCATCCGATCGCCGAATTTGAGGCGATGTATCCCGCCAGTGCGGCGACGGCAATACATGCGACATAGCTGACAGGCAAGGGATGCAGTGACGGCGACCGATCTTGTTCTGCATCACTATCCGCGTTCGCCGTTTGCCGAGAAGGTGCGCATCGCCTTCGGATTGAAGGGCCTGCATTGGCATTCGGTGATCCAGCCGCGGATCGCGCCGAAGCCACAGCTTGTGCCGCTCACCGGAGGCTATCGTCGTATTCCGGTGCTGCAAATCGGCGCCGACATCTATTGCGATACGCGCCGCATTCTCGCGGAGCTTGAGCGGCGTTTTCCCGAGCCGACGCTTTATCCGGCGGACACGCGCGGTCAGGCCGATATCGTTGCGGCTTGGGCCGATAGTGTGCTCTTCGGCACTGCGCTCGGTCTCGTGTTCGGCATCAACGGCGACCATTTCCCGCCGGAGCTGCATGCCGATCGCGCGAGTTTCACGTCGGGCAAGTTCGATGGCTGGGACAGCGTGAAGATGCGCGCGCAGCTTCCCGATCTGCGTGACCAGTTTCGCATTCATCTTGTCTCGCTCAGCGATTGGCTCACGCATGGCGACGCATTCCTGCTCGGCAGCGCGCCGTCACTCGCCGATCTCGCAGTCTATCACCCGCTCTGGTATGCACGCGGCAATCTTGGTGAGAGCGAAGGCCTTGCCGAGTATCCGCGCGTCCTTGCTTGGATGGACCGGGTAGCCTCGGTTGGGCACGGAACGGTTGAGGAGCTGTTACCCGAACAGGCGCTGGAGACCGCGCGGCTCTGTCAGCCTGTGATGACACCTCATCCAGCTCACAATGATATTGCCGTCGATCAGGGGCAGCTTTTTACGGAAGGCATGATGCTGTCCGTCACGCCGACCGATTGGGGCTTTGATCCCGTCATCGGTGCATTTGTTTCTGCGGATCACGACAGTATCGCTCTGCGTCGTGACGATCACGATGTCGGTACAACGGTTGTGCATTTTCCGCGTACAGGCTTTGCGATTGCTCGAATATGAAAGCCCTGCCACGCACGCATGGCCCTCATTCGCGATTTCCGTGCGCCGCAATTTGACGCAGCTGCGTAAACGCGTCTAAGTCCGAAAAATGCTGGCTGACTGCGATATGCAGACTCCCAATTTGCAACGCAGTGTTCAACACTTCAGCGCACAGTAACAGAACAAGAAAGCACGCCGTTTCAGCGACGTTGCGCATCGGAGGATATGACCATGACCATGACCCGCCGCACGTTTGGACTTGGTGCCTCTGCCGTTCTGGCAGGGCCGATCGCTGCGCCGTTCATTCGCGGTGCCGGCGCTGCCGAGCCGGCGATCCGCATCGGCATGGTCAATTCGATGAGCGGCGGTCTTGCCGCCTATGCCCAGGAAGGCCAGCCGGCGTTCGAATACATCATAAGGAAGATCAATGCCGAAGGCGGCATCAAGAGCAAGGGTGGCGCCAGGATCGAACTGGTGCTGGCGGATGATACCAGCCAGCCCGCGCGCACCGCCGCCGAGGCGCGGCGCCTGATCACCGAGGAAAAGGTGCACCTTCTGACCGGCACCATCCTCAGCGCGCAAATGCTGGCGCTGACGCCGGTGGTCGACGAAGCCAAGATTCCGACGCTGTCGGTCTGGGCCGGCGGCTCGCAGTCGAACTACATGTTCACGCTGGGATACCCCTATGACCGCGGCTACGCGCAGACGATGCATGATTTCGTGATCTCGCTGCGCGACGATTTCAAGTTTCCGATCAAGACTGCCGTCATGGCCTATTCGAACTACGAGGCCGGTCAGCAGTCCAACAAGTTCCTGGTCGAGAAGCTGAAGGCCAGCGGCATCCAGATCATCGGCGAAGCCGCGCTCGATATTCGTGCGCAGGATCAGACCGCAGCGATGGTTCGCATTCGCTCGCTCAAACCCGATGTCGTTGTCGGCCTGGTGACACCGCGTGACGGCATCCTGCTGCATCAGGCGCGTTACAATCTGAACTATCATGGCAGCATCTTCTGCGGCGGCACCGGTGGCTATTCGGATCTGTCGCTCTGGAAGGACCTCGGCCCCGAGATCGGCAAGGCCGTGCTGACGAAGAACCTGTTCGGCATGACCGGATTCAGTGCCGGGGCCAAGATCGAGTCGATGCAGAAGATCGTCACAGAATTGCGCGATGTGGCCAAGCTCGAAAAAATCGGTCAGGGCGCCGTGCAATATGCGCAAGCCGCGCGCGTGCTGCAGCAGGTGCTTGAAAATGCCAAGTCGCTGCAGAGCGATGCACTGCTCGAGGCGCTGAAGAACGTCAACATTCCGGCGGGCGATCCGAATCTCTACATTGCCAAGCCGAAGGGCCTGCAATTCGCGGAAGATCGCCTGCTCAAGGATGGTTCGGCGATGTTCATCCAGTGGACACCGGAGCAGGATCAGCAGGTCGTATTCCCGAAGGAATTCGCCCAGGTTCCGCCGCGGCCGAAAGCTTGATCGGCGTTGTAGTAAGACCGAGCGCAACTTAGAGAGTGGACGACTGTGGCATTTCTGGAAGTCTCCAATATCACCAGGCGGTTCGGCGGCCTGGTTGCGCTGAACGCGGTGAGCTTCGACGTCGAGAAGGGCGAAATTCTCGGCATCATCGGCCCGAACGGCGCCGGCAAGACCACGCTGTTCGGAGTGATCTCCGGCTTCATTCCACCGAGCGCGGGCGATGTCGTTTATGACGGCGAAAGCATTATCGGGGTGTCGCCGGATCGGCTGGTGCGCCGCGGATTGATGCGCTCCTTCCAGATCGTCCAGTCCTTTGCCGACATGACGGCGCTCGACGTCGTCACGACCGCTGCATTGACGCGCCGGCCGATGCGTGAAGCCATCGATTATGCGGCGCAGGCGCTGCTGCGCGTCGGCCTCGGCGGCAAGGAGCACAAGACGCCAGCGACATTATCGCTGCAGGACAAGAAGCTGCTGGAACTGGCGAAGTGCATCGCCACCGATCCGCGCTGCATCCTGCTCGACGAAGTGATGGCCGGCCTGACCATGGCCGAGACCGCGGCGCCGATCGCGATCATCGAGGAGCTCAACAAGCAGGGCGTCACTGTTGTGATGGTCGAGCATGTGATGCCGGTGATCATGCGACTCGCGCAGCGCATGGTTGTGATCAATTTCGGCGAGAAGATCGCGCAAGGCACGCCTGCCGAGATACTCAAGGATCAGCGCGTCGTCGATGCCTATTTCGGAGATCATCTCGATGCTTGAGATCGATAATCTCGTCGCAGGCTATGGCGGCGTGCCGGTGCTGCGCGACATCAATGCCAAAATCACTGCTGGTGAGATCGTCGGTCTGCTCGGCGCCAACAATGCCGGTAAGACCACGCTGATCAATGCGCTGTCCGGTATGGTCAAGCCGCTCTCCGGGCGCATTCTGTTTCTCGGCGAAGACATCAGCAAGTTGACGCCGCAGGCGCGTGTCGAGCTCGGCATCGTGCAGGTGCCGGAAGGCCGCCTGGTATTTCCGGAAATGAGTATCCGTGAGAACCTTCTGCTCGGCGGCATCAACGCGCATGCGCGCAAGCATCGTCCGCAGCAGATGGAGAAAGTCATTGCGCTGTTCCCGCGACTCGGCGAGCGGCTGACCCAGAACGCCGGGTCACTGTCAGGCGGTGAGCAGCAGATGCTGGCGATCGGCCGCGGGCTCATGGCGGAAGCCAAGTTGTTGATGCTCGATGAACCCTCGCTCGGTCTGTCGCCGCTGTTCGTGCAGTACATTTTCGAGATTATCGACAAATTGCATGCGGATGGGCTGACGATCCTGCTGGTGGAGCAGAATCTGAATTTGACGCTGCGCCACGCCAGGCGCTGCTACGTGCTGGAGCGCGGGCAGGTGGCGGTCGAAGGCGATGCGGAGACCGTGAAGAACGATCCGCGCACCCGCAGCGCCTATCTTGGTCTGTGATCGGAGAGTGATGTGACCGAACTTTATCAGGCTCTCGCCCAAGGCCTTCTGATCGGCGCCACCTATGGCTTGCTGGCACTGGGCATGGGGCTCGTCTACGGCGTCTCGGGCGTCGTCAACTTCTCGCATGGCGATTTCATCTCGCTCGGCATGTTCATGTGCCTCGCGCTGTATTCCGCCTTCGCCATGGATCCCTATGTGTCCATCATCATCACCGTGCCGCTGATGACTGCCATCGGCGCGCTGGTCTACATCTTCCTGATCAGGCCGATGGTCGGGCATCAGTTCCTGATGGTGGTGCAGCTTACGCTGGGTCTCAGCCTTGTGCTGCAGAACGGCATCCTGATGGTGTTCGGCGGCGAGCCCGCCCGCACGCCGTCCTTCGTCGAATCCAAGCTGATCATTCTCGGCGACGTGGTGCTGCGGGTGCCGCATATCGTCGCCTTCGTCGTGTCCTTCGCGCTGGCCATCGGCCTCTACATCATGCTGCGCTCGACCGATTTCGGCCGCTCTATCCGCGCCGTGCATCAGAATGCCCATGCCGCGGCGCTGATGGGCATCAATGTCGGCCGCGTCCAGGTGCTGACTTTCGCGCTCGGCATCGGCATTCTCGCGCTGGCCGCGGCCCTGCTGCTGCCCGGCACGCCGATCCAGCCGACCCAGGGCCTGCGCTACACGGTGATCACGCTCTTGGTCGTCGTGCTCGGCGGAATGACCAATTTCGTCGGCATCATGCTCGGCGGCCTGATCATCGGCATCGCCGAAGCCTTCGGCACGATCTATCTCGACGGCCCGATCGGGTTGTTGCTGCCATACATTATCTTCGTGGCGATCATGCTGTTTCTCCCGAAGGGCCTGACCTGGAGCTCGGCACGATGAGAGAGGAATTCTACAAGACATTGGCGTCGCCGATCTGGTGGGGCGCACTGGCCATCGCCGCCATCATGCCCTTCCTGCTGTCGAGCTATTACGTCCACATTCTCACGCTGGCGCTGGTCTATGTGGCGCTGGCCTCATCATGGAACATCGTCGGCGGCATGGCCGGGCAGATCTCGCTGGCGCACAGCCTGTTCATCGGTATCGGTTCGATGTTCTCGGCCGCACTTCTGCTCAAGCTCGGCATCAATATGTGGCTCGGTCTCGTCATCTCAGCGGTGATTTCCGGTATCCTCGGCGCCATCATCGCCTGGATCGATTTCCGCTTTCAGCTCGGCCATCTCTCTTTCGTGCTGATCACGCTGGCTTTCGCCGAAATGGGCAGCATCGTGGTCGAGGGCTGGGACTTCCTCGGCGGCGCGTCCGGGCTGTTGTTGCCGAAGGACACGGGTAATTTCCTGGCGTTCCAGTTCGGCGGCGGTCACGGCGCGTTCTGGATGATGCTGGGGCTGGCTGCGATTTGCGTGCTGGTCAATGTCGCGATCCTCAATTCCCCGCTCGGCTATTATCTGCGCACCATCCGCGACAACGAGAAGGCGGCGCAGGCCATCGGTGTCAACATCCTGCGCTACAAGATCACCGCCATGGTGATTTCGGCAATGCTCGCCTCCGTCGTCGGCACTGCCTATGTGCGTTATCTCACTTTTGCCGATCCTTACCTCTTGATCTCGCCCGTCATCACCATCGAGATCGTGCTGTTCGCTACGGTCGGCGGGCTCGGCCGTGCCTATGGCCCGGCGCTGGGCGCGCTGCTGCTGGTGCCACTCGGCGAAATCCTGCGCGGCAAGCTCGGCAGCACGCTGCCCGGCCTGCATTATTTCATCTACGGTATCGTCGTGATCTCCGTCATTCTGGTCACCCCGCGGGGGCTTCTGCCCTTGTTCGAGCGGCTCTGGGCGCGTTGGCGTGCCCCTGCGGTTGCAGGCAAGCGCTAAGCGGTTCGGGAATTTTCGGCGTTGGAGCATCGGCCATCCGTTGGCCGATGCCGTTTCCAACGATAGTCTCTCGTCACGGCGCAGCATTGGCTGTGCCGGTTGGGAGCTGAAATCATGCGCTTCGACGCCATCATCATCGGGGCGGGGCAGGCCGGGCCTTCTCTCGCCGGTCGGCTCACATCCGCCGGCATGTCGGTCGCGCTCATCGAGCGCCATCTGTTTGGCGGCACCTGCGTCAATACAGGCTGCAAGCCGACCAAGACGCTGGTGGCCAGCGCCTATGCAGCGCATCTCGCGCGTCGCGGTGCCGAGTATGGCGTCATGATCGATTCCCCTGTTCGGATCGATATGGCCCGTGTAAAGGCGCGCGCCGACAAGGTGATCCACGACTCGCGCAATGGCGTCGAAAGCTGGCTGCGCGGCATGGATAGATGCACGGTCATCAACGGCCATGCACGCTTCGAGTCCGCGGATACGATCCGCGTGGGCGACGAATTACTGACCGCGCCGAAGATTTTCCTGAATGTCGGCGGACGCGCCATTGTGCCTGACATGCCGGGGATCAACGACGTCACCTATCTGACCAATACAGGCATCCTGCAGCTCGATCGGGTACCGAAGCATCTGGTGGTGATCGGCGGCAGCTATATCGGCCTGGAATTCGCGCAGATGTACCGGCGCTTTGGCGCCGAAGTGACGGTGGTGGAGAAGGGAAAGTATCTCGTTTCGCGCGAGGACGCAGAAATCTCGGAAGCGATCCGCGATATCCTGCTCGCCGAAGGCATCCATATCCGAACCAGTGCCGAATGCATCACCTTCAGGCCGCATCCGGACGGTGTGGCTGTCGGTGTCGACTGCACCGAAGGCGCGCCGGAGATCATCGGCAGTGATGTTCTGCTCGCGGTGGGACGTCGTCCGAATACTGACGATCTCGGTCTCGACAAGGCCGGCGTCGCCGTGGATGCCCGCGGCTACATCAAGGTGGATGACAGTCTCGCCACCAATGTACCCGGCATTTTTGCGATGGGCGATTGCAACGGTCGCGGAGCTTTCACGCATACGGCTTACAACGACTTTGAGATCATTGCCGCCAACCTGCTCGATGGCGCAAGCCGCCGCGTCAGCGATCGCCTTCCCGGCTATGCGCTGTTCATCGATCCGCCACTTGGCCGCGTCGGGATGACGCTGACGCAGGCAAAGGCCACAGGAAAGAAATTGCTGATCGGCAACCGGCCGATGACGCATGTCGGGCGTGCGGTCGAGAAGGGCGAAACCGCGGGCATGATGCAGGTTGTGGTCGATGCTGAAACGAACAAGATTCTGGGAGCTGCGATCCTTGGCACCGGAGGCGACGAGGCGATCCACGGCATTCTCGACATCATGAATGCCGGCGCCGATTACACCCAGTTGCAATGGGCAGTGCCGATCCATCCGACCGTGTCGGAACTGATCCCGACGCTGCTCAACGAGATGAAGTGATCGCCGCTCAGGCGGTCTGGAACTTGAGCACGGCCATCAGCGTCAGCAAAGTGGTTGCGCAGGATGCGGACACGATCGCCATATTGATCAGGTTACGGGCTGCCATTGTCACGACTGCGGAAGCGGGGTGAGCCACATCGGGCGCGGCAGTTTTCTTGCGTGGAGCCGGTTTCTTCTTTTGTGCCATGATTTCCCCGAAGAGGAGGGCCAGACCGTTGACCGGCCTGACCCTGACGCCTTCCCTGCCGAGGTTCATCCCCCGATCATGGCGTGACCATCGCATGAATGGCCGGTGAACTGCTTAACGCGCGTGGTAAATCGAATCTGACTGGATTCGATGGTTTACGAATTTCCTCGTTCTAGATCGTCCGCCCGCCATCGACCGGGAGGATCACGCCGGTGAGGAACTCGGATTCCTCGCCCGCCAGATACACGCAGGCATTGGCGATATCCGAGGGGCGCGACATGCGGCCGAGCGGAATCGTGCCGATAAATTTGGCCCGGTTCTCCGGCGTATCCGGCACGCCCATGAAGGATTCCAGCAGGCCGGTCTCGCCCATCACTGGCGCGATGCAATTGACGCGGATGCCATCGGGCGCCAGTTCCACGGCCATCGATTTCGACATCAGGTTCACCGCGCCTTTGGTGGCGTTGTACCAGGTCAGGCCCGGGCGTGGCCGGACACCGGCTGTCGAGCCGATATTGATGATGCGACCGCTCTTCTGCTTCTTCATCACCGGCACACAGGCATTGGTCATCAGGAAGATCGACTTCACATTGATGTCGAACGCCTTGTCGAATTCCTCTTCGGTGACTTCGAGCAAGGGCTTGTTGCGGAAGGTCCAACCGGCATTGTTGACGACGACGTCCAGTTTCCCGAACTTCTCGACCGCGAGCTTCACCGACGCATCGATATCGGCCTTGCGGGTGACGCTTCCGCCGAAGGCGATCGCGCTATCGCCGATTTCGGCTGCGACCTTCTTCGCGCCTTCGGCATTCAGATCGAGAATGACAACCTTGGCGCCTTCGCGGGCGTAAGAGCGCGCGATCTCGGCGCCGAAGCCCGATGCGCCGCCGGTGACGATGGTAGACAGGCCTTGAAGTCTCATGATGTTTTCTCCCGGATGCCGCGCCTTGTTCGGCGCTTGACCATGAAGGTTAGAGCCTGTGATGGCCGCTGGGAAGTCTCGACAGCGAATGGCTTTGGAGGAAACGTGGCTTTAGAGGAAACGTCTTGCGTTGACTTCTTCGAGATCGAGGCCTTCCTCGATCGAATGCAGCACGCTGTCGTGGATTTCGCCGGCGCGATGCATCTTCAGGAGCTCTGCACGGCCGGCTTCGATGGCGGCAAGCACCGTCTTGAAGTGATCGATGCGCTGCGACGAGAGCGTTTCAGCCTCTTCGGCATAGCGCGCCGCGGCGCCCTTGCGATAGGTATATTGCTCGAACAGGCGCGGATGGCGATGCGTGCCGTCATCATTGCGTGACGCCTTCTCGACAGCAGAAAATTGCGCGGTTGCAACTCGCGCGCGCGCCTGCGCCTCGCTGAGTTTGGAGTGATGCGGAGTATGGGTGCCGCCGGTTTTCACGAGGCGGCGCACGATCGGTGCCAGAGTCGAGCCCTGGACAAGGACCGTCACCAGAATCACCGCGAAGGTGATCGCCAGGATGACGTCACGCCCCGGAAATCCTTCCGGCAGTGACAGCGCGGCGGCGAGACTGACCACGCCGCGCAGTCCGGCCCAGCTCATGATGAATGGCACCGACCATGGTGGAGAGGGATCGCGGGCGCGCAGCTTCGGCATCAGCATGCGCGGCAGATAGGTGCCGGGAAACATCCAGGCGAAGCGGGCCAGGATTACCGCGGCGATGATTGCCCCTGTCGCCGGCAACAGCGCCACCAGCGCGTCATAGCCGCCGAGCCGATACAGCACGCCGCGCAGCGACAGGCCAATCAGGATGAACACCAGAGATTCCAGGACGAAAACGACGACGCTCCAAGCGGCGGTGGCGCGGGTGCGCGTCGCAGCGCCGAAGAACTCGTGCTGCTTCCATCCGAGGATCATGCCGCAGGCGACGGTGGACAGGACTCCGGAGACATGGAGCTTTTCCGCGGCGATATAGGAGATCCAGGCGACCAGGAAAGTCCAGGCGATGGTCAGGTCGATTTCCTTGATGCGCCTGATCACCAGAATCGCGGCGAAAGCGAATACGATGCCGACGAGCAGGCCGCCGATCGCGACCGAGAAGAAGCTCACGGTGGCCGCGGCGGCGCTGAACGAGCCGGTTAGCGCCGCCGCGATGGCGAAGCGCAGCAGCACCAGGCCCGATGCATCGTTGACGAGGCTCTCGCCCTCCAGCAGCACGATAATGCGCGGTGGGAGCGGTACGCTCTGCAGCACGGCCTTGGCCGCCACCGAATCCGGCGGTGAGACGATGGCGCCGAGCGCAAAACAGGCGGCCCACGGCAGGGATGGCATCACCCAATGTGCGACCACGCCGACCACTAGGGTGGTGAAGAAGACGGCGCCGACGGCGAGCTGCAGGATAATGCGCAAATCGGCGCGAAAATCGCGCCAGGAGGTGAACCAGGCGCTCGACATCAGTAGCGGCGGCAGAAACAGCACGAGCACCAGTTCAGGGTCAATTTCGACATCGGGGGTGCCGGGGATCATCGCGAAGCCGATCCCGCCGAGGATCAGGGCAGCGGCGCGCGGAAGCTGAAACCGCCGCGCGAGCATGTCGAGCAACACGATGACGGCCATCAGCAGCAGGATGATTTCAAAGCGGGAAACGGCGGTCATGATGCCCTGTCGGAATGCGAGAACATGTGCGGACGATCGATCCCGGCACCTGCCGTGACCGGATTACCACTATCTATCTCGCAAATGCCACGCGGGCTGTACAGCGGGTCAATGATCTCGCAACAGGCCACAATGGAAAGGGGTGGCCCGGCGGGCCACCCCTTGATGCCGTCATATACGATATACGCTTCAGATTACTCTGCACTGCTGACCAGGCGCAGCGGTGCCTTATGCTCCATCATGCTGCGATAGGTGGCTACATAATCGAGGGCCATACGCCGGGCGGTGAAGCGGGTTTCGAACTGCTTCCGGATCGCCGTACGGTCCATGCCGGCGAGACGACCCACCGCAGCAACTGCGCTGGTCTCGTCCTCGACGATAAAGCCGGTGAGAGCCTCGTCGATGATCTCCGGCACCGAGCCGCGGTTATAGGCGATGACCGGCGTGCCGCAGGCCATCGCTTCGATCATCACCAGGCCAAACGGTTCGGGCCAGTCGATCGGCAGCAACAGGCCATAGGCACCGCTGAGGAATTCCGGCTTCTCCCGGTCGCTGATCTCGCCGATATATTCGACCAGCGGATGATCCATCAGCGGGCGGACGACCTGCTCGTAATAGTCCTCATCCGCGCGGTCGATCTTGGCCGCGATTTTTAAGGGGATGCCCGCGCGGATGGCGATCTTGATGGCGCGGTCGACGCCCTTCTCCGGCGCGATACGTCCGAGCACGGCGAGGTAGCCAGGGGTGATCGGCTGCGGTGTCAGCAGTTTCTCGGGAAGACCGTGATAGATCGTGCGCACGAAATTCGCCTGCGGCACCGGCCGCCGCTGCGCATTCGAAATCGAAACTACGGGAATCTTGGAAAAGGTCGTGAAGGTAGGCTGATGTTCCGGCAAATCCAGACGGCCGTGCAGCGTCGTGAGAAACGGCGTGGGTTGGCGGGAGAACAGTGAGAACGGATAGTAGTCGAGATGGAAATGCAGAACGTCGAATTCGTCGTCGTCACATTTTCGCCTTACGCGCTCGAGCATTTCCATATGGAGTGCGTTGGGATCGCGGACAGAGCCGTCCAGCCGCAGCGCCCTCGGCCAGCCCGCATCGAGCTTGCCTGACGTTTGAGAGTCGCCGCTGGCGAACAGCGTAACATCATGCCCCTGTGCCACCAGCTCTTCGGTCAACCAATGCACGACCCGTTCCGTGCCGCCATAGAGTTTCGGTGGAACGGCTTCTGTCAGCGGAGCAACTTGCGCGATGCGCATTTACATATCTCCCATGTTGGAGGTGATGAACAACTTCAACGATGACGTTCGGTAGCGATGTGCCCGAAGCTGGAACGTTCTCGCATCTGCGAAGTTCCTATGCGATCTGCGTAGTTCGTCCACACTGTGGTCTTGCTGATGCCATCACGTTCAACCACGCTTTCGGGAATGTTGATGCTGCCGGAATGTTGCGCAGAGATGGCGAGAGCGTGGGAAATTCGGGACGGCATCATCTTCATCAGTAGGCGGGGACGCTGTCCGTCACGATTCTTGTTCTCGTTCAACGGGTTTTAAAAATACATGGACAGTCTTTCGGGATATGCGTATCGCCCTTTCGCCTTTGTGATGCGCTACATCAGGATGCGTTCTGCATCGCACACGATCATCCTGCTCTCCGTGCTTGCAGCGGTCGCCTGCTCGGTAGGCACGCAATACGGGATTAAATTTTTAGTCGATGGCCTGTCAGCGGGGCCGTCGGGCAGCGGTAAAAGCGTCTGGGCCGCGTTCGCCGTGCTCATCGCGCTGATCACAGCCGATATGTTCCTGTGGCGCGTGGCGAGCTGGACGGCGAGCTACACATTCGTTGGCGTCACCGGCGATCTCAGACGCGATATGTTTCGCCATCTGACCGGACACGCACCGAGCTACTTCTCGGATCGGCTGCCGGGGATGCTGACCAGCCGCATCACGGCGACGTCCAACGCCGTCTTCACGGTTGAAAACATGTTTGTCTGGAACGTCTTGCCGCCCTGTGCGGCGACATTCGCCGCGATCATGCTGATCGGCACCGTTAGTCTGCCGATGGCAGCGGGCTTGACCGTCGTGGCCGGCGCTGTGGTTGTCATGATGTTCAAAATGGCTGCCGCCGGAAAGGCGCTGCATGACGATTTTGCCGACAAGGCCGCGGCGGTCGATGGCGAGATGGTGGATGTGATAAACAACATGCCGCTCGTCCGCGCTTTCTGCGGATTGAGCTTCGAGCATGACCGCTTCGATGAAACGGTGGATCGCGAGCTGAATGCCCGTGGTCGCAGCCTGCGCTATCTCGAGCGTCTGCGCCTGACGCATGCGGCCATCACGGTGGCGCTGACGATCGGGCTGCTCGCCTGGGCGATCATGCTCTGGCAACGCGGCGCCGCCAGCACCGGCGATGTCGTTCTGATCTGTACGCTCGGTCTCTCGATCCTGCACGCGACGCGAGATCTTGCGGTGGCTCTGGTGGACGTCACCCAACATGTTGCGCGTCTGTCCGAAGCGCTGTCCACATTGCTGGTGCCCCACGAGCTCAGTGATCATCCAGAGGCCGAGCCCCTGGTCAAATCAGGTGCAGCGATCGCCTTCAACAATATCTCGTTCCGGTATCCCGGTGGCTTGCAGGTGTTCGACAAGTTCACCTTGCGGCTCAATGCCGGGCAACGCGTTGGCCTCGTCGGCCAGTCTGGTGGGGGAAAGTCCAGCCTGTTCGTGCTGTTGCAGCGTTTCTACGACGTGCAGGAGGGCAGCATCACCATCGATGGCCAGGATATTTCACGCGTGACCCAGCACAGCCTGCGTCATGCGATCTCCGTGGTGCCGCAGGACATCTCGCTGTTCCATCGGTCCATCATGGAGAACATCCGGTATGGACGCCCCGAGGCGACGGATGAGGAGGTACTGCGTGCAGCCATTTCGGCGCGTTGCGATTTTGTCGAGACATTGCCGGAAGGTCTTCACACCATGGTAGGGGACCGCGGCGTCAAGCTGTCCGGCGGGCAGCGCCAGCGCATCGCCATTGCACGCGCCTTCCTGAAGGACGCACCCATTCTGCTGCTGGATGAGGCGACGGCTGCCCTCGACAGCGAATCGGAGGAGGCGATCCGTGAAGCACTGGCGCGTCTGATGCGCGGTCGCACGGTGATCGCGATTGCGCATCGCCTCGCGACGCTGCGTAATTTCGATCGTGTGGTGATGCTGCAGAGCGGTAAGATCATCGAAGATGGCAAGCCGGACCATCTGATGCAGTCCCACGGGCCATATCGGGAACTGGTGACTCAGGAGATGAGCCGTCTTGCGCAGCATGCCGCCTGACGACTCAGTTATTCTGTGCGAGCGCAGCGTCTGTCTCCGTGCCTGCCCTGACCCCACAACCGGCCGAGGTCTTTCATGCCTGTTGAAGCCGCTGCTGCCACGTTGAACGCCATCGCTGACCAGAAGGCAGTCGAATCGCCGTTCTATATTCCGATGACGGGTCCTGCGTCGCGCCCGCGGCGAGCGCTCAAGCATGACGATACGTTCGTGGTGCTCGACAGCCATGGTGATATCGGCGCGTCCGCGGGCGGGCCGGATGGTCTGTTCAACGCCGATACGCGTTATCTCGCGCGGCTGGAACTGGCACTGAACGACGTTCAGCCGCTGTTGCTCGGCTCCAATCTGCGCGACGACAATTCATCGCTCACGGTCGATCTGACCAATCCCGACATCTATCGCAATGGCCGCATCGTGTTGCAGAAGGATATGCTGCACATTGTGCGCACCTTCTTCTTGTGGCGCGGCGCCGCCTACCAGCGCATCGGCCTGCAGAATCACGGCGAACACAGCGCCAGCTTCGATTTGACGCTGTCGTTCGACAATGACTTCGCCGACCTGTTCGAGGTACGCGGCGAAAGGCGCAAGCATCGCGGCATTGCTACCAGTCGCCTGGTCGGTCCGAGCGACGTGGCGCTGGAATATACCGGACTCGACGGTAAGCCTCTCAGCACGATGGTTCATTTTGATCCGCGTCCGACGCGGCTGGCCGCCAATACCGCGACCTATCACTTCGAGCTGAAGCCGCAGAAAACGACGTCACTGTTCGTGGCAGTCAGCTGCAATGCCGAAATCGGCCACAAGCCTGTGCCGTTTTTCCGCGGACTGCTCGCCCATCGTCGCGAAATGCGCAATTTCAGCAAAGGTGCGGCGACGATCGAGAGCTCGAATGATATTTTCAACGAGGTGATCTGCCAGGCGATGGCGGATCTCAATATCCTGATGACGAATACGCCGCAGGGCCGATATCCCTATGCCGGCATTCCCTGGTATTCGACCACATTCGGCCGCGATGGCCTGATTACGGCGCTGCAGTTGCTGTGGATCGACCCGCGCGTGGCGCGCGGCGTGCTGAAACGGCTCGCAGCGTTTCAGGCGAAGTCGATCGATCCGCTGGCAGATGCCCAGCCCGGCAAGATCCTGCATGAAATGCGCGGCGGTGAAATGGCCGCCTTGCGTGAAGTTCCGTTCGCGCAATATTACGGCAGCGTCGACTCAACGCCGCTCTTTGTGATGCTCGCAGGGATGTATGTCGAGCGCACCGGCGATGATGAGACCCTGCGCGAACTATGGCCGTCTGTTGAGGCGGCTCTCGCATGGATCGATGGTCCCGGTGACCCCGACAAGGATGGCTTCGTCGAATATCAGCGGGCTACCGAGCAGGGACTTCAGAACCAGGGCTGGAAGGATTCGTATGACGCGATCTTTCATTCCGATGGAAGGCTGGCCGAGGGCAATATCGCGCTGGCTGAGGTGCAGGGCTATGTCTTCGCCGCCAAGAATCTGGCGTCGCGTCTCGCATTGCGCATGAACCTGCCTGACAAGGCTCGGCAGCTCGAAGCCGAAGCCGGGCAACTTGCTGCGCGGTTCGAGGAGGCCTTCTGGTGCGAGGAACTCGGCACCTACGCGCTTGCGCTCGACGGCGCGAAGCTGCCTTGCGCGGTTCGTGCTTCCAATGCGGGCCAGTTGCTGTTCACAGGCATCGTCCGTGAGGATCGTGCGCGCATGGTCGCTGCCGACATGATGGGTCCGCATTTCTTCACCGGCTGGGGCATTCGCACCATTGCGCGCGGCGAGGCGCGCTACAATCCGATGTCCTATCATGACGGCTCGATCTGGCCGCACGACAACGCGCTGATCGCACTCGGCCTGGCGCGCTATGGCCTCAAGCATTCGGTGGAGACCGTCTTCAAGGGCCTGTTCGACACCGCGGCCTATATGGACCTGCGACGACTGCCGGAATTGTTCTGCGGCTTCCAGCGCGAAAAACGCCGTGGCCCGACCTTGTATCCGGTGGCCTGCGCGCCGCAGGCCTGGGCCAGTGCGACGCCGTTCACACTGCTCGAAGCGGCGCTTGGAATCGAATTCGACGTCGCGCGCGGCGAGATTCGCTTCCGCAATCCGCGGCTGCCTGCTTTTCTGCAGTACGTCATTCTACGTGATCTCCGGCTCGGCGAATCCAGCGTCGATCTTTGCCTGCGCAAACACGACAACGATGTGTCGCTGGAAGTGCTGCGGACCCGCGGTCAGATCCAGGTGTCGATCGTGCTGACGCATTGACGCGTCGCCTGGCGCTGGGGTTCGCGCCATCGGCGATACATGTGAGTAAGGGACTTCCCATGCCTGCAAATCGGATCATTGCCGGATTGGCTATGTCGTTGGCGTTGAACGTTGGGGCCGTGTGCCAGGCGGCGGATGCGCCTGCGCTTCCACCCGCGGCATCGGAGAAATCCACTCCTGAATCGCAATCGTCAGTGCCGTCGCCCGCACCTGATGCGGCTGCCGTGCAGCCGGCAACGCCGCCGGTCGTATCCGCGCCCGAGAAACAGCCATCGTCGGTCGCCCCGCAGACGGCGTCAAAACCTGACGCAGCCGTGCCTGCGCCTCCCGCGACTGTCGCCAAGCCACCATCGGTGACGGTGATCGATGCCTTCGATGCCAAAGGCATTCTCGGCCGTGATGTGCGCAGTCCCGCAAGCGAGAATATGGGACGCATCGCCGACGTGATCGTCGATCGCGCGGGACAGGTGCGCGGTGCGGTCATCGACTTCGGCGGCTTCCTCGGGGTTGGCTCGCGCAAGATCGTGGTCGATTGGGGTGCGCTACATTTCTGGAACGTGGCCGACAAGACCGCCAGCATCACGCTCGATCTTACGCGCGAGCAGGTGCGTGCCGCGCCGGAATACAAGGACGATCAGCCGATTGTCGTGCTCGGCGCATCCGGCACGCTGACGCCGTTGAGGTTTCCGCCTCTCACCATGCAGGAGCGTTAATTGGCGGTTCATGCGACCACACGTGCAGCTGATCTCTCCCGCCGCGATGGTGTCGCGGCGGTGCCCGAGGTCGCTTGCGCGCCAGGGATTGCGCCGGAGTCCGAGTCGAATCCGCAAGAGCCACGGCGCAGTCCGGAGCCGTCGAAGCAGAGCCTGCGCGGGCTCGACTGGTTCATCTTCTTCCTCGCCGATGTACAGACCGGATTCGGCCCGTTTGTTGCGGTCTATCTCACGACCCAGAAATGGACGCAGGTAGAGATCGGCTTTGTGTTGTCGATCGGGGGCATCGTCGCGCTGCTCGGCCAGATCCCGGGCGGCGCCATCATCGATGCCGCGCGCTCGACACGGCTGGTGGCCGGGGCGGCTGTTGCGACCATCGCCTGCTGTGCACTGGCCTATGCGGTGCTGCCGATCTTCCCCATCGTCGTCACCGCGGCGACGTTGCATGCGATGGCGAGCTGTGTGCTTGGCCCTGCCATCGCCGCTATCAGCCTCGGGCTGGTCGGTCCGATGCGGATCGGCGAGCGCCTTGGCCGCAATGCGCGCTTCGCCTCGCTCGGCAATGGCGTCGCCGCTGCCGTCATGGGCACTTGCGGCTATCTGCTGTCAAGCCGCTCGGTGTTCATCGTCACGTTCCTGCTGGCGCTGCCGGTACTTTACGCGCTGTCGCGGATTCGACCTCAGGAGATCAATTCTGCGCAGGCCCATGGTGCCAGCACCAAAGAGGCCGAGAGCAATAGGCCGATCCGTTTTCGTGATCTGATGCGACAGAAGCCGCTTTTGATTTTCGGCTGCGCGGTGCTGCTGCTGCAGTTTGCCAATGCAGCGATGCTGCCGTTGATGGCTGGTGTCGTTACCACGCGCTCGGCCGATTGGGCACCGGCGCTGATCGCCTTCTGCATCGTGGTCCCGCAGGCCATCGTCGCGGCGACCTCGCCGACGGTCGGCCGCAAGGCGCAGCAGTGGGGCCGTCGGCCTCTCTTGCTGATCGCCTTTGCATCACTGGCGATCCGCGGATTGCTGTTCGCTGTGGTCACCGACCCGTTTGCACTGGTCGCGGTGCAGGTTTTCGACGGCGTCACTGCTGCCGTGTTCAGCGTGATGATCCCGCTGATCGTCGCCGACATCGCCTTCGGCAGCGGGCGCTTCAGCCTTGCACAGGGCATTGTCGGCACCGCGACAGGCATCGGCGCGTCGCTCAGCACGGTGACCGCCGGCTATGTGGCCGACAAGCTCGGCGCGCCAGTCGCCTTTATCGGGCTGGCCTGCGTCGCCGGGCTGGGCCTCTTGCTGATCTGGCTGGTGATGCCGGAAACCCGCCGCGAGCACAGCGAGGTCGAGAGCTAGCGTCAGGGCGCGACGTTCTCGCCGAGAAAGTTGACCGCCGCCGTGACACCGCCCTTGCCGTGCGGAATGCCGAGCGCCTGCAGTCCCATCTCGATCACGCCGAGTGTTCCGAGAATCATGGGCGCGTTGACATGGCCCATATGGGCGATGCGGAATGCCTTGCCGTGCAGGTCGCCGATGCCGACGCCAAGAATGACGCCGCATTTGTCGCGGCAATAATCGAGCAGCGGCGTCGGGTTGTCCATCCGCACCGTCGTGACCGTGTTGCCGCGTTCTTTCGGCTCGATGATGTTGAAGCTCAGCACGCCGCCATCGGCCCATACGGCAACGGCCCGGCGAACGGCTTCCGCCAGCAATCGATGGCGCTGGAACACGTTGACCAGCTTCTCGTCGAACAGCATGTCGATGGCCTGACGCTGCGCGAACATCAGATGCACCGGCGCGGTGCCCGAATGTTTCCGGTAGTGCTCGTCGCCGTCGCGCTCGGTCCAGTCCCAATAGGGCGTGCGCAGATTGGCAGTCTTGTGAATCTCGCGCGCGCGATCATTCGCGGCGACATAGCCGAGGCCAGGGGGTGTCATCAGGCCTTTCTGCGAGCCGGACATGGCGACATCGATACCCCATGCATCCATCTCGAACGGCATGCAGCCGAGCGATGCGACGGTGTCGACCATGAATAATGCGGGATGGCCGGCCGCCTTGATCGCCTTGCCGATGGCTTCAATGTCGTTGAACGCGCCCGATGCCGTATCGATCTGCACCGCGAGCACAGCCTTGATCTCGTGCCTGGTGTCCTGTCGCAACGCTGCTTCAACCTCGGCAGGACGAATGGCGCGATTCCAGTCACCCTTCAGGCTCTGCACGTCGACGCCCATGGCCCCCGCAGCATGGCCCCAGCCGACCGCGAAACGCCCGCTTTCCAGCACCAGGATCTTGTCGCCGCGCGACAGCACATTGGTAAGCGTCGCTTCCCAGGCACCATGGCCGTTGGCGATATACATATAGGTGTTGCTCTTGGTGGCGAACAACGTGCCGATATCGCGCAGCAGCCCGAATGTGAGCTGCACCATTTCCTTGGAGTAGATATCCAGCGGCGGACGATGCATCGCCCGCAATACTTCCTCTGGCATCGTGGTGGGGCCGGGGATGGCGAGAAATTCACGACCTGCACGAACGACCATTTTCAATCCTTGTTGGTATTTTCGGCCATGGTGCCATGGCGCAGCGCGAAATCAAAGCGCGTGTGAGATGGTCTGAATTTGACTGCCTAGTGAGTCAGCGCATCACGCCCGATCACATTCGCGATGGCCTGGAAGATCTGGTCCTTGATCTCGGTCGCCGCCGGGCTCGGGATCGTCTCGGAAGGGCCGTCGTGTTTGGCGCAGGCCACCACCAGCCGCAGGATCCAGACTTCGCCGTCAGTGTAGTACAGGTCGCCGCCGCCATTGTGACCGGCGACGGTCGGGCCTGTTCCGGTGACCTGATATTTGGCCTCGACCATGCCGGCCTGTTCGAGGTCGCCCGCGAGCGCTGCGCGCTCCGCGTCGATATCGGCAGCGATGTGATGCGTGATCGCGCCGGTGTATTTGCTGATCCCGACGCTGCGATCGAAAGTCGCATCGCCAAGCCAGACCGGGCGATCTTCCTGTCCCTTGTCGAGGACCTTCCAGAGTCGGATATGGTGGCGATGATCAGCGCTGTTGCCGACAGGCTTCTCGAAAGCGAGATCTTCGCGGCGGCCAAGATAGACCAACGGGCTCACCGGCGCCTCGCGATAGGGGCGGTCGAGCAAGACGCTGCCGACAATCTCCAGGGACGAGCGTAACGTTACGGGATCGGCGGGATACCAGCCGGCAGCATGCATCGCGCACAGCACGTCCTTCGTGTCACCGATCAGGCCGACATTGATGGGATCGCCGGGAATACCTTGCGCGGTCATCGTCGTCATCGGCAAGCCGGCAAGGCTCTTCTGGTGCTCGTAATGGGTCCAGAGTTCGGGGAGCAAGAGATAGGCGATGCCGCCATAGATGACCAAGGCAAGCAGCGTCAGTCGCGCAGCCCGGAATGTCCGGCTGCGGCGTTGTTTTTGCGCAATGGCATCCGTCTGCAGGTCAGCCAAGGTTCCGCTCGATCGAATCTGAGCGGGGAACCTGCCACGTCAGCGCCGCCATGTCATCGTCGGGTCTCGCGGCAGCCGGCGGCTTCGGCCTCTTCTTTAGAGCAAAACCAGCGTGTTCCCTTGCTGATCCGCATGCTGATCTTGGCATACCAGCGGCTTTCGGGCGTGTGATAGATGCAGACGCCCGCCCGGTTGACGTTGCCCTTGATCCGGCAGGTCGGAGACGGCGCCACATGACCGGATGCCGAGGCCAGCAAGATCGGCAAGGCGTCCTCCGGAGGCTTGATCGAGCCAAGAATGGTGGTTTTCTTGTTGCGCACGCGCCAGTCCCAGGGCGCAAAGAATGCACCGGCCCAAAGTCCGGCCTTGGCTTCACGTGCGGCTTTCTCGTCGGCATCATAGGCATGCGAGAAGCGCACATAGGAGAGCGCCCAGCCGCTCTTCACCATCCATTGGCCGATGTCCTCGCCATCCACCTCGCATTTGGCGACCGAGCGACCGAAGCGATCGGTGCGTAGCACATGGCAGGTCCAGTTCTTGTCGCCGACATGCGCAACCAGTGCTTCATGCGCTGTGACGCCGCAGGTCCAGCGCTCGCCATCGGCATTCAGGCACAATTGGTCGAGGCCCGGCGCGTCGATGCCGGCGAGCCGGATGCGGGTCGCGCCGATGGTCATCTGGTCGCCGTCGCGGATCTTCGGTACCCCCGTCACATCGGCGGCCTGTGCCAGTGCGGGAATGCAAAGCATCGCGATAAAAAGGGAGAGCGTGCGGAACATGCGCATCGAACCGTTTGATTGCAAAATCATGACGACAATCCGGAGACAGTGCGGGCATTTCGCCGCGCATGCCAGCACGGTCGCTCCTTCATACCTTCAACTTCGCGCGATGAACTACGCGGCATGGCCGTTCATCATCTTCCGCCGCGTCAGCGCGAGACCCATCAGCACGAAGGCTGAGGTCACTTCGGGGCCGCCAACCAGAATTCGTGTCGGCGTTTTCATCTTGTTCCATTCATAGGCCTTGAACGGACCCTTGCGGCCGCCTTCGCCTGTTGCCTTGATGATGCAGCGCAGTGCAGGTGCGAAATGCGCGAGCTCGCCGCCGAGATGTCCGAGCGCGATCAGTGCAAGTGCCGCATCGAACGCGTTCATCTCGCGCGCAATCAACTCGTCCTGCACATAGGCGAGAACATGCAGGCGAATGAATTCGAATGTGCCGTCGGTATCGATGGCCTGTTGTGTTGCGTCCGGCAGTTCACGGAAAGCCGCATAACAGCGGCCGAAATAGGCGCTGTAGAGCTCCGGCAGATAATAGATGTGCGATTTCGGATCGGCGAAGGCGCCGGATGCCACGAGGCGGCGCTGGAATCCGATGATCCGCCGCATCGTTTCCAGTCGTTTCGGCATCTCCATGACCTTCCAGCGGGTCAGATTGCGGAACGATACTTCGAGCACATCGAGATTGAGCGTCGGATCGAGATCGTTGCCAAAGGGCCGTTCGCCCGCGAGATTGTCGATCCAGGTGACGATGGCGCCGTCATAGTCGATGTGGTCATTGATCGGCACGGTGACCATCGGCTCGTTGCTGCCGTTGCCGACCTGATAACCGGCATAGAAGTCGAGCAGGGGCTGATCGAGGATCGGATCGGTCGAGCCGGCCTGTGTGGCGGCGGAGAATGAGCAGGCTGTGGTGTCGCAGTCCGGAACATAGATGCCGAAGCCGAGATCCTGCTTGATTTGCGCGAATAGCCGGCTGAAGCGCGGATGCGGTGGCGGCGCCAGCGCGGTGATGACGTTTACGCTCGTCCCGTCATGCGAGCGGACTTCCTCGCGGCTGGTGACCAGGCAGAATTCAACCATCGCATCGATGGCGCGGCGCGAGGATGTCGTCTGGTCCGGCGATGGCAGTCCGGTTTCGCCGAAGCTGAGTAGTGCCTCGGTGAAGAAGGCGTCGTAATAGGCCGAACGATGCCGGATCTGCACCGGCTCCCACATGGGTTCGGCAATTCCGGTCCACGGCGGATTGATGAGTTTACCGGCCGGCGAACGCGCGATGAAGATGCGCGCAAGTGTGAACAGCAGTGTCGAATTCTTGTAGCCGCGCGAATTCAGGCCGGTCAGGGCCATCAGGAATTCGCGGCCATGCATGTCGGGATCGCCGATCAGGTTGAACGCCGCATAGGTCGGGATGAAACCGTTGCATTCGAACGAGCGCAGCAGATGCGTGCCGCAGGCCTTGATGACATCGTCGATCTCGCCCAGCGACGGCGCCTGCGCTGAAGCCGCGGCGGGCTTCGGCGCCGGATGGCTCAATGTGACCGTGTCGAGAAGCTCGGCGATGGGGTGGCCGATGGCTTCCCAATCGGGGCTCTCGTCATCGCGTGCCGAGATCAGGGCTTGCTGCACGGCTTTGAAGCGGACGGGGTCGCGCAGCTCGGACAGGCCGGCGCGGCAGAGCAACGGACGAAGCGCGGGATTGCCCAGCGCGGTTTTGTAGAACTTGACAATATGGGCGTCGCCGCCGGTGTGCTTATGGAAGAGGGGATCGCAGAGGTCGTAGAGCGACGGGCCGTCCTTGCTGGATGTCAGCGCGCGGTATGCGGCGCCGGCAAAATAAGACACACTCATGAGGTTTCTTTCAGTGCGGCTCCTGCGCACGTCTCGAAAACCGTCCGCCGTCGCTGCGGCGCAATCGCCTCCCGATACCTGCAACCCCTTGAAAAGTTGCACGAATCGGCAGGGATTACAATTGCGTGAAGCGCGAGCTCATTCAAGACCTTAGCCAGGTCGGGCAGTAACCCTGTCTTAAACCCCGGCCTTTACCGGTTGCCCGGGTGGCCCCGACGGGTTAACAACCGGTTTGCTGCGATGCCGCAAATTGAGCGTATTAATACTCATTGGTTTGGCATCCCTTCAAACCTATTTCGACGTTCGCGCGACCCACGGGTTGTGCGTGAACGATGAGCAGGAATGACGTAATGAACGTACGGCAGTTTCGCGTATCCCGTCGCTCGATCACTGTGGCCGCAGCTTTTGTCGGTCTGGTCTCGCTGGCGCTTGGCGCCAATGCCGCGCTGAACAAGCGCTCGCTGGAAGCTGCGCAGGCCGCGACGGTGACCGGCAGCATCAATCCTGCGACGACGGCATCGCGCATCGCGCTGGTGATAGGCAACGGTCATTACCCCGATGCCGGCGCGCCGCTCGCCCAGCCGATCAACGATGCCCGCGCCATGACGAGCGCACTCCGCCGCGACGGTTTCGATGTGGATGTGGTGGAAGATGCGACCCGCGATGACATGACCCGCGCGGTCGAACGCCTCAAGGCCAAGATCAGGCCGGACTCGGTCGTGATGCTGTATTTCGGTGGCTATGGCGTTCAGGTCGGCCGGCAGAGCTATATGATCCCGGTCGATGCTGCGATCTGGAAAGAGCGTGACATTCGCCGCGACGGCATGAGCGTCGAGGCCGTGCTCGACGTCATGAAAGAGCGTGGTGCCCAGGCCAAACTGGTCGTGCTGGATGCGTCCCGCCGCAATCCCTATGAGCGCCGCTTCCGCGGTTACTCCCGTGGTCTCGCGCCGATCGATGTTCCTGAGAATGCGCTGATCCTGACCTCGGCGACGCCGGGCAAGGTCGCCGACGATGTCGATGGCCAGAACAGCCTGCTTGCCACCGAACTCTTGAAGAACATGAAGGCCAAGCCGGCGAGTGCCGAGTCTGTCTTCACCAACACCCGCGTTGCCGTGACTCGTGCGACGTCGGGTGAGCAGGTCCCGGCGGTGTCCTCATCGCTGGTTGAAGACATCCTGCTCGGTGAGAGCGCAACGGCCAAGGCCGGCAGCTAAGCCCCGGCAGCTGATCTTTCCCGTTACGATTACTTTGCAGCGTCTGCGTTAGCCATCACTGGCCGAACCGGGTCGCCTTCGCGCAACAAGGCGCCGGCTCGCGCGACGATCACATCGCCATCATTCAAACCTTCGCGGACTTCGACGCGACCGCCCGACATCAGCCCGATCTCGACGCGCCGCGTTTCGATGCGCTGCCGTCGCACCACCTGCACGACGGTGCCGCCGGCACTATAGAGAACGGCGGTCAACGGCACCGCAATGCCGCAGCTTTCGCCGGTCTTGATGATGGAGCGCGCATAGGAATTGCTCATCAGCCGCCGGGCCGAGGTGATCGAGATCACGACCTGGCCAAGCTGGCTGTTGGGCTCCACGGTGGAGGCAACGCGCTTCACTTTACCGTCCAGCTCTCCGGCACCGATCACCTTGACCTTCACCGGTTGGTCAATCTTGAGCTTCGGCAGATCGCGGGTCGGCACCTGGCCAATGAATTCGAACTCGCTGCGCGCGATGATGCTGAAAAGCGCTTCGCCCTTGGCCGATGCAAGCGATCCGACCACGGCGGATGAAGCGCTCACCAATCCTGCGACCGTCGCCTGCACCTGCAATGAGCCGCCTTCCGGCGGCGTCAGGCGCGCGAGGATCTGGCCTGCGGTGACGTTCTCGCCGGCGTCGACCATGACCTCAGCAACCTTGAGGCCCGGGCGGTCCGGGCGGATCGAGACTTCCTCGCGCGGAACGAGGATGCCGGAAACCTCGACGGTGGCGGCGAAGCAGGACTTTGCGGCAGTCAGCACCGTCACAGCGGCACCCTTCGGCGCGTCGGCAGGATCGTCGGCGGCCAGAGCCGGCTGCGTGAACACGCATAGCGACAATGCGACCAGCAATCTGGCCCATGGTGTGGTTCGCTTCGCAGAGGCGACGGACAGGGTCATTGCATGGGCCTATTTGTGCGGGACAGCTGGCGGCTGGTCGCCGGTCTGGCGGTCTTCCTCGCCGCTCGACACCAGCAGCTTGCGACCGAAACGCCAGGCCAATTGCCCGACATCATCCATCATCAGGAACATTGCCGGCACGAACAGCAGCGACAGCGCTGTCGAGAAGATCAGCCCGCCAATGATAGCAAGTGCCATGGGCGAGCGGAATTCGCCACCGGCACCGAAGGCCAGCGCGGACGGCATCATGCCGGCCGCCATGGCGACGGTGGTCATCACGATCGGCCTTGCCCGCTTCATGCCGGCATCGATGATCGCGACCTCTCGCGGCTTGCCTTCGCGAATGGCTTCCACTGCGAATTCCACCAGCATGATGGCGTTCTTGGTGACGATGCCCATCAGCATCAGGATGCCGATCCACACCGGCGTCGTCAGTTGCTTGCCGGTCAGGAGCAGCGCCAGGATCGCGCCGCCGATCGAGAGCGGCAGCGAGAACAGGATAGTGATCGGTTGCAGGAATGTGCCGAACAGCAGCACCAGCACCGCATAGACCATCATCAGGCCGGCCGAAATCGCGGTGGCAAAGCCATCCGCCAGTTCGTTCAGGCTTTCGGCGTCGCCGGACTGCTTGACGCTCACATTCTTCGGCAGGCTCTTCATGACCGGTAGTTCGTAGATCTTCTTCAGGGCATCGCCGAGCGCGGCGGTGCCGACGAGATCCGCGGCCACAGTGGCCTGACGCTCTCTGTCGTAGCGGTTGATGCTGGTCGGTCCCTGATCGAGCTTGATGTCGGCGACCACGGAGAGCGGCACGCCGCCGCGTCCGCCGCCCAGCGGCACCCGTAGCTGTTCGAGGATCTGGAAATCCGCGCGCGCGGTATCTTCAAGCTGCACGCGGATCGGCACCAGGCGGTCGCCGGCGTCGAACTTCGCCAGAGCCGGGCCGACGTCGCCGATGGTGGCGACGCGGATGGTCTCCGACAGGCTCTCCGTGGAGACGCCGAGCCGCGCGGCGAGATCGGCGCGCGGCTGCACGCGCAGCTCAGGACGATCCAGCGAGGTTTCCGAGATCACGTTGGAGATCAGCGGAATGCGCTTCATCTGCGTCGCGAGTTCGCTGGCGACATTGGCGACGACATTGCTGTCGGTGCCGGTCACCACCAGCGAGATGGCGCGCAGCCCGTTCTCGTCGAGGAACCAGTAGCGAATATCCGGAACGCTTTCGAGTTCCTTGCTGATATCGAGCTCGAGCAGGCGCTGTGTATGTGCGCTGTCGCGTTCGCTCTTCGGGGTGTAGTTGATGATCAGAGCTGCGCGTCGCACTTCATAGGTGCCGGGCGGGACGTGACCGCCATCGACGAACACGCTCTTCACTTCAGGTCGCTTGCGCAGCCGTGCGACGATGTCTTCTGTGACTTTCTCGGTGTAAGCGAGCTGCGATCCCGGCGGCAATTCCATCGCCATGAGCGAACGCGCCGTGTCCTGGGCCGGCAGGAACCCCTGCGGCAGCAGCTGGATGCTCCAGATCGACAGTGCGAAGATGGCGAGACCGAACAGAACCGTCACGTAATATCGCTTCACCGACAGGTTCACGAGCTTGTTGTAGGCTCTCAGCAGCCGTCCCGGGGGTGGATCGTCGTGCTTGTGATCCTTCAGGAAGTAGGCAGCCAGCACAGGCGTGACGAAGCGTGCTGCCAGGAGTGAGAAGAACACCTGCACCGATACCGTAATGCCGAACTGCTTGAAGAACTGCCCGGCGATGCCCGACATGAAGCTGGCCGGGGCGAAGATCGCGATGATGGTCAGGCTGATGGCGATCACGGCGAGGCCGATTTCGTCGGCGGCTTCCAGTGCTGCGCGATAGGGCGACTTGCCCATCCGCATATGCCGCACGATGTTCTCGATCTCGACGATGGCGTCATCGACGAGAATACCCGTGGACAGCGTGATGGCGAGGAAGCTCACGAGATTGAGCGAGAAGCCGAGCAGGTCCATCGCCCAGAAGGCCGGGAAGATCGACAGTGGCAGCGAGATCGCCGCGATGACGGTGGCGCGCAGATCGCGCAGGAAGAAGAACACAACGATGACGGCGAGCGCGGCGCCCTCGAATAGGGTCGAGATCGCGGCTTCGTAGTTGCCCTTGGTAAAATCCACCGACGTATCGATCAGTTTCAGGTCGACATCGGGATAGGATGCCTTCAGCGCATCGATACGTTTCTGCACGGCGGCGGCGACAACCACATCGCTGGCGCCCTTGGAGCGTTTGATACCCAGCGCCACCACGGGCTCGCCGTTGAAGCGCGCAAAGGTGCGGCGGTCGGCGATGGTATCGGTGACGGTGCCGAGGTCTTCGAGCCGCACCTCGCCGCCGGACGGCAGGCTGATCATGGTGCCGGCAAGTTCATTCAGCGTTTTGGCGCCGGCCAGCGTGCGAATGGCCTGATCGTTCTTGCCGATTTCGGCGCGGCCGCCGGCGAGGTCCACATTGGTGCCGCGCAGGCGCCTCGAGACATCCACGGCGGTAAGGCCTGCGGCCTGCAAACGGTCAGGATCGAGCGAGACGAGGATTTCGCGCTCGACACCGCCGATGCGCTCGACCTGCGCGACGTTGCGCACGCCCTGCAATGCGCGCTTCACCACGTCGTCGACGAACCACGACAGTTGCTCCGGCGTCTTGCCGGGCGAGATCGCAGCATAGGTGACGATGGGCAAGCCGATGACGTCGACGCGCTGGATCAACGGTTCGTTGACATTCTGGGGGAGATTGGCGCGGACGCGCGTCACGGCGTCCTTGACGTCGTTCAGCGCGCGGTCGGTATTGGTTTCCAGCGCGAATTGCACGGTGGTAACCGACAGGCCGTCGGTGATGGACGACGAGATGTGCCGGACGCCTTCGACGCCGGAGACGCCGTCTTCGATGGTCTTGGTAACCTGCGCTTCAAGTTCCGCAGGCGCCGCGCCGAATTGCGACACGGCGACCGAGATCACCGGAATATCCGCACTCGGCAGCCGCGTGATCGCCAGCTTGGTGAAGCTGATCCAGCCGAGCACCAGGAGAATGATCGAAAAGACGATGGATGGAAGCGGATGGCGGATCGACCATGCCGAGATATTCATTGCCATTTAGCGCACCCGCGATCGGTCGAGATCATCGGCGAACATGGTCTGGACCTTGTCGCCGTCATGAAGTGACGTGCCGGCATCGGCGACGACGATTTCGCCCACATCGACGCCTTCAAGAATTTCCGTCGACGTGTCGGACACCAGCCCGACCTTCACCCGGCGGGTCTCGATGGTGTTGCCTTTCACGACCTGCACGGTGAAGTGTTCGATCGCCGAGCGCGGGATCGCAACGCCGCAGCTGCGCTTGGCATCGATGCTGGCGCGGGCGAAGACGCCGACCTTGAGCGACGGATTGCTCGTCAATGACAGCCGGACATGTCCGAGCTGCGTCACGCGGTCGATCTGTGGCGACACCAGCCGGACCTTGCCGAAAATATCGGGTTGATCGTCGCGGCTGATCCGCGCCGTGACGCCGGGGTTGAGCTTGAGGATGTGGATGCTCGGCACTTCCGCATCGAGCTCGAGTTCGTTGTTGATGGCGATCCTGAACATCGGCCCGGCTTGCGGCGAGGCCGGCGCGCCGGCGATGGTGTTGACCGAGGTGATGAGCCCTGCTGCGGGCGCACGCAGGGTCACAGGATTCGGACGCGCATTGCTGGGCGTCGGCGGCGGTGTCAGCCGGGCCAGTTCCTGGTTCTCGGTGACGATGTCGCCCTCGCGGACCAGCACTTCGGAGACCTTTGAACCCTCGGTCTCGACACCGACCACCGCTTCGCGGCGCGGCACCACGAAGCCGGTCACCCGCACGAGATCGGAGAAACAGGCATTGGTGGCCTTGGCGACAATCACCATGGCGCCATTCGGCGGGGCGGAGCCGGCGCCGGGCGCGGGCTCAGCGGCAAAACCGGCCGAGGTGGTCGCGACCATCGTGGCCGCCAGCGACAGAATTGCGAGAGGCGAGGCTGAGCAGGCAAGAGCCTTCATTGCGAGATCGATCCACTTGGCATTGCGGAGCACCAGAGGCGTTCGATCGGTGCGGCGGCAGGTCGGGGCAATCTATACAGCATATCGGCGATCGCCACAGCAAACAGCGTCCCGCATGGCGCGGAACGCAGTGGTGCGGCAATCCGCAGCAAGCTCGGAAGTGCCACCAAAATCTATTGGGATGCGGTGGTCTTGTTCGCCATATTCACCACCTGGACGCGGCGGTTGGACGGATCGGTCGGCGCAACGCCAGCCTTCGGCTTGCCCTTGCCGTAACCGACGGTGACGAGATCGGCGCCGGAAATGCCGTATTTGTCCATCAGATAGCGCTTGATGGCATCGGCGCGGCGTTCTGACAGGTCCTGGTTATATTCTTCGCCACCAACCGCGTCGGTATGGCCGGCCACCACGAAGGTCGAGCCCTTGAGATCGTCGCTGTTCAGCGCCTTGCCGAGGGCCTGCACCGCGGATTGCGACTTCTTGCTGATATTCGCCGAATTGTAGTCGAAGGTGATTTCCAGATCGATCGCCGGCTTGGTCTGGGCGACGGTCGCGATCTGCTCGCGCTCGCCGACCGATAGCGACCGTGTGCTGCGATTGCGAAGGGAGTCGACGAACTTGCCTTCCGCCGCATTGACGGCAGGTTCGGCCGGCGGCGTCATCGACAGGCCGCGGGTCAGCGGCTTCTTCGGCGCCAGCGCACGCAGGATCTGGTCGGAGGTCACTTCCTCGGCTGCGGCGGCAATGCCGATCGTCAGCGACAGGGCAACGCCCATCACGGCGATCGTGCGAATGATGTTGAAGCCGGAGCGTGCGGATGTGGTCGACATGGGTTCACCCCTTCAGCTAGTCGCGCGAAACGCGCTTGGATCAATTCCAACCGGATCTGGTGCCGGATCGCGTCAGGATGGCTTCCGGCTTGCCCTCAATAGTGTCCGCTGGCGTGGCGCGGGTTCAAATCGCGCCTGCGATTTTCTTGCGACTTTCCTGCGAAATTCCGGTGACCTCGGGAATTACCGGATGCCGTAGCCGGCAAATTCCTTGACGATGTCCGGGTCCATGGCCTTGGCATTGGTAATGTCGAGATCGCCTTCCGCGGTCTGGCCAAGGCGATGTTTGGCCAGGCCGCGGCCATAGAGTGACGAGGTCAGTTGTGGATTGATCTTCAGCGCAGCGTCGAAATCCGCAATCGCATTCTTGCTCTGGCCGTTCTTGAGATTGACGAGGCCGCGGCTGTCCAGCGCATCGACGAAATTTGGTCGCAGCCGCAGGGCTTCGTTGCAGTCCTTGAGCGCGGCGGCAAGGTCGCCGATCACGGTGCGGGCCCAGCAACGATTGTTGAAGGCCTCGACATCCTTGGAGTTCAGTTTGATAGTGGCGTCGAAATCCTTGATCGCGGCGGAATAGGCACCCTTGCTGGCATAGACCTGCCCACGGCGATACAGCGCGCCGGCGTCTTCCGGATTATCGGTCAGCTTGACGTTCAGCGATTTGACGGTCGGATCCTCGGCCAGCGCCAGTAGGATCTTGTTTTCGTCACGGGGGGCTTCGGCGGTGACGGGGGCCATCGGGGCAGGCGCAACAGCGGGCGCCGGCGCGGGCGTCGCAGCAGGTGCGGCGGGAGCGACCGGCGGCGCTGCAGCGGCTTGCGGTATGGCGACGGGACCAGGGCGCGGTGTGGCGGCCGGCGCGGGATCCGCCGGCTTCGCAGCTACCACGGCAGGCGTTGCCGAACTCGCGCCCGGAATGAACGCGAAATCCTCCGCCAGCGACGAGGAAATCCATGGCACCTGTTCGCTGCGTGATGCGCGGGTGACGTTGACGCGGGTCCGGTTCAGGGTCTGCTCGGCGGTGAGATCAGGGACCCGGATTTCCTTCAGCAGTTCGCTGACGAACAACCCGCGATCGCCGCCGCTTTCGCTGACGACCGAGCTCAGCGCCGCCGAATACATCACCAGCGTGCCGCTCGGTGCGATCACCGGAGCGAGGCCGGCGGAAAAGCTGCGGAACCGGCGCTCGAACGGATTGCGGCGGGATGCGTCCAGAAGCGCAATCTTGACGCCGGCGCCGCGGCTGTTGATTTCGTTGAGCACGGTCTCGAGGCTGAAGCCATCGCGGCGCACGTCGGGCTCGGTCCAGATCTGGGCATCGACCGGGATCATGTAGCTCTGCCGCGCGGACTGGATGCCGAAGCCGCTGAAGAACACCAGCGCCACGGAGCCGGGCGTCACCTTGCCGTAGAATTTCTCCAGTGCCCGGCGCATGCCGTCGCCGCCGAGATTCTCGCCGGTATCCACCTCGAAACCGTCGCGCTTCAATTCGGCAGCGATATCGCGGGCGTCATTGATCGGTTCTTTAAGCGGCGCCTCGGCGTCCGGGTATTTCGCATTGCCGATCACCAGCGCGATCCGGTGGGGACGATCCTCCGCGGCCGATGCCTGCCAGATGGGCGTGGCGGCGAGCGTCAGGAGAGCGAGCAGAGCAATGCGCATTTTCATAACGAAACCGGTCCAGACTCGAGGTCGCTGATCCCCATTCGGCTTGCGCCGCGGCGACACTAATCGACGCCATTCGCATTATCAAACCGGGGCGATCGCGGCTGTCAACGTGCGGTGCTATCGCGTCCATTCACCTCACCGCGTCCGGCGTTGTTTCTACGGCCCCGGTTCCCGTCATTCTGGTGGTTGGAACGGTTTGACCTTTCCCGGCGGCAATGGCTTGTTGCGCATAACGACGATCGGGAATGAGGCGAAACGAATGAGCGCGACTTACGAAATCTATGCGATCCGCTATGCCACGATGACGCCGCGGACGCCGCAGATGAACTATCTCGCACCCGATCCCCATGAGACCGCGGCGGCCGATCTCGATTATTTCGTCTGGCTGATCCGTGGCGGTGGCCGCGATATCCTCGTCGATACCGGCTTCAACGAAGTCGCCTCCAGGGAGCGCAGCCGCAAGCTCACCATCAATCCCATCGACGCGCTGGCCGATTTCGGCGTTCAGGCCGCGGATATCCGCGACGTCATTGTGACGCATCTGCATTACGACCATGCCGGCAATCTCGATCGGCTTCCCAACGCCCGGTTCCATCTGCAGGATCGCGAGATGAGCTACGCAACGGGCCGCTGTATGTGCAACGGGTTGCTGCGGCATCCGTTCTCGGCGGAGGACGTCACGCTGATGGTGCGACACGTCTTCAACGAGCGGGTCACGTTCCACAATGGCGATGGCGAGGTCGCCCCCGGCGTCACGCTGCACCGTGTCGGCGGTCACTCCGATGGCTTGCAGATCGTGCGCGTGCAGACCGCGCGCGGCCCCGTGGTGCTGGCGTCGGACGCCTCGCATTACTACGGCAACATGCAGCGCCGCAGCCCGTTTCCGATCGTCTACAATATCGGCGACATGTGTGACGGCTGGACCACCTGCGAGCGCCTTGCCGGCCATCCCGATCGCATCATTCCCGGCCATGATCCGCTGGTGCGCGAGCTTTATCCGCGCGTCGAGGGCACCAAGGCCGATGCCTATGCGGTGCATCTGCCGCCATCGCGCTCCTTCGTGCGCGACTAGTCGCTCAATAGGCGCCGGCCTTGTGACCGTGCCGCGTCTGTACGAGGTCGAGGCTGCGTTCGATCTTGCCGAGTGCCGCGGCGAAATCCTTGCGTTCCTGCGCCGTTAAACACGACAGAATGTCGCGTTCCTTGTGCAGCAGGCGCGGGATCAGTTCCTCGTAAAGCGCTTGCCCTTTCGCGGAGAGGCGCAATTCGAAGGCGCGGCGGTCGTCTTCGTTCTCGACCCGTTCGATCAGTTCGCGTTCCAGTAGGGCGGTGACCGCGCGGCTGATGGTGGATTTATGCGTGCGTGTGCATTGCGAAATGAACTGCGCGCTGCAGGCGTCGTTGCGAAAGCCCAGGGTGGCGATGACGCGCCATTCCGGAATGTCGAGCCCGTAGCGCACCTGATATTCGTCCGAGAGTGCGGCGCTGACCTCCGCCGCCAGCCGGTTGAGCCGGAATGGAACGAACTGAAACAGGTCGAATTTCGCCACGGAGCCACCAATTCTGCTGTTGACGCCGCCACGGGTCCGGCGTTTAGATGGTTGCAAATGAGACTATCTTAGAGGGAGTGCGATCCGTTGGCCAGACCAGCGTTGATCCGAAAATGCATCCGGTTGCAGGGCAGGGGCTGAGCCATGGCGCAGCATGTCCGCCAGTTTGCCTATCGCCGCCATGCCGATCAGGCACGCCCTGCTGTTGATGCAGCGCATCATCCGGTGGTGATCGTCGGCGCCGGCCCGGTGGGTCTGTCGCTGGCCATCGATCTGGCGCAGCGCGGCCAGCGCGTGGTGCTGCTCGACGATGCCGACCGGATCGGCGACGGCTCGCGTGCGATCTGTTTCTCCAAGCGCTCGCTCGAATTGTGGGATCGCCTTGGCGTCGCCCATCGCATGATCGACAAGGGCGTGGTGTGGAAGGTCGGCAAGATCTTTCTCGGGCCGGACATGCTGTACCAGTTCGACCTGCTGCCCGAGACCGGCCACAAGATGCCGGCCTTCATCAACCTGCAGCAATATTACGCCGAGTCCTTTCTGGTCGATCGCGTTCTTCAGTTGCCGGCGATCGATCTGCGCTGGCGCAACAAGGTGATCGGGCTGGCTCAGCATAACGATCACGCCGAACTTACCGTCGAGACGCCCGATGGGCCTTACACGCTGCGCGCCGACTATGTCGTGGCCTGCGACGGCGCGCGTTCCGGGCTGCGCAGCATGGTCGGGGCGGATTTTTCCGGCGAGGTGTTCGAGGATCAGTTCCTGATCGCTGACGTGAAGATGACCGCGGAATTCCCGACCGAGCGCTGGTTCTGGTTCGACCCGCCGTTCCATTCCGGCCAGTCCGCGCTGCTGCATCGCCAGCCCGATGATGTCTGGCGCATCGATCTGCAACTCGGTCCCGATGCCGATCCTGTTGCGGAGCGGCAGCCGGAGAAAGTGCGTCCGCGCATCGCGCGCATGCTCGGTCACGATGATTTCGAGTTCGAGTGGATCTCGGTCTACAAATTCCAGTGCCGCCGCATGCAGCGCTTCCTGCATGAGCGCGTGATCTTTGCCGGCGACGCCGCGCATCAGGTGTCGCCCTTCGGCGCGCGGGGCGCCAATTCTGGCCTCGAAGATGCCGAGAACCTCGCCTGGAAGCTGGCGATGGTGCTGGCCGGCGACGCGCCGGCGTCGCTGCTGGCGAGCTATGACGCCGAACGTGGTCCGGCGGCGGACGAGAACATCCGTGCCTCGACCCATGCGACGGATTTCATCGCGCCGCATTCGAAGCAGGAGCAGCGCATGCGGCAGGCCGTGCTGTCGCTTGCCAAAGAGGCCGATTTCGCCAAGCGCATGATCAATGGCGGGCGATTGTCCGTGCCGTCGGTCTACCAGACGCCGCTCTCGACGGCCGATTGCGACGACTGGTCCGTCGGTCCTCAGCCGGGCGCGCATATGCCGGATGCACCGCTCGCCACTGACGACGGCGCGCATGTGTTTCTTTCGGAATGTTTCGCGGGGGCGGGTCGCGGTTTCACCGTATTGCAGTCGGATGGTCAGGCGATCGAACCGCCCGAGGGCGTGGCCCGTCTGGTCATCGGCGACGATGCGGCGCTGCGTGACGAGGCCGGGTTGTTCAAGGCGCGTTATGGCGCCGAGCCGGGTGCCGCCTATCTGCTGCGCCCCGATGGTTATGTCACCGCGCGCTTCCGGCATCCGACGCCGCAGGCGATCAAGGCCGCGGTGGCGCGTGCCTGCGGGAGGCCGTCATGACGGCCCTGTCGACGGCGTCCAATTTCGCCAGTCCCGACGACGCCTATCGCGCGATCGTCGAGGCGCATCGCGGATTGACCGATGACCAAAGCGCGGCGCTCGACACGGCGCTGGTGCTGATCCTCGCCAATCATATCGGCGATGCCGCTGTGCTCGGTGACGCGATTGCGCTGGCGAAGCGACGGCTGCCGGATGTGAGGCAAGAGAAATGAACGGATACGTCATTCCGGGGCGTGGGCGGCGTCAGCCGCACGCGAACCCGGAATCTGGATGTGTTCATCACTTCGGGATTCCGGGTCTGCACTTCAGTCGGCGCTGCCGACTTACGTGCATCCCGGAATGACGAGTTTGGAATTCGCAGAAGGGAATTGAAATGACCAAGGGTTTCGCCTCCACGACCGACATGACCGAAAAGAAGATTACCTTCTCGGAGATCGGTCCCGATCTCTACGCCTTCACGGCCGAGGGCGATCCGAATTCGGCGGTCATTGTCGGCGATGACGGTTGTATCGTGTTTGACGCGCAGGCAACGCCGGCGATGGCCAACAAGGTGATCGAACGCGTCCGCACCGTCACCGACAAGCCGATCAAATATGTCGTGCTGTCGCATTACCACGCGGTGCGCGTGCTCGGCGCGTCCGCCTACAAGGCGCAGGGCATCGTCGCGTCGCAGGAGACCTATCGGCTGGTGGAAGAACGCGGCCAGCAGGACTGGGATTCCGAATTCGGGCGTTTCCCGCGCCTGTTCCAGGATGCCGGGAGCATCCCCGGCCTGACCTGGCCGACGCTGACCTTCGAGGGCGAGATGTCGATCTTCCTCGGCAAACGCGAGGTGCGTCTGATGCAGCTCGGTGCCGGTCATACGTCCGGCGATATCGTCGCCTGGGTGCCGGATGCCGAGGTGATGTTCTCCGGCGATCTCATCGAGTATCATTCGGCCTGCTATTGCGGCGATGCGCTGCTGCGCGAATGGCCGTCGACGCTCAACGAGATCCGCGCGTTCAATCCGAAGGCCATCGCGCCGGGCCGCGGTGATGCGCTGAAGGGGCTGGAGACGACCCGTGAGGCGATTGCGATGACGCGTGACTTCGTGATGTCGCTCTACGGCGCAGCCGAGATGTCGGTCGCCAAGGGGCGCAGCCTGAAGGAGACCATGGCGGCAACCCGCGATGTCATGGACAAGAAATTTTCGAGCTTCGCGATTTACGAGCATTGCCTGCCGTTCAATGTATCGCGTGCCTTCGACGAAGCCTCGGGGATCGACGACCCCGTGATCTGGACCGACAAGCGCGACCGCGAAATGTGGGCAGCTCTTCAAGGCACATGATCCCGAAAAATGGATGCCGGTTGTCGGCCGAGATCATGCGCAAGACAAAGCGGAGGATGAGATGAACATCAACACTTCACCCGATCTGATCAGCCGTGCGACGTCCAACGTCACGCCGGGCTACATGTCCGGCTTCGGCAATTCATTCGAGACCGAAGCGCTGCCCGGCGCGTTGCCCATCGGCCGTAACTCGCCGCAGCGCTGCGCTTACGGGCTCTATGCGGAGCAGCTCTCCGGCTCACCGTTCACGGCGCCGCGCGGCAGCAATGAACGGTCCTGGCTGTATCGCATTCGCCCGTCAGTGAGGCATTCCGGGCGCTTCGAGAAGGCAGACGCAAAATTGTGGCGCACCGCGCCATGCCACGAAAACGATTTGCCGATCGCGCAATTGCGCTGGGACCCGGCGCCGATCCCGAAGGAAGACATGACCTTCCTGCAGGGCGTGCAGACCATGACCACGGCCGGCGATGCCGGCACCCAGGCCGGCATGGCGGCGCATGTCTATCTGATTACGACATCCATGGTCGATCAGCACTTCTACAATGCCGACGGCGAGATGATGTTCGTGCTGCAGCAGGGCAACCTGTTGTTCGTTACCGAATTCGGCCGCATCGATGCCGAGCCGGGCGAGATCGTGGTGATCCCGCGCGGCGTCAAGTTCCGCGTCGAACTCACGGGTGGTGCGGCGCGCGGCTATCTCTGCGAGAACTATGGCGGTGCGTTCACGCTGCCGGAGCGCGGTCCCATCGGCGCCAATTGCCTCGCCAATGCGCGCGACTTCCTGACGCCGGTGGCGGCCTATGAGGACAAGGACACGCCGACCGAGCTCTATGTGAAATGGGGCGGTTCGCTGTTTGTCACCACGCTGCCGCATTCGCCCATCGACGTCGTCGCCTGGCACGGCAACTACGCGCCGTATAAATACGATCTGCGCACCTTCTCGCCGGTGGGCGCCATCGGCTTCGATCATCCGGATCCGTCGATCTTTACGGTGCTGACCTCGCCGTCGGAAACCGCAGGCACGGCCAACATCGACTTCGTGATCTTCCCCGAGCGCTGGGCGGTGGCGGAAAACACCTTCCGGCCGCCGTGGTATCACATGAACATCATGTCGGAATTCATGGGCCTGATCTACGGCGTCTATGATGCCAAGCCGCAGGGCTTCACGCCGGGCGGCATCAGCCTGCACAACATGATGCTGCCGCACGGGCCGGATCGCGAGGCATTCGATCACGCCAGCAATGGCGAGCTGAAGCCGGTCAAGCTCACCGGCACCATGGCCTTCATGTTCGAGACTCGCTACCCGCAGCGCGTCACCGAACATGCGGCGACCTCGGCGACGCTGCAGAGTGACTATGCGGATTGCTGGAAAGGTCTGGAGAAGCGGTTCGATCCGAACAAGCGGTGACACGCCGGCCGTAGGATGGGTAGAGCGCAGCGAAACCCATCAATCGATTGAACAGAGGTGATGGGTTTCGCGAAGACGCTCTACCCATCCTACGATTCGGCGCCGGGTATCACCGCTCCGCTGGCGGAATATCCTTGATACGCGCCGAATGCGCCGCGATATCCTCGAGGCTGTAGGACAGATGCACGCGCTTGTCCGACGGTGGTCGCTTGGCGACTGAAAGGCCTGGGCGCCATTCGGTGGCCGGCCGGATGGGACGCGGGGCGAAACCGCCTCCACAATTCGGGCAGACATTGTGGAGCTTGGTCTCCACGCAATCCGCACAGAAGGTGCATTCAAAGGTGCAGATGCGCGCGTCGCGTGCCGCGGGCGGCAGGTCCTTGTCGCAATATTCGCAGTTCGGCCGCAGCGCCAGTGCCATGAGCATGCCCTCCTGATCTCGCCATTTTTACGATCCTGGCAGAACCGCGATGGTTCGTGAACTGCCAGCAGTCATGACGCCGGAAGGCGGGTGCTACGACGCTGCGTCCGTGCGCGGGATGTTGAGTCGCCGTGCCCAGGCGATGCCGGGATCGCGCGAGAACAGCCAGGCGAGGGCGTAGAAGCCGATCGCCAGCAGATAGAGGAACGCAAAGCCGAAATACATCGAGTTGTATTCCATCAACCCGCCGAACAGCGCGCCCATCAGGTTATAGGCCAGTGCGGTCGAGATGTTGACGCTGGCCCTGCCGATCAGGCTCGAGAAGATGATGCCCGAGAAGAACAGCGGGATCGTCAGCAGCACGCCGCTGAGCGCAAGGTTCGCCCATGGCGAGGCGAAGGCGATCAGCGTGTGGTTGCGCGCATAGACGTAACCGACCAGCAGACTGATGAGCAGGCCGCAATAGGCAAGGCCGGTGCGCTGGAATGCGTTTCGCTGCACGATCAGATTGGCCAGGAAGGCCATCACCAGCACCATGATGATGGTCGCCGCGATCACGAACCATGTGCCCCCGAGATGCAGCCCCAGTTCGGTGATGGCCTTGGTCTCCACCAGCATGAAGCCCGCACCAAGAAAGAAGAACGGCAGATAGCCGCGCTCGATCGGGTCATTGAGGCCGATGGTCTTGCGCACGAACATCGTGCTCAGCAGCATCACCATGCTGAGTGCGATGAGATAACTGACGGGATAGGTGCGGCTGATCATGTAGAAGAACGGCCAGTCGTCGGTCGGAATGCTGGCTTCCGGATAGGGCTGCGCGTAGCGCTGCGACACATCCGTAAAGCCGATGGCGGCAAACGCCTCCATGTTCGGCAGCACCGCGTCGCGGCCCTTCTGCGCGACAAACGCTGTCGTCGTGCTGGAATCGTAGCGGACGCGAATGGCGAGCGGTTTGCCGGCGCCCGGCAGCCCCTGCAGGATGTGCGACAGCTTGAAGCCGAGGGATTCGTTGGGCAGCGCAAAGGCGATGGACATCACGCCGTCGGGCTTGAGGAGCCGGAAGGCTTCGCCGATACCCTCGCGGGTATAGACATAGGAATCGACCCGCAGGTTCGATGCGTGGCTGAGTGCCGTGTGGGAATCCAGCACGCCATAGATGATCAGGTCGTAGCTCTGCTGCGCGGTGCGGAAGAAGTTGCGGGCGTCGTTGATGTGCACGGTCACCCGCGGATCGTCATAGGGGTGCTCGGGGTGATTGCTGCGGCCGAGATGGATGATGGCGGGATCGATCTCGATGGCGTCCACATGGGACGCGCCCATGCGCAGCGCCGCCGCGACGTCGTTGCCGCTGCCGGCGCCGACAATGGCGACGCGCTCTGGCTTGGTCTTGAAGTTGAACGGAAACTCGTAATAGGTCCGCACATAGCGGTCCTCGGCAGATTCAATGCTGCGGTGGCTCTCCGCGAGATTGAACACCTTTTGATAATAGGAACCGCCTGAGAGGATGTTCATCAAGCCGTCGGCTTTCGCCATGCGCTCCAGCAACTGGTAGGGCGAGTAGATTCGCTGGGTCTCCGGCTGCACCGGCCAGGCCAGCACGATGAGCAGCATGCAGAAGCTCGCAATGCCGATCGGCGAGCGGACATCGCGCGACAGCACGCAAACAAGCAGAATGCCGCCGGCCGCGGTGAACCAGATCACCGGGGGCAGCCAGAACAGGCTCATGACGAACAGCACCAGCACGCCGAGGATGCTGCCGACGAGATTGAGGCCGTAGGCCTTCAGGGCGTCGGTTGCGTGCAGCAGCTTGCCGCAGAGCTGGCCGACCGGATAGCAGATGCAGGCGCAGAGCACGAAACTCATGGCCAGCAGCAGGTAGACCGGAATGCTCTGGGCAAACAGCGAGAGCCAGTCGAGCCGATCCATATCGATATTGATCGAGGTCTGCTCGTGCATCGGCAGGCCGGCGAAGAAGCCGTTGCCGGCGCCTATATCGTAGCGCAGCAATGTTATAACGCTGACAAACAATGCGAGCATCGGCAGTACCAGCGCCGGTGCGCAAGGTTGTTTCTCGGAGACGGCGTAGCCTGCCCCGAGGCCGAGGAAGCAGGCCAGCAACGTGAAATTCTTGAAGAACGAAAATACCGGAAACACCGATGCCAGCCAGCGGATCATCACCAGTTCGAGCAGCAGGCTCACCATGGTGACCAGCACGATCAATCGCAATTTCTCCCTGGTGCTCATGCGCGCATAGCCGGCTTCGAAGTCGGTGCCGAGCAGTGTGATCTGGCGACTAAGCGGCTTTGCGATGAGGGGCGGAGAGACGATGATGGCCAGCGCCGCTGCGCCCAGCAACACGCGCACCAGTGTCAGCAGTCCATCGGTGGCCGTGATGCCGTCGCTCTCGAACAGCAGACGCAATGCCAGCAGGGCATAGGCGAAGACGAGAGTGCCAAGGCAGATGCAGAAGAAGCGAACGAGCCGGTGATTGGCGTTCTCGGTCGTGCCAGCGTCGCGTCCGCCCATGTCTGCTCTTTCCTGCAATGTCTTGGCAGTATCGAGTGCCCGATCAATTCGGATCGGAACCAGACCGGTCTTGTAGGCGCATCGAGTTAAGAACTGATCAATCGGTGGTTGCGGATTCGGCTGTGTTGCCGGCCTTTGGCTTTCAGGCGAGGGCGGATTTCAGCGGCAGTTTCGATGTTTCCTTCAACCGGTCCAGCACGATCGACGAGCGCACATGCGCTACGCTCTGATGCGGCATCAGCACATTGTTGACGAGATCGGACAGTCCCTTGAGATCGCGCAGCACGGCCTTGAGCACATAGTCGGCATCGCCGGTCAGTGAGTAGGCTTCCTGCACCTCGTCGACCCGCTGCACCAGCATGCGGAACTTCTTGGCATTGTCGGGCGAGTGGGTGGCCAGTTGCACCTGGATGAAGGCGATGACGTTGAAGCCGAGCGCTTCGGATGAGAGGTCGGCGTGATAGCCGGAAATCACCTTCTCCTCCTCGAGCCGCATCCGCCGCCGCGAGCATTGCGAGGCGGACAGCCCGACGGCATCGGCGAGCTGCTGGTTGGTCAGCCGGCCGTCATTCTGGAGTGCGGCCAGCATCTTGAGATCGAAAGCGTCCACCGCGATCATGCGTTAAAAGCCTCTTACATGCGTGAAGCGTGCATGAATGTCGCATATTCCATTCCAGTTTGCATGCACCTTGCGTCGTAAACGACCCACACTCCAGGCAAGCGATAACAGCAAGCCAGCTTCGGGAGATCACCATGGGTCCGTTTCCGCATGACGCGCCGGCCGCGACCATCTCGGCACATAATCCGATGGGCACCGACGGCTTTGAATTCGTCGAATACGCGCATCCGAGGCCCGAAGAACTCCACGCCCTGTTCAAGCTGATGGGCTACGCGCCCGTCGCAAAGCACAAGACCAAGAAGATCACCGTCTATCGCCAGGGTGACATCAACTATCTCGTCAATGAGGAGCCTGGCACCCATGGCTTCAATTTCGTCGCCGCGCACGGTCCCTGCGCGCCGTCGATGGCGTTCCGCGTCGTCGATGCGCAGGCGGCCTTTGATCGCGCGATTTTGCTCGGCGCCGAACCGGCCGATGCTACATCGGCGCAGAAGACGCTAGACGTGCCGGCCATCAAGGGCATCGGCGGCAGCCTGCTGTATTTCGTCGATCGCTACGGTGCCAAGGGCTCGGCCTATGACCAGGAATTCGAATGGTTGGGTGCCAGGAATCCGCGGCCCGAAGGCGCCGGCCTGTTCTATCTCGATCACCTCACCCACAACGTCCATCGCGGCCGCATGGATGTCTGGACCGGCTTCTACGAGAAGCTGTTCAACTTCCGCCAGATCCGCTTCTTCGACATCGAAGGTCGTGCCTCCGGCCTGTTCTCGCGCGCGCTGACCAGCCCCGATGGCAAGATCCGGATTCCGATCAACGAGGATGCCGGCGACGCCGGCCAGATCGAGGAATATCTCAATACGTATCACGGCGAGGGCATCCAGCACATCGCCTGCGGCGTGACGGATATCTACACGACCATCGAGAAGCTGCGTGCGGATGGGCTGCCCTTCATGCCAGCGCCGCCGGACACCTATTTCGAGAAGATCGATGCGCGGCTGCCCAAGCATGGCGAGGATGTGTCGCGCCTGCAGAAGAACGGCATCCTGATCGACGGCGAGGGCGTGGTGGCAGGCGGCGAGACCAAGGTGCTGCTGCAGATATTCTCGGCCAATGCGATCGGGCCGATCTTCTTCGAATTCATCCAGCGCAAGGGCGATGACGGCTTCGGCGAGGGCAACTTCAAGGCGCTGTTCGAGTCGATCGAGGAAGACCAGATTCGGCGCGGCGTGCTACACGTGGCGGACAAGACCGCGGCGTAGTCTCCGACCTCTCAACCGTCATGCCCGGCCTCGTGCCGGACATGACCTCGAGAGATCAGAGGGTAATCATGAGTGGCTGCGATTACGCGCCCTGCCATTCCTTCACCGCATCCCCCAACTCCACTTTCACAGCCGGCCTTGCCGCCGACGGCGTGCGCGAGAATCGCGGTGCGGGTGCGGGCTGTGTCGCGCCCTCGTGCTGGATGAAGACTTCGCGTGCGACCATATGCGGATGCTTGGTCGCCTCTGACATGGTCAGCACCGGCGCGAAGCACACATCGGTGCCTTCCATGATCCTCGACCACTCGTCGCGGCTTTTGGTCTTGAACACCGCGGTGAGCTTCTCTTTCACTGCGCCCCAGTTTGTCGGGTCCATGTGATTGTCGTAGCAGGCCTCCGACAGCCCGGCGAGTTCACGCAGTTCGGCATAGAATTGCGGCTCGATGGACCCGATCGAGATGAAATTGCCGCAGCTGCATTCATAGACGCCGTAGAAATGCGCGCCGCCGTCCAGCATGTTGCTCTCGCGGGCTTCCTTCCAGCGGCCCGCCGCGGTCATGTCGAAGAACATGGTGATCAGGGATGCTGCGCCGTCGCACATGGCCGCGTCCACCACCTGGCCCTGGCCGGAGCGGCTGGCTTCCAGCAGGGCGGCCAGCATGCCCATCACCAGATACATCGAGCCGCCGCCGAAATCGCCGACCAGATTGAGCGGGGGCACCGGCTTGTCGGCGCCGCCGATGGCCGCCAGTGCACCGGTGATGGAGATGTAGTTGATGTCATGGCCGGCAGCCTGCGCCAGCGGGCCATACTGGCCCCAGCCGGTCATGCGGCCATAGATCAGCTTTCTGTTGCGGCCGAGCACCACATCGGGGCCGAGGCCGAGGCGCTCCATCACGCCGGGGCGATAGCCTTCCACCAGTGCATCGGCGCCATCCAGCAGCGACAGCACCTGTGCGATGGCGGTCTTGTCCTTGAGGTCGACCTCGATGACCTTGCGGCCGCGTGACGCAGCGCCCTTCGGCATCTGCTTCGGGCGCACCAGCGTGATCACCTCGGCGCCCATATCGGCCAGCAGCATGCAGGCGAACGGGCCCGGGCCGATGCCTGCGAATTCGACGATCCGCATGCCCTTGAGCGGGCCGGTGGCTTTGGTCTGTGGTCGCGACGACGCGATGGTGGTGTCCTGCACTTGCGTTTCCCATGCTTGATATTGGTCGTCGATGGCGACGAACCGATTTGCCGGAAACTGTCTATGCTGGAGATGACGAGGGCAAGAAGCTTTTGGCCGCAATCCTGCATGCGGCCATGCTGCGGCACTGCACAAAAAATGCGCGCGATTTCTCGCGCGCATTTTGCCGTTCAATGGAATGTCAGCTCGCCGCTTCCACTGCGCGCTGTGCCATCACCTTGATGAGATTGGCGCGGTATTCCGCGGAGCCGTGGATGTCACCCATCAACCCGTCGGCGGAAATCTTCACGCCATCCAGCGCGCCGGCCGACCAGTTCGCTTTCAGCGCCGCCTCGATGGCCGGCACGCGCATCACGCCGCTCTGTGACGCGCCGGTGGCAGCGACGCGGACCTCGCCGGACTTCGTCTGCGCGACGAATACGCCGGTGAGTGCGAAACGCGACGCCGGATGGCGCATCTTGGCGTAGCCGGCCTTGGCGGGAATCGGGAACGACACGGATGTGATGATCTCGTCCTCTTCCAGAGCGGTCGAGAACAGGCCCTGGAAGAAGTCGTCGCTCTTGATCTCGCGTTTGTTGGTCTTGATCGTGGCGCCCAGCGCCAGCACGGCGGCGGGATAATCGGCGGCGGGGTCGTTGTTCGCGATGGAGCCGCCGATGGTGCCGCGATAGCGCACGGCGGGGTCGCCGAGCACCGAGGTCAGATGCACGATGGCCGGGATTGCCTGCTTGGCTGCGGCGCTCTGCGTGATGTCGTAATAGGTCGTCGCTGCCCTGATGATCAGTGCGTCGGCCGTTGCCTCGATGCCGATCATGTCCTTGATCCGGGCGAGGTCGATGACATCCGATGGTGCCGCAAGACGCTGCTTCATCACGGGGATCAGCGTATGGCCGCCGGCGAGATACTTCGCCTCCGGATGTTTGGCAAACAGCGCTGCGGCTTCATCGATGCTGGCGGGGCGGTGATAAGTGGTCTCGTACATGATCGCTCTCCCTTATTCCGCGGCCTGCTGCAATTGCAGCGCTTCCCAGACACGGCCGGGCGTCGCCGGCATCTCGATCTTGTTGTGGCCGAGCGCATCGGTGATGGCGTTGATGACGGCGGGTGACGAGCCGATCGCGCCGGCCTCACCGCAGCCTTTCACGCCAAGTGGATTGCCCGGACAGAGCGTCGTGGTGTGCGACACCCGGAACGATGGCACGTCGTCGGCGCGCGGCATGGCGTAATCCATGAACGACGCCGTTACCGGCTGGCCGTTGTCGTCATAGATCGCGCTTTCCAGCATCGCCTGCCCGATGCCCTGGGCGAGGCCGCCATGGACCTGACCTTCGACAATCATCGGATTGATCAGCCGGCCGAAGTCATCGACGGCCACGAAGTCGACGATGTCGGTCTTGCCGGTGCCGGGATCGATCTCGACCTCGCAGATATAGGCGCCGGCCGGGAAGGTGAAGTTGGTGGGGTCGTAGAACGCGCCTTCCTTCAGGCCGGGCTCCATGCCATCAGGCAGATTGTGTGCGGTATAGGCCGCGAGCGCGACCATCGGCAGCGCGATCGCCTTGTCGGTGCCCGCCACCTTGAACTCGCCATTCTCGATGACGATGTCGCCCTCGGAGGCTTCGAGCAGATGCGCGGCGATCTTCTTCGCCTTGGCTTCCACCTTCTCCATCGCCTTGAAGATCGCGGACATGCCGACCGCCGCCGAGCGCGAGCCATAGGTGCCCATGCCGAACTGCACTTTATCAGTGTCGCCGTGCACGATCTGAACCTGGTCGACGGAAATGCCGAGCCGCCCGGCGACCAATTGCGCGAAGGTCGTCTCATGGCCCTGGCCGTGGCTATGCGATCCCGTCAGCACTTCGATGGTGCCGACCGGATTGACGCGGACTTCGGCGGATTCCCAGAGGCCGACGCCGGCGCCGAGCGAGCCCACCGCCTTGGACGGCGCGATACCGCAGGCCTCGATGTAGCAGGAGAAGCCGAGGCCACGGAGTTTGCCGGCGGCTTTGGCTTTCGCCTTGCGCGCGGGGAAGCCGGCATAGTCGATGGCCTTCAGCGCGGCATCGAGCGAGGCGCCGAAGTCGCCGATATCATAGGCCATGATGACGGGCGTCTGATGCGGAAACTGCGTCACGAAGTTGATGCGGCGCAATTCGGCCGGATCGACCTTGAGCTGCCGTGCCGATGTCTCCATCAGCCGTTCCACCAGATAGCTCGCTTCCGGGCGTCCGGCGCCTCTGTAGGCATCGACCGGCGTGGTGTTGGTATAGACGCCCATCACCTCCGCATAGATGGTCGGGATGTTGTACTGGCCCGACAGCAGGGTGGCGTAGAGATAGGTCGGCACCGAGGACGAGAACAGCGACATATAGGCGCCGAAATTGGCGTGGGTCTTCACCCGCAGGCCCAGGATCCTGTTGTTGGCGTCGAACGCCATCTCCGCATGCGACATGTGATCGCGGCCATGGGCGTCGGTGAGGAAGGCCTCGGTGCGGTCACCGGTCCATTTCACCGGACGGCGCACTTTCTTCGAGGCCCAGAGTGCGACCATTTCCTCGGGATAGATGAAGATCTTCGAGCCGAAGCCGCCGCCGACATCGGGGGCGATGACGCGCAGCTTGTGTTCCTGTGCCACATTGTAGAACGCCGACAGCACGAGCCGCGCCACATGCGGATTCTGCGAGGTCGTATGCAGCGTGAAGTGCTCTTCCGCCTCGTCATATTCCGCGACGGCCGCGCGTGGCTCCATCGCATTCGGCACCAGCCGGTTGTTGGTCAGGTCCAGCGAGACCACATTCGCGGCCTTGCTGAAGGCGTCATTGGTCGCCTTCTCGTCGCCGATCGCCCAGTCATAGACCACATTGCCCGGCGCTTCCGGGTGCAGTTGCGGCGCGCCCGAGGCGAGCGCTGCGGTCATGCTGCTGACGGCGGGCAGCTCTTCATATTCGACGACGACCGCTTCGGCCGCATCCTTCGCCTGGTTCTTGGTCTCGGCGATCACCACGGCGACTGCCTGACCGACGAAGCGCACCGTGTCCGGCGCCATCGCCGGCCATGCGCCCATCTTCATCGGCGTGCCGTCCTTGGAGGACACCGCCCAGCCGCAGATCAGGTTGCCGATCTTGTCGTCCACCAGTTGCTGCGCGGTGAGCACGTCCACCACGCCCGGCATATCCTTTGCCGCGGAAGCGTCGATGCCCTTCACTTTCGCATGGGCATGCGGACTGCGGATGAAGTGCGCGTGGGTGAGGCCGACGATCTTGACGTCGTCGACATAGCGGCCGCGGCCGGTGATGAATCGCTTGTCTTCCTTGCGCGCAACGCGTGCGCCGATGCCTTCAACGCCCATCTCATGGGTCTCCCTGCCGGAGTTTTTGATTGTCCGCGCTTTCCATCGAAAGGCGCGGTTGGCTCAGCTCAGATCAATGCACAGCGGCTCATTCAGCCGCTTGCGCAACCTTCATGCGTCCGGCGGCGTCGAGCACCGATTTGACGATGTTGTGGTAGCCGGTGCAGCGGCAGATATTGCCTTCGAGCTCCTGGCGGACCGTCGCCTCGTCGAGATCGCCCGCATGCCGGTTTACAATGTCGATCGCCGACATGATCATGCCCGGCGTGCAGTAGCCGCATTGCAGGCCGTGATTGTCGCGGAACGCCGCCTGCATGGGATGTAGCTGGTCGCCCTTGGCGATACCCTCGATGGTGGTGACATTGGCACCGTCGATCTGGCCGACCAAAGTCGTGCAGGACTTCACGGCCTTGCCGTCGATATGCACGATGCAGGCGCCGCACTGGCTGGTATCGCAGCCTACATGGGTCCCGGTCAGATTGAGATTTTCGCGGAGCAAATGGACGAGAAGGGTTCTGTCTTCGACCGTGGCAGAGACCGATTTGCCATTGACCGTCAGTTTCACTGTGGACACGCAGACCTCCCGATATTTTTTAATTGGTCTAATTAGAAGCGCGGGCCGGGGAGTTTGCAACTAGCATTTTGGTGGGTGCTTCACCGTCCCCGGGAGGGGAAGGGTCGATGCGAGCGTAGCTCGCAGCGGGGTGGAGTGAAATCACAAGCGACGCAGTGTGCGGTCTCACCCCGCCCCGTCTCGCATCCGCTTCGCGGCTACGCGCCGACCCTCCCCCTTAAGGGGAGGGTCGGCGCGTATCTCTCGTGCAAATTTGGGCCTTCAACTTCCATGCCCGCAATGCTCTAGCAGTCTGCTGAAAAACCCCTCGCGGCGGCGCTGATTTACTGATTCAATTTGATGGTGAATCGGTGGAGGTCGG
>NZ_JBXAMO010000028.1:0-66017 GCF_058800725.1 Tardiphaga sp. GW822-FHT04G09 | reverse complement strand
TTTCCGGAACTCCTGGCGGAATTCCAGAAAATATCTGAGTCCACCAGGCCCTCCGCCTAAAAATCTAGGACCGAAAAAGAGGGGTGATAGGCATTCGATCAAAAGCCGTCTCTAAGGGTAACCCGAAATCCTCCTGCGGCTAGGCCGTCGACGCCAGCACGCTGACCAAACCGTAACGTATTTTCTATATTCAGGCTGGGACAACCACGACACGATTCGTACCCAACGTCGGATCCGGCTCGAAAAACTTGACGCGTCGAATGATGTCATCGACGCTGCACTTGACTGCAGCCAACGCATACTCACCGCCATATGACCCGACTATAAGGCCACGGCCTGGGAACATTTGGCCGTCAATCTCAAACGACAGCCGGTGCGTGAACAAGCCCTCGTCGTCTACGTACAGAATATCACCCTTATCAAACTCTGCGGCCAGTTGGATGTCTCCCCCAATGGCCTGTTGCAGTGTTTCTACCGAACTCGTCACATTCACAGACTTGACGCTGCGCTGATAGGGATCGATCAGGATCGCGGGATAGCGCGTCCCCTTGAGTGCCTCACCTGACTTAGAAGCGTCGCCGTGGCCGGCAGGAAGCAGCCGGGACACGTTCAGGAACGTCGATCCTGCCGGCAGGAACGCGTCGGGGCCGTTCAGTTTTTCCGCGCGCCTGACATCGATTTTCCGCAGGTGGCTCGCGAGCCCGCGCTCCTGCTCCTGTGCTGCATACCAGGCGGTGACACAAGCGACACGTTGAAGTTCCTGGGCGAGCATCGAGGATGTTACGCCGGCCGCTTGCAGGAGATCCGCGCTAACGGGTTGTTGATTTGGCGGTCCGCTTGACGGCGGAACAGTGTCAATTGCCATGACCTCGTGTGTCGCTCCCCACATCCACGTCAGAATCCGGCGGCTGAATTCGCCGGGGGGCGACACGACCGCAAATGCCCGCGGGGCTGCAGGCCGCCGTCCGTCGGAGCTCCTTTGAGTGAGCAGCACGATGGCCGATACTTCGAAGCTGTCGGCGATTACCAGCGCTTGGTCAACAAAGTCTAAATACACCGCCAGATATTGATTGTTAAACATCTCGGCCTCGTCGGCCATCGCCTTCGTCATTTGCAGCTTTGCAAGGCCGCCGAGCGTCTTCTGGTCGACTTGGAATGCTGCAACGTGGCGATCGGAATGCCCGCCCTGATCTAGGAACCAGCGCGCGACCGTGGCGTCGAACTCTGTATTGATATCGACACCGCCGCGAGACCTCGCGCGGATGACGGCCGCTCTGTTTGCCGTCATCATCATGGCGAGCAGCGGGTTCTTTGCCTGCGGGAGGTGGCCCTCGCCCCGATCCACGAGATCTGCCGCTACCTCGCGGCCGGCATCCAGCAGGAATCGATCCAACCACGTCGTCATTCTCTTTTTCTCCAAATTCGGTGGCGTCTCAATACACAACGCGGCCTCTAGTCGAGTGAATACAAATGTTCAAATCCAACCAATCCATACTGAGCATCGCGAAAACCGCCGAGTGAGTGCTTCCCGCAGGGGTCGTCATCTTTTCGGCTGGCGGTAGCTTTGCTGGTCGACGTGAAATCTCCATCTCGACAGTCCTTCAACCAGGTAATCCACCGTCGCGGCGTTCAGTGGACGTCTGTTTTGCCGCAGATCGCAGGTAAGCACGGTCGCGCAATTGCATTGCAAATTCAGCCACTCTCAAAATTTGCAATGCACCGCACGACGATTTTAGGCGTGCTTGTTGTGGCCTCCTTCGATGGAGGCTTCTCATGGTTGCGACAATCGCAGCTGGCACGACAGCAGCGTACTACAGCAAGCAGAGCGAATATTATCTCGGCGGCGACGAACCGGTGGGTCGCTGGATCACGTCCACGGGCAACTTCGGCGCGACTCGCGGTGCGATCGTCGATAATACGCTGTTCGAGCGTCTTCATGCCGGCCTGGATGCGGACGGGGAGCCGCTGCTCACGAATGGCGTCGACGGCGCTAATCGGGTTGGCGGCATAGACCTGACGCTGTCGGCACCGAAGTCCGTCTCGGTTGTCTATGCATTGGCTGATCCGGCGACGCGACGTGCGATCGAAGATGCCCAATACATCGCAAGCGAAGCGACCATCGGCTTTCTTGAACGCAATGCTACCTTTTGTCGCCGAGGCAAGAATGGTCTGCGGCTCGAACGCGCGCCGTCGCTTACCGTCGCTTCCTTCCAACATGGCGAGGCCAGGCCTGTTGCGCACGATGACGGGCGTGTATTTGCGGATCCGAATCTGCACACTCATGCGGTTATTCTGAACTGCGCCGTTCGTGAAGACGGCACCGTCGGCGCCCTCGACGCCCGCCACTTGTTCGCGAATAAGATGGCGGCCGGCGCCGTGTACCATCTCGCGCTGGCCTCAGAACTCCAAAAGCTCGGCTTTGCGATCGGTGCCATTGGGAAGAACGGCATTTTTGAGATAGTCCCGCAGGTCGATGCCGATCGTGATGCGGGTCTCGCCCAAGGCTTCGTCGCGTTGCAGCGTCACTTCTCGGCGCGCCGCAAGGAAGTCGAGCAGGCTATTGCGGCTGAAGGCCTCACGACCGCGGACGCGCCGGCACTTGCTGCCGCGATTGCTCTCGGCACGCGCTCCACCAAGCAGGAAGAGCGCGCCATCGACCGTTTCGAGCTCTGGGCCGAAGAAGCCGCGCCCTTCCTCGACGTCGACCGCCTGGTGGAAAATCTGCGGACGCCCTGGACCCGCTATCACGCTGAGCAGGAGGCGCTGATAGCCGAGCGAGTGGCGGCGGTGCCGGCGCAGTTGACTGAATACGAAAGCGTTTTTGAGCGGCGCCACCTCCATGCCGCGGTTGCGACGTCCCTGGTGGGCACTGGCGCAGCCCCGATACGGGTCGAACAGGAAGTCGACCGTCTTATCGCAGCTGGAGGCATCGTTGAACTCGGGAAGGACGGTCTTCAGCAGCCGGTCTATTCCACCCCGGAGCAGATTGCGATCGAGCGCGAACTCGTTGCCCTGACTGAGCGTTTGGTCGGCCAGCGCCGTACGGCGCCGGATCCGGATCATGTGCTTCAGCTATGCCGGGATCACGGGCTTTCCGCTGAACAGACCCGAGCCGCTCTGTCGGCAACCACACCGGCGGCGATTTCGGTGATCGAAGGCGCCGCTGGATCCGGCAAGACGACCACGTTGGCTGCGATCGTGGCTGCGTATTCCGACCAGGCCATCTCGTCTCAGCCATTGCGCGTGATTGGAAGCGCGACGGCCTGGAAAATTGCGCGCGAACTGCAGACGCTCGGCATCGAAGCGATGGCCACCGATGCCTGGCTTGCGCGCACGGCGCTGCCGTTCCTCGATTCCAAGACCGTCCTGGTGGTCGACGAGGCCGGCCTTCTGTCGTCTCGGCAGATGCACGCGATCCTGAGCAAGGCGGTGGAGGCCGGGGCCAAGGTCATCCTGGTTGGTGACCGCGAGCAGCTCCAGTCCATCGGTGCCGGACCCGGCCTCTCGATCGTCGCAAGTGTGACTGACACCACCCGCATCGACAAGATCGTGCGGCAGCGCGAGGCCTGGATGCGCGCCGCGGTGACGGACTTTGCGAAAGGGCGCGCCGAAGAGGGGCTGCGTGCCTTCGACACACGCGGTCTTCTCACGCTGACGGCAGGCGAAAAGGCGACGGTTGAACGTATTACGGACGCCTGGGAGCATACCCAGCGCGTGGTGTCGAGCCCCTCCGTTTTGCTGATCGCCAAGACCAACGCGCAGGTTCGCGCGCTGAACGACGAAGTCCGGGTTCGCTTCAAGCGCGATGGCAGAATCGTCGGCGACGACATCGCGGTCGCGGCGGTGACGCCGTCCGGCCATGGCCAGACGCTCGCCTTCGCGATCGGCGACCGTATTCGTTTTCTGATCAGGCACGATAAGCTCAGCGTCATCAACGGCACCACGGCTACGATCACCGACATCGATGACCGTGAGACGCAGGACCCGACTCTTCATGTCGAGATCGCCGGTCGCCTGGCGCAGTTTCGCGTCTCGGACCTGGCGGACGAACACAGCCGGGTTCGCCTGGGCCATGCCTACAGCACCACGATCTACGGAGCCCAAGGCCTGACCACGGATCAGGCGTTTGTCTGGGCAAGCCCGTCGATGACCCGCCACGACACCTACGTGGCGTTCTCGCGGGCGCGTGATCGCCTCGAGATTTTCGCCGACAGCCGCGAAATCGACGCCCAGGTCCGCCTCGACCTCCCGCTGTCGGAGCGCCGGCAAGCCACGATCAGTCCGGAGCGGCGGCTTGACTGGCTGGCGGGACGGTTGTCTCGACTTCAGGTCAAGACCTGCACGCTGGATCCGATGCTGGATCACGCCGCGCGCGTGCAAGAGCGCGACCGCGAGCGCGATCGTGAACGGTCGGTGGGGTACGACCGTGGCTAAACCGCGCGTATCCAAAGTGCGCTTGCGACCGCGCGTGCCGAAAAACGCCCACACGGCGCCGGCGGCGACCGCGCCGTTGCAGAAGCTTGCCAAGCCGAAGCGCCCTGGCGGCACCGGTCCGCGCCCCTCCGACCCCGAATTCTGGACAGTGATCAACGAGATCACCGATCCCGTCCCCATCGCGCCTGCCGAACTCGATGCCATCGAGAGCTACTTCTCGGCAGTGCTCGACGTCGTCTTCGAGTCCGCTCGCAAGACACCTTCCTGACCCAACCAAAGGACCACAACTATGCCCAACCGCCTTCCCCCGATCGACCCTAATACCGTCCTCGGCCTGCAGCTCGAGCACTTCGCCGATATGGCTGTGACCGCCGCGCTCTGGCTGGTGCGAGAATCGCTGGACGCGATCGCCAACAGGACCGCCTTCGATCCCGACCCCAGTAACATCTATCGCGTGTTGGGCCGGCCTCCGGCGGTGCGTGTGCTGGACGATCTCACCGAAGATCAGCGCCACGACATGTTTGTCGAGGGCTTCCGTAACCTCGGCAACCCCGGCGGCATGGACAAGGCGTTCGAGTTGTCGCTGTCTCACTACAAGGAAATGTTGTGGGAGGCGTTCCGCACGCGCTGGAACAGCATCGCAAACGGGTGATCAAGGTCGCCTCTTCTTAACCGTGCGGTGGAATCGATGAGGAATCACTTCCCCTGATTCCACCGCATGAGTAGACTCTTTTTTCTGTACCGCGTGAGGATTTCCCCAATGGCCCGCAAGAATCTCAACGTCGTCGACACCGCGGCCACCACGAGTGAGCCGCGCCCGCGCAACGTGCTCATCTACAGCCGGGTCTCGACCTTGGCCCAAGCCCAGAACATGCTGAGCTCGGACGACCAGATCGCGCAACTGGTCGCGAAGAGCAAGCGCGAGGGCGACAATATCGTCGGCATCTTCCGCGACGAAGGCGAGACCGGCACCAACATGAAGAGGTCCGGCTTCGAGGAGATGATCGCGAGGGCGACTGACGGCTCGCGCACGGTCGATGCCATCCTCGTCTATTCGTTTTCTCGCGCTTTCCGGAATCAGGTCGAACAGGAGCTGACGGTCCAGTCTCTGCGCAAGCACCGCGTCGAGCTCATTTCGCATGCCGAGCCGCTGGCCAATGACGACACCGGCGACATGTTTCGCAAGTTCATCGGCATCGTTAACGAATATCAGAGCAAGGAAACGGCGCGCGCAACCACGCGCACGATGTTGGCCAATGCTCGCCTCGGTTACTCAAACGGCGGAAACATCCCCTACGGGTATATGTCGGTGGATTCAGACATCGTCGGCAACAAGCAGAAAAAGAAACTGGCGGTCGAGCCGGTCGAGTCCGAAGTCGTCAAGCTCGCGTTTAATCTGGCTTTGAGTGGTGACGGGACCAGCGGCCCGCTCGGAACTAAGAAAATCTCGATGTGGCTGAACGAACGCGGCTACCGGACCCGCAAGGGATCGTTGTTTGGCACCGGCACTGTCCACGAGCTGCTGACCCGTGAGGCCTATACCGGTTCGCGCCGCTTCAACGAATTCGATCGCAAGATCAAAGAGCGCAAGAAGACAGCTGACATCATCGAATATGACGTGCCGGAGATCATCGACCGGGCGACCTTCGATGCCGTGCAGGCGCTCTTGGTTTCCCGTCAGCCCCGCCTCAAGGGGCCGCGGCTTGCCTCGGCGCCGTCGCTATTGGGCGGCCTCGTCCGCTGCGACTGCGCCAAGTCCTGCGCCCTGACCACGGCAACCGGCACGTCCCGGACCGGAACCGTCTATAATTATTACAAATGCGTTCAGGCGATCAAACAGGGGCGACACAAGCATGATGACGGCGCGTCGTGCAGCAACCGTAAAATCCCGCGTCCCATCATTGAAAAGTTGGTCGTCGAGGCGCTTCTGGACCAGCTGTTGCAGCCCGAGCGGGTCACGGCCATCCTGACAACTCTCAAGGGTCGTCGCGATGGTCGTCAGGCCTCTGCCGACCGTCGCCTGGTCGATCTGGCCCGGCAGGTCTCCGACGCCGGAGAGCGGCTGTCGCGCCTCTACGCTTCGATCGAGGCCGGTACCATCGACGGCACCGACCCGACGCTCAAGGAGCGCGTTGCCGGCCTGAAGGCCACCCGCGACCGGGCCATGGAAGCCCTCGCATACGCCAAGAACTCCAGCGTGCTGCCGGTCGAGATTGATCCCGTCGCCATCGAGCGCTTCACCCGCTTGATGCGTGAACAGTTGGTGTCGGGAGACGTTGCGGCCCGTAAGGCCTATTTAAGCGCCATCATCGATGCGATCGTAGTGTCCGACACCACCATCCGCATCATCGGCTCAAATGATAATATCCGGGCGGCCCTAGGCCCAAACGGCCAACCCACGTCCGTGGTTCGTAAATCTGTTCAGGAATGGTGCCCCTGGCCGGAATCGAACCAGCACTCCTTGCGGAACTCGATTTTGAGTCGAGCGCGTCTACCAATTCCGCCACAGGGGCATTCGGACGCCGGCCGGAGGCAGGGGTCGCGAAGCGGGCGGAATATAGCGGGCGCTCCGGGTGGGTCAACCTGCGGTTTGGCCAGATCGGCCGCCGCGCACACCCCAGTGTGATCAAGGCTGCCTCGACAGGGTGGTGGCCCCGGGATAGGACCCAACAGCCACCCGGAGAGCGCCGTGACTGCCCAGACTGTCCCACCGTCCACGCCCGTATATGCCTCCTCAAACCCGGCGCTGGTCGCCGCGCTGGCGGTCGGTCTGATCGCTCTGGCCACGCTGGCAGGGGCCTGGTTCTTCCAGCTGGTGCTGGATATCCGGCCGTGCCCGCTCTGTCTCGAACAGCGTTATGCCTATTATCTCGCGATCCCGCTGGCGGTGCTGGTGGCGATTGCTGCCGCCAGGGACGCGCCGCGCGGCCTGGTTGTGACCGGCCTCGCTCTGCTGGCGCTGGCGGCGCTCGCCAATGCGGTGCTCGGCGGCTATCACGCCGGCGTCGAATGGAAATTCTGGCAGGGGCCAACCGACTGCTCCGGTCCGGTGGTGGATCTCGGCAAGGCCGGCAGCCTGCTGGAACGCCTCGACACCGTGAAGGTCATCCGCTGCGACGAGGTGCAGTGGCGGTTTCTCGGCCTGTCGCTGGCCGGCTACAATGTGCTGATCTCGCTGGCGATGGCCATGATCGCAGTATGGGGCGCCAGCCGGACCGTGCGGCGCTAGGGCTCACATCGCTTTATTCGAGCATGATCCGATGGGAAAACGGGTTTCCGCTTTTCCGGATCATGCTTAGTCGTCGATATCGTCCTGCGCCTTGCCGAACAGATGCACGATGCCCGGCGTGACGATCGACACATAGATGAAGCGCGACAGATGATGCGCGCCAACGAACACCGGATCGATATGCAGCGTCAGCGCCAATGCGAGCATGGCGTCCATGGCGCCCGGTGCGAAGGCGACGACGACATCGCTCAGCTTCACAGTCGTGGTCAGCGCGATGATCGTGACAAACACCGACGAGATTGCGATGGCCACCGTGAATGAGCCGAGCGCGGCCCAGACATGGCTGAGAATGGTGCGCGGCGAGATCTTGCCGAAGCGCGACCCGATCAGGCTGCCAATGCCGACGAGCGCAGTGATATAGGCCCATTGCGGCAGGGTGCCGTGGACCCAGCCGGTGCCGTGCAGAACTGACGAGGCCATCATTGCGCCGAACATCCAGCTCGCGGGAAACTTGATCCAGCGCATGAACAGCGAGACGGCAACGGCCGCGGCGGCGAGCTCGGCGAGCGCCAGCGGCGAGGCTTCCGGTCCGCGCGATGGCAGCGGGCCATGACCCATCAGGCCCGTGGCGGCGAGCAGCAGCGGCACCATGCCGGTGAGGATGATGACGCGGAAAATCTGCACGACCGCGATGCCCGGAACGTCGGCATTGCGCTCGGTCGCCAGCATGATGATCTGCGACAGCGCGCCGGGGCTGCCGGCCAGCAGCGCGGAGGTGCGGTCCCAGCCATGAACGCGCTGCAGATAGATGCTGCTTCCGAAGGTGGCGCAGAACGTGGCCAGCGCCAGCAGGGCGATGGTCACCGGATAGGCGCTGAGATTGTGCACCATCTCCGGCGACACCATCGAGCCGAGCGACAGGCCCAGGGTCATCAGGATGACATGGGCCATCGGCTGCGGCAGGCCGACCGGGCGGCCGAGGATGCCGTAAGCGGCGACCGCGATCATCGCGCCGGAGATCAGCCCGCCCGGCAATTCCGCCAAATAGAATAGCGCTCCGCCGATCGTGCCGATGACGAGCGTCTCAAGGGTGGTGCGGATCTGAAGGGAGCTGGGAAGAGCGATGGCCATTTGCACGGGAAGCTGAAGGAGCCCGCTTTATGGCAAAGTCCGCACCTGCCGACAAATGCGGTGTGGACTACCTGTCCCTCGCTTTCCGCGCGAGGGACAGGCGGTCCGGGCTGGTTAGTTCGCCTTCGTGCCCTTTTTGCAGTCCGAGCGGAATTTGCGGCGCTCGGCGCCATGCAGACCCTTGGCGTCGGCCTGTTTCGAACATTCAAGCGATGCCGCCGTGCGGGGCTTTTCCGCTGTCTTGCCTGCAGGCGCTATCTTTTCCGCAGGCGCCATCTTGTCGGCGGGGGCCGTCTTGGCAGGCGCAGTCTTGGTGGCCGCCGGCGCAGGTGCCTGCGCGGTGGCCGCGCCGACCAGCAGGAGGGAGGCGACGGCAGCGGTAGCTAGGCTGGAAACAAATCGGATCATGGCAGCACCTCGGATTGAACGGGGAGCACAGGGTGGGCGCGCCGGCCTGAACGGCAGGTGAATAAGTTGAAATATATCTGACAGTGCGATCACGATAATTTTTTGCAGGGAGTTGCGATCTCGTTGCTACGTCCAGCGGTAACGATAGGATGCTGTCGCCTACTTCTACTTTGTGTAGCAAAGGGAGAGAAAGTCATGATGATGCCTGTCAAATTCGCCTGCACGATTGCAATGTCAAGTTTTGCTCTGCTTGCTTTTAGTCCGGCCCATGCGCTCACGGCGACTGAATGCAGTGCAAAATATCAGGCGGCCAAGACCGCCGGCACGCTGAACGGCCAGAAATGGAATGACTTCCGCAAGGCAGAATGCGGAACTGCTGCCGCTGCGACGCCGGCCGCAGCTGCGCCTGCTGCAACCGCGGCGCCGACGGCTGCCGAAGCCAAACCGGCGGCGGCTCCCAAACCTGCCGCAGCGCCCAAGCCGGCAGCCACGACAGCCGCGGCTCCGGCAGGCCCCGCCACGTTCCCGTCAGCAGTCGATCCGAAATACGCCAAGGAAACGGCGGGCAAGGCGCGGATGCACACCTGCGTGGATCAATACAACGCCAACAAGGCCAACAATGCCAATGGCGGCATGAAGTGGATCGAAAAAGGCGGCGGCTACTACAGCGAGTGCACCAAGAGGCTGAAGGGCGCCGCCTGATCGGATCAGCCGTGCGCTTGTCCTGATCGACATCAGTTGCTTCGCGGGCGATAACGATCCGTCACCCGCGGAGTCCTCATGATTGCCAGTCTTTCCCTGATCCTGCTGTGCCAGCTCGCCGGCGAGATCGCCGTGCGTGCCTTTGCGTGGCCGGTGCCGGGTCCCGTGTTCGGCATGCTGCTGCTGCTCGTTCTGCTGTTGCTGCGTGACCGCGCCGTGCTGTTCGCGCAGGGGCCGTTGCAGGGCGGCGGCGTGGAGAATGCGGCCAGGGGCCTGCTCGCGCATCTGTCGCTGATGTTCATCCCGGCGGGGGTCGGCGTGGTGCAGAAGCTCGATCTGCTGGCCGAGCACGGCACCGCCATCGCTGTAGTTTTGGCGATCTCAGTGGTGATCACGCTGCTGGTGACGGTGGCGACGTTCCTCGTCATCAGCCGGGTGATGACGCGTGGGCCGAGTGCGTCATGAGCGCCAATCCGTTCTCGCTCTGGGTCTATCTCTCGCAGCAGCCGCTTTTGTGGCTCACGGTGACGCTGCTGGTCTATGCGACGGCCGATGCGTTGTCGCTTGCGACTGGCCGGCATCCGTTCGCCAATCCGGTGTTCCACTCGATGTGGATCATCGCCGTGTTCCTGCTGCTGACAGGCACGTCCTACACGACCTATTTCAGCGGTGCGCAATTCGTGCATTTCCTGCTCGGCCCGGCGACGGTGGCGCTGGCGGTGCCTCTTTATGAAAACCGCAAGGTCGTGGCGGCGGCGATCGTGCCGATGCTGGCCGCGCTGGTGGTCGGCTGCGCCACGGCGATTGTCTCGGTGGTGCTGTTGGCGAAGGCGTTCGGGTTGCCGAACAATGTCGTGTTGTCGCTGGCGCCGAAATCGGTCACCGCAGGTGTCGCCATGGGTATCAGCGAGTCGCTTGGCGCCGATGCGTCGCTGACCGCCGTGGCCGTCGTGCTCACAGGCATCATGGGCGCGATCATCGTCACGCCGATGATGAATCGCATGGGCATCACTGATTATCGCGCCCGCGGCTTTGCCGTCGGCCTCGCCTCGCATGGCATCGGCACTGCACGGGCTTTTCAGGTCGATGCGGTGGCCGGCGTCTTTGCCGGCATCGCCATGAGCCTCAATGCGCTGGTGACCTCTCTGCTGGTGCCGCTCGCCGTCACCCTGCTGGTGCGCTGATGGTCACGACAGCGTTTTCCCAGACATCGGATTTGTGATGCTTGTTGCATGGAGCCGGGTCAAAAAGGCCATTAAGGTCGCGCCGTCGTCAACGAGAATCGGCCATTCATGATTACTGTAATGCAGGGCGCGCTCGGCCTGGCTTCGGGCGCACTGGTCGGCTTCTCGCTCGGCCTTGTTGGTGGTGGCGGCTCGATCCTCGCCGTACCGCTGATGGTCTATGTCGTCGGCGTGCCCGAGCCCCATGTCGCGATCGGCACCAGCGCCATTGCGGTCGCAGCCAATGCGGCGGTCAATCTCGGCAATCATGCGCGTGGCGGCAATGTGCACTGGTCCTGCGCGCTGGTATTTGCCGCCGCAGGAATCGCTGGTGCGCTCGGAGGTTCGATCCTCGGCAAGCGGGTGGACGGACAGAATCTGCTCGCGTTGTTCGCGGTCCTGATGCTGGTGATCGCCGTGCTGATGCTGAAGACGCGCGCCCAGGTCGGCGAGCACCGGGTTGAAATCAGCATGTCGAATACGCCTTCGCTGCTCGCGCTGGGTCTTGTCACGGGCGCGCTGTCCGGCTTCTTCGGGATTGGTGGCGGCTTTCTGATTGTGCCGGCGTTGATGGCGGCCACGGGCATGTCGATCATGAGTGCGATCTCGTCGTCGCTGGTGGCGGTCACCGCTTTCGGTCTCACTACGGCATCGAGCTATGCCTGGTCCGGACTGATCTCCTGGAAACTGGCGCTGGTGTTCATTCTGGGCGGTCTGCTCGGCGGATTGTTGGGAACCAGTCTGGCGCGACATCTGTCGCTGCGGCGCGGTGCGCTGAATACCGTTTTTGCGTCTATCATTATCATCGTGGCGCTTTATATGTTGGCCCGTAATATCTACGTGACGTGAGTACTGGCGCCTGATGCGTCTTTCGGAGAACATCATGACCGCCACAACCCGCCGTACCTCAAATGCCGCTACCACGCGTCGCGCTGCGCTCGGGCTTTTCGGCGGTGCTGTGCTGCTCGGTGCGTCGTCCGGCCGGGTGCTTGCGGCGGCCGGTGCCGCCAAGGACCAGGATATCCTCAACGAAGCCGCGGTCCTCCGCGATCCGGATATCCCGGCCGCCGGCAATCCGAAGGGCGACATCACCATTGTCGAATTTTTCGACTACCAGTGTCCCTATTGCCGCAAGATCGCGCCCGATCTTCGCGCCCTGGTAAAGGAAGATGGCAAGGTTCGACTGGTGTCGAAGGACTGGCCGATCCTCGGGCCGGTGTCGGTGTATGCGGCCCGTCTCGTGCTGGCGGCGAGATACCAGAACAAGTTCATCGAGGCGCAGGATGCCTTGATCAGCCTCGATACCAGACTCACCGAGGCTATTGCCCGTGACCGGCTCGCCAAGGCCGGCATCGATGTCGATCGCGCCGTCGCCGATCTGCAGAAAAATCAGGATGCGATCGTCGCGAAGCTGAAGCAGATCGATGAGCAGGCGACGGCTTTCGGCTTCAATGGCACACCGTCCTTCATCGTCGGCAAGTTCCGCATTCCCGGTCCGATCACCAAAGAACAGTTTGTGCTCGCCATTGCCGATGCACGCAAAGCTGCGGCTGCGAAGAAGTAAACTTCACCACGTTCAAACGGAAAACGCCCCCGCTTATCAGCGAAGGCGTCTTTGGCCGGTCTCTCCGCCAGTCTTTCGCTGGCGACGTGTCGCCTTACGACTTCACTTGCGAAGTCAGCTTGGCCCAATCCTGTTTGGTGCGCGTCTTCAGCGCTTCCCACTCATTGGCGGCGACGTCCCAATTGACGATCGTCCGGCGCTCCTGGGCCGTCTGGCCGTTCGCCACTGACGAGGTCGACATCGAATCGTAGATGTAAACGCCGACGCCCAGGATCAGCGCACCCAGGATCATTCCAAAAAACGTCCGCATGGCGGTAGCCTCCATTGAGCGTGAATAACGCGGCGTCCGGGACTTTGGTTCCCCGCCGACAGAGCCTCATTGCCGCAGCGCATTCATTCGCGGCATTGATCTTGCGGTCGCGGCGTGGTGATCCTTGGGGATCATGACTGTTCATCTCACCGACCAGACCGTGCTCGACGACGCCGTCATGGAGCTGGTGAAGCGCGACCCGCGCCTGCAGCCGATCCTGGCCATGGCCGGGATGCCCGCGCTGCGCCAACGCGCGCCGGGTTTCGAAGGGCTTGCGCAGATCGTCTGCGGGCAGCAGGTCTCGGTGGCATCGGCCTCGGCGATCTGGGCGCGCGTCTCCGGCGCCTTCTCGCCATTCGATCATCACGCTATCCGCAAGGCGCGCACCGATCGTCTCGGTCGGCTGGGCCTGTCAGCGGCAAAAATCAAGACGCTGAAGGCGCTGGCGCGCGAACTCGTCGAGGAGCGCTTGAACCTCGACGTGCTCGCCGAAGAAGACGCCGATGCAGCGCATAACACGCTGGTCGCATTGCACGGCATCGGCCCGTGGACGGCCGACGTCTATCTGCTGTTTTGTCTCGGCCATGGCGACGCATGGCCGGCGGGCGATGTTGCCATTCAGGAATCCATCAAGGTCGGGCTCGGTCTCAACGAACGCCCGACCGTGAAGCAGATGGCGCCGCTGGCAGAACCCTGGCGTCCGCTACGCGGCGCGGCAGCGCATTTGTGGTGGGCGTACTATCACGCCATCAAGAAGCGCGAAGGCGTGATCGGCAACGTCACAACTTAACAAGGGCGACGTAAGGCGGTTTGTCTTAAACGGCGCTTGAGCCGTGGACTGGTCGCTGTCGAGAACGTCTATCGCAATACGCTGGCCGGGCGAGTGCCGCCTGATCAAGGGCACATGCTGGCGCTTGCAGACGGCGAATAGCGAACCGCTACATCTCGCCGACCGCTTCGCGGCGGCGCTGTTCCGACTCTTCGGCGTAGCGTCGCGTTGCGTGAGCTTCCGAAAGCGTGCCGAGGACGCGGTGGCTTTCAGCTTCGACAACTGCCAGCGATTCCGCTTCGGCGCCCTCGAACACCACCATGGCGTCGCGGATGTTCATGTCGGGATGCAACACGACGTCGCGACAATGTAGCAGGCTGTCGAGCCGGAATGCTGCCACATCAGGCGAATGCGCTTCAGCGACGATGGCGAGGCCGACATAGCGGCCTTCGGGATCGACGGCGACGACCTGGGTCTTCGAGCCGAGCGGGAATTTCTCGCGGAATTCGTCGAGCGGCATGGTGGAGTCGACGGTCGGCACGTCCGGGCGGAGCAGGCGTTTGACGGTGAGGTCGCGGATCCAGCCGACGTCAGCAGCGCTGCGGATGGTCTCGCCGCGCAGATGCAGGCGCCATGTGGCGAAGGAGTAGCCGAACAGTTCGCGGGTCAGCTGGGTGGAGATGATGACCGCCACCAGCACCGCGGTGGTGAGCCAGAGATTGCCGGTGGATTCGAGTGCGATGAACGACATGGTGAGCGGGCCGCCGATCACCGAGGCCGACAGCGCGCTCATGCCGATGATGGTGTAGACGGCGGGATCGATGGTGAAGCCGATGCCGGTTGCATTGAAGCCGACCGCGAACAGATGGCCGCCGAGGGCGCCGAGAAACAGCGTGGCGAAGAAAAGACCGCCACGAAAGCCTGTCCCGAGCGAGATGATCGAGGCGAGCGTCTTCAGCGCCATCACAAAGGCCACCAATGCGACCGGATAGGCGGTCATGCCGCCGAAATGCAGCGCGCCGTGTCCGGATGCCATCACCTGCGGTGTCAGGAGGGCCATCAGGCCGACCAGCAGGCCCCCCAGCGCCGGGCGCATCGGCGGCCACAGCCTGATCTTGGCCAGCAGCGCTTCGGTCCAGGCCACAACGCGCATGATGCCGATACCGAACATTGCGGCGAAGACGCCAAGCAGGGCCGCCACCGCGAGATCACGGCCGAGCACGTCGCCGAAACGGCCGGCGACGACGCCGAGCGACAGCGGATCGAAGGCATGGGCAACGAAGTAGCCGGTCACCGCGGCAACGCCGACCGGCATCAGACTCGCCGATGTGTAGCCGCCGATTACCAGTTCGAAGGCATAGAACGCCCCGGCCAGCGGCGCGCCGAATGCGCCGGCGATCGCAGCCGCCGCACCGCAGCCGACCATCACGCGCTGGTCGCCGCGGCGCAGGTGGAAGGCGCGTCCGATGGAGGCGCCGAGCCCGCTGGCGAGCTGGGTATAGCCGGCCTCGAGACCCACGGAGGCCCCGACGCCGCTCGACCACACGGTCTGCAGCGCGACGATGATGCTGCCGCGGAACGACATCCGCCCGCCATAGAGCGCGTTGGCCTCGATGGGGTCGATCTCGCGGGCCGGTCGCCAGCGCAACAGAAGCAGGAAGGCGATACCGAGCAGCAGGCCGCCGAGGCTGGGAACCAGAATCGCGCGCACCGGATCGATCCAGAACTGGCTGGAGAGCCGCTGGCCCCATTCCAGATTGAACAATACCGCGTGAAGAACGCTGACGGCAGCGCCCATGCCGGCCACCACGAGACCCCCGATCACGCCGATCAGCGCCGCCAGAATCGCAAGGCTGGTCTCATGCGCCCGGACAAAGGCGCGCAGCCGTTGCGGGGCCTCGAGATAGCGGCTGGAAGGGACCATCGGGCAGCGTCCGGTATTTGCGGCCGCGAACCGGGCGCGCCACGGGGTTTAGCGGCAGGCGCTGCAACAGACCACCCGCAGTTCCCAGAAAAGCGACCCAACGCGGCGCTTTTGTGGGGGGATAAGGTCTGCTCTCTGCTCTTCACAACCCTGTCACGCTGCCTGTAGTATGTGGAGACAGGTTGCTTCGCAGCCATATGTGGGGGTCAGGAGCGTTACTTGAACGCACATGTCTCGCAAGGCGGTTGGCCGGTTCTGGTCCTCAATGCGGACTTCCGGCCGCTAAGTTACTACCCACTGTCTCTGTGGTCGTGGCAAGACGCGATCAAGGCAGTGTTCCTCGACCGTGTGAATATCGTAGAACTCTACGATCACGCGGTGCGGAGTCCTTCGTTCGAATTTCAGCTGCCCAGCGTGGTATCGCTGAAGTCGTTCGTGAAGCCGACGACGCATCCCGCCTTCACCCGGTTCAACGTCTTCCTGCGCGACCGCTTCTCCTGCCAGTATTGCGGTGCGCATGACGATCTGACCTTCGATCACATCATCCCGCGCTCCAAGGGCGGTCAGACCACCTGGGAAAACGTCGTCGCAGCCTGTTCACCCTGCAATCTGCGCAAGGGCAACATGACGACGCAGCAGGCGCGCATGTTCCCGCGGCAGACGGCCTTCGCGCCGACCGTGCATCAGCTGCATCGCAATGGCCGGCTGTTTCCGCCGAACTATCTGCATGGCAGCTGGCTGGACTATCTCTACTGGGACACGGAGCTGGATCCGTAGCATCCGGACGTCCGACTCATCATTGCGCATGGCGCCAAATGCTGTCTCTGTCATCCCCGGTCAGATCGGGAGATCACGATGAGCGAGACCGTCATCGACGATATCGTGGTGTTGCTGCCGCCTTTGCTACAATCGCTGGAAGCGCTGCAATTCGTTGCGCGCAATCTGCATCCGCCAGCATTCGACACAGTGATGGACGCCATCGGCGAACCCGATCAGGCGCTCAAGGCAGTGCGCGCCAATCTCAATACATGGCCGGACGATTTTGCGGATCTGCGTGCGCATCTCGATGCGGCGAGCGACGCGGCGCTGACAGCCTTTACCGGCCTGCGCGCCGCCCAGCAGCCCAACGGCGACCTGCCGATGGTGTTTCGTGCATTGCGCCACGCCACGCGTGCGCAGGAGGCGCTGTATGCGACGGTGGCGCGGCTGCCGCCCGTGAGTACATTCTTTCTTCCGCCTGACGAGCGCGAGAACGTGGCGCTGCTCGAACGACTGGCGTCACCCCCAGCAGATAACGCCGGCGTCATTCATGATGGCGAACCCGGACGTCGCGGCGGTTTCTCGATGTATGTGCCGGAAACCTACACGCCGGATCGGGCCTGGCCGCTGGTGATGGCACTGCATGGCGGCAGCGGCAACGGCCGCGCCTTTCTGTGGAGCTGGCTTGCGGATGCGCGCAGTTCCGGCGCGATCGTGATCGCGCCGACGGCGATCGGCAGCACCTGGGCGCTGATGGGCGACGATGCCGATACGCCGAACCTCAATCGCATTCTCGATCTCGTGCAATCACGCTGGCATATCGATCCCACGCAACTCCTGCTCACGGGTATGAGCGATGGCGGCACGTTCTGCTACGTCACAGGTCTGCGCGCCGAGTCGCCGTTCACCCATCTGGCGCCGGTGGCTTCGACCTTCCATCCGCTGATGGCGCAGTTTGCCGATGCAGATCGCCTGCGCGGTCTGCCGATCCATCTCGTGCATGGCCGCCTCGACTGGATGTTTCCGGTGCAGACCGCGCGGGAAGCGCAGCAGGCCCTGACGATCGCCGGCGCCGACGTCACCTATCGAGAGATCGATGACCTCAGTCACTGCTATCCGCGCGAGATCAACACGGTGCTGCTGGAGTGGCTCGCAAAACATAGGGGCGCGTAACGAAACGCCGCAGGGCCGGTAAGTTCACGGGCTGGACTTCCACGACCGCGATCGGTTCCTATATGGCGGGGACTGGCGATTCCGGACAAAGGAGATTTTGCATGCCTTCACTGACCGAATGGAAGGTGCCCCCAGGTGTGCAGCCGCGTGCTGAGGACTACGGCTTCGACCTCGAAAAGACGCTGGATGCGGTTGTCGGGCTGCATTGCATTATCCCGGACGATGCATTCACCTCGGAGACGCTGGGCACCGAGCGCGCCGGCAACGGCGTGCTGATCGGTGACGGCCTCATTCTCACCATCGGCTATCTCATCACCGAAGCCGAAACGATCTGGGTGCATCTCGGCGACGGTCGCGTGGTGCAGGGAACGGTGCTGGGCGTCGATCAGGAAAGCGGCTTCGGGCTGGTGCAGGCGCTCGGCGAGATCGATATCGCGCCGCTGCCGCTCGGCGAGTCGGCGACCGTGAAGATTGGCGATCGCGTGGTGATCGGCGGCGTCGGCGGACGCACGCGGTCTGTGGCCGGCAAGATTGCCGCGACGCAGGAATTCGCCGGCTATTGGGAATACCTGCTCGACGACGCGATCTTCACGCATCCGGCGCATCCGAACTGGGGCGGTGCCGCCCTGATCAACGCCAAGGGTGAGTTGATCGGCATCGGTTCGCTACAGATCGAGCGCGAGCATGGCGGCAAGAGCGAGCATCTCAACATGATCGTGCCGATCGATCTGCTGAAGCCGATTCTTGACGATCTCAGGACCTATGGTCGCGTCAACAAGCCGCCGCGGCCGTGGCTCGGGCTGTATGCCGCCGAGGTCGAGGACAAGGTCGTCGTGGTCGGGATCGCCAGGAAGGGGCCGGCGGCGCGGGCCGAGCTCAAGACCGGCGACGTGATTCTTGCCGTGAATGGCGAAGAAGTATCCGATTCCGCCGAATTCTATCGCGCACTCTGGGCGCTTGGCGCGGCCGGTGTCGATGTGCCGCTGACGCTTTATCGCGGTGGAGATACGTTCGATGTCGAATTGGTATCCACAGACCGTTCCAGGATGCTCAAGACCCCCCGGCTGCACTGAGGCGAGGTAGAATTGCGGTCTGCAACGACAGTCGGGATTGCATCTGTGGACAGGTGCGACAAAATGGCACCTACGCAAAATCGGGATAGCCTAGAATTGCAAGCTATCCGAGTTAGCTAAAGATTGTGACCCGAAGCGACTTCTGATTCGCACAACGCCTGATTCACAGCAATTACAGGTCAATCTCATTGTCACGCGCATCATTCGACAGCTCGCAGCGAGCTACTTGTCGTCGAGAATCCTGACATGTCGAACCGTGCGATGCCGTTCGGCAATGACAATATCCGTACCAGCCATTTGAAATGCGATCAGTGCAAGACGCGCACGTCGTTGCAAGGAATCGAGCGATCCCAGGGTTTCGAGACCAGGCTGTTCGGCTGCGTGCATTGCGGCGCGGTCAAAGCAATCCGGATCGATACACCCGATACAATCGCAGCCTGGTCGTAGGCATCATGCGCACCGCAACATGTGCGGTGCGCAGCGTCTCGACATGATCAGTGTGCATGTCCGCCGCCGGCCGGTGCCGAGGCACCAACGGCGTTGACGTCGAGTTCGATGTCCACCTTGCCGGCTTTTTCGAACTGCAACTGCGCCTTTACCTTGTCGCCTTTGGCGAGTGGCTTGGCGAGATCCAGCAGCATCAGGTGATAGCCGCCGGGCTCCAGCTTCACGGTCGCGCCGGGCTTGATTTCAAGCCCATCATTCAGCGGGCGCATCTTCATCACGCCATCGGTCACGCTCATCTCATGTACCTCGATGCGGCCACCGCCGGTGAAGGTGCCGCCGAGCAGCTTGTCGCTGGTCTTGCCGTTGTTGGTGATGGTGAGATAGCCGCCGGCCACCTTTGCTCCGGGCGGCGTCGCGCGCGTCCAGGGCGTCGAAATCATCAGGTCGCCTGCATGAACCATGCCGGCCATCTGCGCCATCGCATTATCAGGCGCTGCCGCCGCAAGGCGCACGATCGGCGCCGGTGATTTCAGGCTGTGCGGGTCTTGTCCCGCGGCCGGGATCTGCGCCCAGTCTTCCGAGCCCTGCTCGCAGGTCTGCAATGTCGGCAGATAGAGCGGCGCATCGGCTTTCAGTGCGGCAGGCACATAGGCCGAGAATACGAACTCGTCATAGAAGTCGCTGTCGAGCTTGCCGGTCCAGGTGATTTCCTTGACGCCCTCCGACGCCTTCATGCCATGCATGAAATCGTAGGACCGCGCATAGGCGCCTTTCTTCACGGCAATGGTCCAGCCGGGCTTCGGCATTGGCTTCACCGCGATCATGCCTTCCGGAATCTGCACGGTGATCTTCGTCGTCGGCGAGGCGCCGCAGCCATGCGGCACGGCGAGCACCGCGCGGTAGGAGCCGCCGACTGTGGCCGGTCCGCTCTGCACGAAGACATGGGCATAGGCAGGTGTGATCGCTGCGCCGAGCGCAGTGACAAGCAACAGCATGGAGCGATTGGTCATGGAATGTCCTTTCGTGAGAAGCATAGCGGAAATCGTCATGTTCACCACCTTGCCTTGACGCCGGCATAGATGGCGCGGCCGGTGCCGGGTTCGAACAGCGGCGATGTCGCTGTGGCCCTGTCGAGAATGCTGGCGGAGGCGATGTAGCGGGTATCGAGCACGTTGCGCGCCTCGATATAGCCGGAATATGTGCCGCCGTTGTCGACGCCGGCCTTCAGGCCGAGCAGCGCGTAGGGCTCCGTCTTCAGCGTATTGGCGCTGTCAACGTAATAGGATTCCGGCACCCATTCGACATTGGGGCCGACATAGAAGCCGTTGGCATGCTTGTAGAGCAATTCCGCGCGCAGATAGTGCCGCGGGGCGCCGGGCAGCAGGTTGTTGCCGAAAGTCGCGTCATTGTCGAAGCGGAAGTCGTTGAACGTATAGGCCATGTTGAGCCAGAGCTTGTCCGGCTGCGGACCGGCATCGAACATGCCCTTGAAGACAGCGACGCCGAGACCGGCCTCGATGCCCTGATGGATGGTGCGGTCGGCATTGGTGACATTGCAATTGCCGAACGCACTGTAGAGGCATTGCAATTCGTCGGTGATATTGGCGCGGTAACCGGTCAATTCCCAGGTCAGGTCGGGACGCCGTCCACGCGTGCCGATTTCATAGGTGGTCGCACGCTGTGGCCGGATGCTGGTGAAGGGAATCGTCGGGATGCCCGGGCCGTTGGAGCTCTCGCCGAAGCTCGGCACTTCGGCACTGCGCGAGACATTCGCGTAGGCCTGCCATGTCGGATCGATATTCCAGAGCACGCCACCCTTCGGACTCCACAGATTGAATTCCGTGGCGCCGGACTGGTCGCCATCGCTCAGGAAACGGTCCTGCCGGTTGCGCGTGGCGTAGAGAAACTGTGTGCCGCCAATCAATGCGACGGTGGGCAGCACATAGAGCGAGTTCTCGACATAGACCGAGGTATTCTTCGAGCGGTCGATCGATGACGACGCCAGCGCGCCCTTCTGGCCACCGACATTGACATACTGGTTGTTGTCGATCCGGCCGTTGATCACATTGACGCCGGCGACAAATACGTTGCGATAGCCGCCGATATTGCGGTCGTCGGTCACTTTCGCGAAGCCGCCATAATCCTGATAGCTGTAGTCCAGATACTGGAAGATCGGATGCATCAGGTGGCGGTCGACGCCAAAGACACCGAAATCGATCGTCGTGTTATCGAGCCGGATGGTGGTCTTGTTGGCGAGGCGTACCGTGTCGATGTTGCGCTGCTGATCGCCGGTGATATTGGCGGCGGCGGCCGTGGTCGGTGAATTCAACGCGCTGTCCTTGCTCACCGAGCCGGGAATGCGCTGCCGCACGCTGTTGGCGTTGAGATAGAAACGCGTCTCGAAATCCGGCGAGAACTGGTAACCGACATTGCCGCTGACGCGGGTCGACTCGCCATAGCTGTGATCGCGGAAGCCGTCCGCCGATTGCGTGGACGCAGTGATGAAGCCGTCCCAGGGGCCATTCACTCCGCCTGTGTTGGCTTGCAGGCGGCGGAAGCCGAAGGCGCCCATGTCGACCGAAGCGCCGTTCACGAATGGGTCGCGGCCGGTAGGCGTCACGAAATTGATCGCGCCGCCGAGCGAATTGGCGCCAAAGCGCAGTGCGTTGCCGCCCTTGAACACCTCGACATATTTATAGGCGGTCGGGTCGATCTCCTGGAAATCGCCATAGCCATCGGCGGTGTTGATCGGGATGCCGTCCATATAGAGCTGCACGCCGCGCAGATGGAAATTGCGCGACAGGCTCGATCCGCGGATCGACAGGCGGGTGTCGTCGCCCCATTTCGGCTGCGCGAACACGCCAGGCACATAATCGAGGATGTCCTTGATGGTGTTCGATGGCGTCGATGCGCGCCACGCATCTGCTGTCACCAGTGCCACGCCGCCGGGCGTCTGCTGGATCTCGCGGAGTGCCTGCTGGGCGGTGAGCACAGTGAGCGCGCCCGGGCCCGGGCCCGGGACGCCTGGCGCCTGGGCGTCGATGCGTGCGGGCGTTGCCGCAGGGGTGCGGCGGGCCGTGCGGGCGTTTGGCGCCGCGTTGCGTGGTTTGCGCGCCGCGGCGGCGCGCTGTTGCGCGGGTGCTTCGACGGTAACTGCCGGAAGCGATGTCGAGGAGGCCGATTGGGCCGACACCGCGCCTGGAACGAGTGCGGCCGCGGATGCGAGCAGGACGCTGCGCAGCCGCATGGAAACGGATAGCATGAGGTGAAACTCCACCGGGATTGAACTGAGCAACGCGCGCGCTGATGCGCGGCGTCTGACGGCGTGGAATGTCAGCTCAGGCGCGGCGGCGCGCGGGCGCGGTGGTCGGAGGTTGCGGCGGTCGCGACGATGCGATCGTCGGGGGCGGCAACGGCAGCGATCGCAATGGCGATGCGCGAGACGAGGAATGTTGCGGAGGCAGGCGGGGCGCCCGGCGCATGGGTACCGACGCAGACCGGGCAATGTACCGCAGGTGCGCCCGTCGTCTTGCCGGCGTCGTCCGGGGATGCGGCAAGGTCGGGATGGGTGAGGCAGAGCTCGAAGCCTGCAGCCTGCGCGGTCGGCGAGATCGCCGCCAGTAACAGGCTGGACAGCACGACATTGAGCACAAGCGCATAGGCAGCGGCCAAAGATGCCACGGCCCCAAACCAGCGTTTGCGCGAAACATGTGTCACGGGAACGATCCTCGCCTCCCGATTAACACGGGGACGGAACCTGTCAAAGTCGTTCGTGGAGCGAAGTTACCTGAAATCTAGAGAACCACGATGCCGGAATGCTTGGCCTTGTCATCGGGTTCGACATGGATGGTGATCAGCGCCTCGCCGACCTCTTGGCGGATCGCGGTCTCGAGCTTGTCGCAAATGTCGTGCGCGGCGCTCACGGTGGTCGATCCTGCCACCACCAGATGGAAATCGATAAAGGTCATGCTGCCGGCGCGGCGGGTGCGCAGGTCATGCGCCTCGATGGCACCGTGGGCATGGGCCGATATGGTCTGCTTGATACTCGCGAGCATGACTGGCGGGATCGCCTCGTCCATCAACCCGCTGAGCGACTCCTTCATCAGGCCCCAACCGGCCCACAGAATGTTGAGCGCGACGAGTGCCGCAAGGATTGGGTCGAGGATTGCCATGCCTGACAGTGCCGCCACTCCGACGCCGCCGAGAACGCCGATTGAAGAGTACACGTCGGACAGCAAATGACGGCCGTCTGCTGCGAGGGCAGGCGAGCGGTGGATGCGCCCCTGCCTGATCAGCACCCATGCCCAACCGGCATTGATGATACTCGCCGCCGCGTTGACGAGCAGGCCGACCCATGGGGCTTCGACGAGGCGCGGCATCAGATAGCTTTGATAGGCTTCACGCAGGATCAGCATCGCGGCGAGTACGATCAGCACGCCTTCGAGCACGGCCGAGAAATATTCAACCTTGTGATGCCCGTAGGGATGATCGTCGTCTGCCGGTTTCGCGCTCAGTGTGGTCGCAAGCAAAACGACGATTGCCGTCACGACATTGACGATGCTTTCAATCGCATCGGACAGCAGTGCGACGCTACCGGTCAGAAGATAGGCGGTGTATTTCATACCGAGGACCAGCAGGCCAACGGCAATGCTGCCTTGCGCAAGACTGCGAACGCTTGTCATCTGAAAATCTCGTTGGGGTAACGCGAAGTCTCACGCGGCTGTGTGCTCTAATATGCCGATCACAACGATGCAAGCCGTGAAATCCAGCTGCAAGTGCTTCGCATTATGATGCGCGTGTACTTCGTCGAGCACGTCGCCTGACCAACAGACATGATATCGATCTCGTCATGCGCGTGGGGCCGTGGCGGTGGTCTGCGCATTGATAGTTGCGGAAAGACATCGTGCTGAATCGTGCCGTCATGCGGCGGTCCTCAATGTCTCCGGTCTCAACGAACCCAGCGAGACGATGGTGGAGCGCGTTTCGGCACGCATCAGCGGGCATAGCTGCTGGGGTCCTTTTGCCTGGGCCCTTCGGTGGGAACGCGATGCCCGCCGGCCGACCCTCAGGGGGGAAACTCAACCTGAGGTTATCCGTAAGCCTGCGCGGCTGTGGCGCGATCACCACAGCGGCGCGCAAAGTGCAGCACAGGCCTGTTCCATGAGCCAAATGACATGCTGTTGAGCCTGATTTGATCGCTCAGCCCTGTATGAGATGCGGGTCGTCCGGGTGGGACGTGTTGCAGCAAGGGATGGGAATGACAGGTTTCGATGGATCACGCGGGCTGCGCCTTCTTGCGCTTCTGATGTTGCCCGCATTGCTGGCAGGATGTGTAAGTACCGGAGGGATGGTGTCGTCCGCCGGCTTTGGCGGTCCGTCCGCCAGCTATGCCGAGTTGAAGGATGGCGGGTACACGCTGCCGGCCGTTGATGTCTCCGGAATCGATCCGGCCATGCTGCGTCAGCGCGTCGCTTACCGCACCCGGGAACCCGTCGGCACCATCGTGGTCGATACGGCCGCGCGGCATCTCTATCTCGTCGAAGGCGACGGCAAGGCGATGCGCTACGGCATCGGCGTCGGCAAGGCCGGCCTCGCTTTCGCCGGCGCTGCGGTGATCAAGCGCAAGGCCGAGTGGCCGCACTGGACCCCGACCGAAAACATGATGAACCGCGAACCGGCGCGCTATCGCAAGATGGCGGGCGGCATGGAGGGCGGCCTCGACAATCCGCTCGGGCCGCGCGCGATGTATCTCTATCAGGGCGACCGCGACACCATGTTCCGCATCCACGGGACGACGGAGCCCGAGACCATCGGCCATGCCGTCTCCAGCGGCTGCATCCGGCTGATGAACCAGGACGTCGTCGATCTCTATAACCGCGTGAAGATCGGCAGCCGCGTGGTGGTGATCCAGAGCGGCCGCGCCGACTCCTGAGAACTATTGTCGTTCGGAATATGAAACGGCGGACATATCGATGTCCGCCGTTTTGCGTTGGCAGGCTAGACCAGCCCGCCATTGGCGCGCAGCACCTGGCCGTTGACCCAGCCGCCGTCGGGGCCGGCCAGGAAGGCGACGACACCGGCGATATCTTCAGGCGTTGCGAGGCGTTCGAGCGGCACCATCTTGGCAAAGCGTTCGACCAGTTCGGGCGACTTTCCGGTCATGAACAGGTCGGTCGCGGTCGGGCCGGGCGCCACTGCGTTGACGCTGATATTGCGGCCACGCAGTTCCTTGGCAAGGATCGGCGTCATCGCTTCCACGGCCGCCTTGGTTGCCGTGTAGATTCCGTAGGTCTCCAGCTTCGTACCGACCACGCTGGTCGAGAAATTCACGATCCGGCCGCCGTCGCGCAATCGCCTGGCGGCCTCGCGCATGGTGTTGAACGTGCCTTTGAGATTGACCGCGATCTGCTGATCGAATGCGGCATCGTCGGCATCGGCCAACCTGGCCAGTTTCATGATGCCGGCATTGTTGACGAGGACATCGACGCCGCCAAAGGCCGCCTCCGCCGCATCGAACATGCCCCGCACCGCGGCGGGATCGCTCACGTCCGCCTTGGCGGTGAGCGCACGGCCGCCTGCGGCTTCGATCTTTTGCGCGACGGCTTCGGCCAGCGCGGCATTGCCAGAATAATTGACGATGACCGTGAAGCCGTCGCGGCCCAGCCGCTCGGCGATGGCGGCGCCAATGCCGCGTGAGGCACCGGTGACGATGGCTATCTTGTTGGATTTATTTGTCATTTATCTTCTCCTTGGTCATGCGGGTGGCAACGCCGCTCTGATGGGAAGAAATCTAGACGATTTCATTTTCCGAATAATGGTGCATTATCTGGCATCACAATCCGGATTTATCGAACAAAGCGATGGATCGTTTCGAGACGATGCGGGTATTCACCCGGGTGGTGGAGCGGCGCAGCTTTACGGCGGCGGCAGCAGATCTCGGCCTGCCGCGGTCGACCGTGACCGATGCCGTCAAGCAGATCGAGGCGCGGCTCGGCGTGCGGCTGCTTGAGCGCACCACGCGGCTGGTGCGGCCGACGCTGGACGGCGAGGCCTATCACCAGCGCTGCCTGACGCTGATCGCCGATCTTGAAGACGCCGAAAGCGCGTTCTGCGGCGCCAAGCCCAAGGGACCGTTGCGAGTGGATATGAATGGCACGCTGGCGCGCAATTTCGTGCTGCCGCATCTGCCGGACTTTCTCGCCGAATATCCCGACATCCAGCTCTATCTCAGCGAGGGCGACCGGCTGGTCGACCTGATCCGCGAGGGCATCGACTGCGTGGTGCGTGTCGGCGAGCTCCGCGACAGCGATATGGTGGCGCGGCGGCTGACCATGATGGACGAAGTCACCTGCGTCGCACCGTCCTATCTCGCGCGCATGGGCATGCCTTCGTCCATTGATGCGCTCGAGAGCCATCGCATGGTCGGCTATCATTCTTCGGCGACAGGCGCGGTGCTGCCGCTCGAATTTCAGGACAACGGCACGTTGCGCCATGTCACCTTGCCGGCGGCGATCACGGTGAACAGCGCCGACAACTATGCGGCCATGGCGAAACTCGGCTTCGGTCTGGTGCAGGTGCCGCGCTATCGGATCAAGGGTGAACTCGCCGATGGCACGCTGGTCGAGGTGCTGCCGCAATATCCGCCGACACCGTCGCCAGTGTCATTGCTCTATCCGCGCAACCGCCAGCTCTCGCCGCGGGTGCGCGTGTTCATGGACTGGTTGACGCGTGCTTTCGCGCGCGACCTGATCTAGGGAAATCCGCGATGGTCCCTGTGTTTCGTTTCGCACCCAGCCCCAACGGTTATCTGCATCTCGGCCATGCCTATTCGGCGCTGCTGAATTTCGATCTGGCGCGCGAGGCGGGCGGACGATTGCTGCTGCGGATCGAGGATATCGACGCCACGCGGTGCCGCCCGGAATTCGAGGCGGCGATCTATGAGGACCTGGCCTGGCTCGGCATCGCCTGGGAGACGCCGGTGCGGCGACAGTCGCAGCATTTCGCCGACTACCGCGCCGCGACCGAGCGTCTTGCAGCCATGGAACTGCTCTATCCAAGCTTCGAGACCCGTGCCGAGATCGCACGGTTGATCGCGGCGGAGGAGGCGAAAGGTTGCTGGCCGCGCGATCCCGACGGTGCGCCTGTCTATCCCGGCATTGCCAGATCGCTGTCGCCACAGGCCGTCGCCGAACTCAAACAGGCGGATGCGCCCATGGCACTGCGGCTCGATATGGCCAAAGCCATTGCGGCCAGCGGTCCGCTCACATGGACAGAGCAGGGCGTGGGTCCGCGCGGCGAGACCGGCACCATTGCCGCGCAGCCGGAAGCCTGGGGTGACGTGATCCTGGCCCGCAAGGAAACGCCGACCAGCTATCATCTCTCGGTGGTCATCGACGATGCGCTGCAGGGCGTGACCCATGTGGTCCGTGGCCAGGATCTGTTCTGGTCCACCAGCGTGCACCGGCTGCTGCAGCAACTGCTCGACCTGCCGCAGCCGGTCTATCGACACCATCCGCTGGTGCTTGACGTGGCCGGCGCCAAACTGTCGAAGTCGACCGGCTCCACCAGCCTGCGTGAGTTGCGGGCCCAAGGTGCTACACCGGCGGATATCCGCCGCATGGTCGGGCTGCCTGCCCCGTCTGCTGCAAGTTAGCCGCAAGCGCGCCGCAAGAAATCCGCAAGCCTGATTGGGCCTGCTGCGTGACTCCGCGCGCCCCGCCGTGGCATGGTGCCGCCGGGACGGGTGGGCAACATATGGCGCTGACATCGCGCTCGCCGCGCAAGACGCGGACGCGCACCAAACAAACGCTGAAAAAACGCGTGGCCAAGAAGCGTGCAGTAAAGAAGCCCGCGCCGAAGCCGCGTGCCAGACGCAGCTCCGTGCGAGCCGATACGATGGTGGAAACGGCGCTGGCGGTGTTTGCCCATGAGGTGCGCACGCCGCTGACGGGCATTCTTGCGGTCAGCGATCTGCTGGCAACCTCCGATCTCGATGAACGCGAGCGACGCTGGGTCGAGACCATCAGGGCCGGCGCCGAACATCTGGCGCGTCTCGCGACGCTGTTCGTCGATGCCGCGCGCAGCACATCCAAATTCGAGGTAAGGCAGGATTTCTTCGACCTGCGTGCGCTTGCCCGTAACATCGGCGACTCGCTCGCGGGCCGCGCGGCTGCCAAGGGGCTGCTGTCGCGGGTCGCGATCTCCGACAGGCTGCCGGTGTTCGTGATCGGCGATCCCGTGCGGCTGCGCGCCGCGCTGGAAAACCTGATCGACAATGCGGTGAAATTTACCGAGCAGGGCAATGTGGCGCTGAAGATCTCGCCTGTGCGCATAGCGGGCAAAATTGGCGTAGCCTTCACCGTCTCCGATAGCGGCATCGGGCTCACGCTCGCCGAGATCAAGCGGCTGTTCAAACCGTTCTCCCAGGCCAATGTCTCCATTGCCTCGCGCTTCGGCGGTGCCGGCCTCGGCCTGTCGTCGGTCAAGCAACTCGCCCGCGCCATGGGGGGCGACATCACCGTGGCGCAGCGCCGCGGTGGTGGGACAGTGTTCACGCTGACGGTCGGCCTCGACAAGACGAGCGGTCCGATCGCCATCATGTCGAGCGCCGATGATGCTTCTTTTGCGCCGGGAGAAGCGCTGCGGGTGCTGAGCGTCGAGGATAATCCGTTCGGCCGTGTCGTACTCAATGCCATTCTCACCGAACTCGGCCATCAGGCCGAATTCGTCGGCCGCGGGGAGGCTGCGGCGGAGCGCGTCGCGCAGGGCACGTTCGATGCCGTGCTCATGGACATGGTGCTGCCGGGCATCGATGGCGTCGAGGCGATCCGGCAGATCCGTGCGCTGAAGGCGCCGCATGGCCGCGTTGCGATCATCGGCGTGTCCGGACGTGGCGAGGACGAAGCCGCCTCGCGTCAGGCGGGGGCCGACGCGTTCCTGATCAAACCGGTGTCTCCGCGGGCGCTAGCGACTGCGCTGCTTGAAGCGAGACGCCGCGGGGCAGCCGCGACTTGATGATGGCGGCATTGAGTTCGCCGCCAAACACGAAGATCGCGGCGATAAAATACAGAAACACCAGCGCGATGATCACCGAGGCCAGGCTGGCATACATCGTCACGTAATTGTTGGCGAAGCGTGCCAGATAAAGGCCGAAGCCGATACCCGACGCCAGCGACGCCAGCATCGTGAAGATGATTCCCGGCAGGATCTGGCCGAAGGTGCGCCGCCCTGCCGGCAGCCACGCATGCAGGATGAACAAGGCGATCACCATGGCGACGATGGTGATGCCGTAACGCGCCACCGTCAGCAGCCGCTCGTTGTTCTCCACCATCAGCGGGACATAGCGCCTGATGATTTCAAGCATCAGCGGGCCGAGCACGATCAGGAACGCCATGGCGAGCGCGGTGACGGCAGCGACCAGCGTGTAGCCGATCGACTCCAGCCGCAGCCAGTACCAGCGCCGCGGCTCGATCACCGAATAGGCGCGGTTCAGCGCCACACGAAGACTCTCGACGCCATTGGAGGCGAAATATACCGCGAGCACGAGGCCGATGGTCAGGGCATCGCCGCGGGTTGTGGTCAGCACGTCGTGGATCTGGCCGGACAGCGCACCCGCCACCTGATCGGGCCAGACTTCCAGCAGCAGGCCGACAGCCTGGTCGGCAAGATTCTTGGAACCGAAAAAGCCGGCCAGCGAGGCCAGCACGATGAGGAACGGAAACAAGGCCATCAAAGTGGAGAGGGCGATATGGCTTGCGATCGCCCAGCCGTCATCGGCAAGAAACGTATAGAAGGCGTCCATCACAACATCGTAGACGGTGCGTATCTGCCCCACGTGCCACCTGGTTCGGGATCGGCCCGGCAAATCACCGGCCCTCATGTTAGCTTCTGATATCTAACGCGAAAAAGCCAGATCGTTGCATTGCGGCGCGCGCGCGACCGCCGTGCCATTTTGACGACCGACGATAGCGCTGCCTGTGACGCAGTGTTATGTAGCCGGTATGACATCAACGCTCAGCAATATCATCCTCCCCATCGCGGTCGGCGCCGTTGCGCTGGTTCTGCTGCTTGGCCTGTTCAACATGATGCGCGGCGGCTCGCCTGATCGCTCGCAGAAGCTGATGCGATGGCGCGTGCTGCTGCAATTCGTTGCTATTATCATCACCATGGCGACCGTCTGGGCCATGGGCCGCTGACGCAAATTTCTCACTGACGCTGGATCAATCCGATGGTCGTTCTCAACCGCATCTATACCCGGACCGGCGATGACGGCACGACGGCGCTTGGCACCGGCGAGCGTCGGCCGAAATATGATCTCCGGGTCAGTGCCTATGGAACCGTTGATGAGACCAATGCCGCGATCGGCGTTGTCAGGCTGCATCTCGCCCATGCGCGGTCCCTGGATGCGATGCTCGGGCTGATCCAGAACGATCTGTTCGATCTCGGGGCCGATCTCGCGGTTCCGCAGCGCGAGGGCAAGGCCGAGCGGCTGCGCCTGCTGGCGAGTCAGGTCGAGCGGTTGGAGAACGATATTGACATGCTCAACGCGCCGCTGGCCGATCTGACGTCGTTTGTTTTGCCTGGCGGAACTCCAGCTGCCGCTTACCTTCATGTTGCCCGGACGATCTGCCGCCGTGCGGAACGGATCATGGTGGAACTCGCTGCCCAGCCCGATGAGCCGGTCTCGGATGCTGGCATCCAGTATATGAACCGGCTGTCGGACTTCCTGTTCGTCGCCAGCCGCTCGCAGAACGATAATGGCGCCGGCGACGTGCTCTGGGTGCCCGGCCAGAACCGGTAATTTCGGCTAAATTGGCGGACCTGGAGATACTCGATTTTCGGGTTTCGCGCGTTGACCCCGTGTGGCAGGGGCTTTAGGTTCCGCGCCCAAGCTTCCGAGCAAGTTCTGAAACAATAAAACTCACACGAAAGAGGATCGATGAAGGTTCTGGTCGCGGTCAAACGGGTGGTCGATTACAACGTCAAGGTTCGCGTCAAGAGCGACGGATCGGGCGTCGAACTGTCCAACGTCAAGATGTCGATGAATCCGTTCGACGAAATCGCTGTCGAGGAAGCCCTGCGCCTGAAAGAGGCCGGCAAGGCAACCGAAGTGGTGGTGGTGTCGATCGGTCCCGCACAGGCGTCCGAAACCCTCCGCACCGGCCTCGCGATGGGCGCCGATCGTGGCATCCTCGTTAAGGTTGACGGCACCGTCGAGCCGCTCGCCGTGGCGAAGATCCTCAAGGCTGTGGCCGATGAGGAAAAGCCGGGTCTCGTGATCCTCGGCAAGCAGGCGATCGACGACGACGCCAACCAGACCGGTCAGATGCTGGCTGCGCTGCTTGGCTGGCCGCAGGCGACCTTCGCCAACAAGCTCGTGATTGAGGGCGATGACGTCACCGTGACCCGTGAAGTCGACGGCGGTCTGCAGACCGTCAAGCTCAAGGGACCGGCAATTGTTACCACTGACCTTCGTCTGAACGAGCCGCGCTACGCGTCGCTGCCGAACATCATGAAGGCGAAGAAGAAGCCGATCGACGAGAAGACCGCCGATGGTTACGGCGTCGATATCTCTCCGCGTCTCGAGATCATCAAGACCAGCGAACCGGGCGGCCGCAAGGCAGGCGTCAAGGTCAAGGACGTCGCCGAACTGGTATCGAAACTCAAGACTGAAGCCGGGGTGCTCTAATGCCGACATTGCTGCTTGCCGATCACGACAACGCCACCCTGAAGGATTCCACCAACAAGGCGCTGACCGCCGCCACCCAGATCGGTGGCGAGGTGCACATCCTCGTTGCCGGCCAGAATGCGAAGCCGGCCGCGGAAGCTGCCGCCAGGCTGCAGGGCGTCACCAAGGTGCTGCTCGCCGACGACGCCTCCTATGCCCACGACCTCGCCGAGCCGCTGGCCGCGCTGATCGTGTCGCTGGCCCCCGCCTATGACGTGCTGATCGCCGCTGCGACCACGCGCTCGAAGAACGTGATGCCGCGCGTCGCCGCCCTGCTCGACGTGATGCAGGTGTCGGAAATCACCAAGGTGATTGCACCCGACACCTTTGAGCGTCCGATCTATGCCGGTAACGCCATCCAGACCGTGAAGTCCAAGGACGTCAAGAAGGTCATCACGGTGCGTACCTCGACCTTCGGCGCAGCCGGTGAAGGCGGCAGCGCGGCGGTGGAAGACGTCAAGACGGCCGAGAATCCCGGTTTGTCGACCTTTGTCGGCGAGGACATGGCCAAGAGCGATCGTCCGGAACTGACCTCGGCGAAGATCATCGTCTCCGGTGGCCGCGCCATGCAGAGCCGCGAGAACTTCACCAAATATATCGAGCCGCTCGCCGACAAGCTCGGTGCCGGCGTCGGCGCTTCGCGCGCCGCGGTGGATGCCGGCTATGCGCCGAACGACTGGCAGGTCGGCCAGACCGGCAAGGTCGTGGCTCCGGAACTGTATATCGCCATCGGCATTTCCGGCGCGATCCAGCATCTCGCCGGCATGAAGGACTCCAAGGTGATCGTCGCGATCAACAAGGACGAAGACGCGCCGATCTTCCAGGTCGCCGATTACGGCCTGGTCGCCGACCTCTACCAGGCCGTGCCGGAGCTGACCGAAGCACTCGGCAAGTAGAGGCCCGGCAGGCAAGGATTTTGGCAAATAAGGCGTTGCTGAAGAAGGCTTTGCGCCACAATTAACGACATCGGCCGGAGTGACTGACTCCGGCCGATATTTTATGTAAAGATAGCTTTCCGAACGCGGCATGCGCGGGCGGCGTGTTCCCAGAGATGACAGGCAAGATGGCGGTTATGATCAAGAAAGTCGGCGTGATCGGCTCGGGCCAGATGGGCAATGGCATTGCGCATGTGGCTGCATTGGGTGGCCTCGATGTTGTGCTGAACGATGTCTCTGCCGACCGCCTGAAGTCTGCCATGGCGACGATCAACGGCAACCTGTCGCGGCAGGTGTCGAAGAAGGTCATCACCGAGGATGCGCGCAAGCAGGCGCTGGATCGCATCACCTCGTCGGACTCGATGGATGGTCTCGCCGATTGCGATCTCGTGATCGAATCCGCCGTCGAGAAGGAAGAGATCAAGCGCAAGATTTTCCACGACCTCTGCGCCGTGCTGAAGCCGGAGGCGATCATCGCCTCCAACACATCGTCGATCTCGATCACGCGCCTCGCCGCCTCGACCGACCGTCCCGAGAAGTTCATCGGCATTCACTTCATGAATCCGGTGCCGTTGATGGAGCTGGTCGAGCTGATCCGCGGCATTGCCACCGACGATGCGACCTTCGACGCGTCCAAGGAGTTCGTCACCAAGCTCGGCAAGCAGATCGCCGTCTCGGAAGATTTCCCGGCCTTCATCGTCAATCGTATTCTTTTGCCGATGATCAACGAGGCGATCTACACGCTGTATGAAGGCGTTGGTAACGTCGAGGCCATCGACATGGCGATGAAGCTCGGTGCGCATCACCCGATGGGCCCGCTCGAACTCGCCGATTTCATCGGCCTCGATACGTGTCTGTCGATCATGCAGGTGCTGCATGAAGGCCTTGCCGACTCCAAGTATCGGCCGTGCCCGCTGCTGGTGAAATATGTCGAAGCCGGCTGGCTCGGTCGCAAGACCCAACGCGGTTTCTACGACTATCGCGGCGATAAGCCGGTGCCGACGCGCTAAGGCGAAGCGCTCGTCTTTTTAGATAGAACGCTGTCGTTGCCGGGCTTGACCCGGCAATCCACCTCTACGCATGCAAGGAAGAAGGATGGATCCGCGGGGCATCCCGCGAAGCTTGCTTCGCGCTGCCCGCGGATGACGGTGGTGTGTGTGGGTGGGTGGCCTCGCGGCTAGGTTAAATCAACATCTGCATCAGCTTCGTCACCGCCGGCACCATCCCGACGATCATCGCCATGCCCATCCCGACTCCGCACAGATGCGCCATCAATGTCTCGCGCTGCGTAATCATGTCACGTACTGCGCCACGCCGTTACCGAACGACCAGTTCTCGGGCAGCACCTCGACGAGATTGATGAAGACGTCTTCGGGCCGCAGGCCCGGTCTGTCAGTCAGCTTCTCGACGATCCGTTTGTAGAGCGCCTGCTTCTGCTCGCGCGGCCGGGTGTTGCTGACCGTCAACTGGATGATGACGAGGTCATCGGTCCGGCGAATGCCGAGGTAATTCGGATCGTAGATGAAATCGCCATCGCCGTGCTCGTGGATGGTGACGAAACGGTCGTTCTCGGGGACAGCGAAACTCTCCCGTAGCGCCTGGTAGACGCCTTCGGCGATCGCCTCCCGGTAGGCGGCGGGCTTGCCGTTCTTCAGTGAAATGCGAACCAGCGGCATTTTGGTCTCCTGTCGTTCAAATCCGATGCAGGAAATCTAGTCTCCGGTTGATCATTGGAAAATGGTATGAAATAATATTTCAATGATATCGAAATTAAATGGCTGGCGATGAAAACGCTCGACGTGGAAGCGGTGCAGGCCTTCGTGCTGGTGGCCGATCTGACCAGCTTCACCCGTGCCGCCGAGGCGATGGGCAGCACCCAATCGGCGATCAGCCTGAAGATCAAACGCCTGGAAAGTGGTCTCGGCAAGCGCCTCCTGGAGCGCACGCCGCGGCTGGTGCGGCTCTCCGCCGAAGGCGCCGCCTTCCTTGCGTCCGCCCGCACCCTCGTCGCCGCGCATCAGTCGGCCATCGGCTCTTTCGCTGTCGAGAAGCGCCGTCTCGTGGTCGGCATCAGCCATCACGTTGTCGGTGCCGATCTGGCGCATGTGCTGAAGCGCATGAACGCCACCGATCCGTCGCTAGTGGTCGAGCTGCGCATCGATACATCGCGTGCGATGCTGGAAGCCTATGACGGCGGCGCGCTGGATGCCGCCATCGTGCTGCGCCACGATTCCCGCCGCCGCGATGGTGAGCCGTTGCTGGAGGAAGATTTCGGCTGGATGGCGATGCCGGATTTCCATTACCAGCCCGGTGAGCCGCTCCGGCTGGCAACGCAGGCGGAGCCTTGCAGCGTGCGCGCGATGGCAGTGGGGGCGCTCGATGCGGCCGGCATTCCGTGGGAGGAGGTTTTCGTCGGCGGCGGCGTTGCGACGATCGGTGCCGCGATTTCTGCCGGCCTTGCCGCCGCGGCCCTGGTGCGGCGCGTCGCGCCGGCGGGCGCCATCGACATCGGCCCGAAACTCGGTCTGCCCAAGCTGCCGCGCGGCGAAGTGCTGCTTTACTCGAAGCTCACCGATGCACGTGCCCGCGGTGCATTGCGGACGCTGGGTGCGGCATTTCGAGCCAATGCAGGATGACCTCGCCAGTGATGCACTTTCATTAACCCCGCATCGCTAAACCATCCGCACGACGTCACGGAGTGTTTCTCATGGATATGGCTTTGGTTGCCAGCGCGCTTGCCATGAAGGCAGCGGGAACGCAGCAGCAGATTTCGACGTCACTTCTCAAGTCGAACGCCGACATGGAAAAGAACACTGTGCTCACGCTGCTCGGCGGCGCCCAGCAGGCGTCGCAGGCCAATCTCGGCGCGGGCGTCGGCGGCAACGTCGATATCGCCGCCTAGGGCGCTATCTTAGCGGCGTATTCGCAACGGTCACCGTTGCGCGAAAATGGCTTGGCGGCGCGCCGATGATGCGCTTGAAGGCGCGGCTGAACGCGGCTTCCGATTCATAACCAAGCCGGCGTGCGACGACCGCGATCTTCATGCGGTCGCGCGTGAGCCACTGCTTTGCTTCCTGCATCCGCAATTGCGCGACGTAACGGGCCGGTGTCTGGCCAACCACATTGGCGAAGCGCAACGCAAATGCCGAGCGTGACGCATGCATGACGTTCGCCAGCGCCTCGACGGTCCAGTCCCTGGTCGGATCGCGATGGATCGCGGCGAGAACCCGGCCGATACCGGGGTCGCGCGCTGCTGCGACCCAGCCGGCAGAGCCGCAACCCTTCTCCACCCAGTTGCGGATCAGTGCCGCGGCAACAACATCGGCCAGCCGCGTCAGCATTCCGCCGGCACCGACGCGATCCAGCGCCAGTTCTGATGTCATGGCCTCGAGCAAATGCGGGATGGCGGGCTCGTCGGTGGCAAGTTCGTGCATCTGCATCAGCTCAGGCATCATCAGCAGTAAAGGATGCTGGCTGTCGAGGTTGAAGGTCATGCCGGCACCGAACAGCACGGTTTCCTCGCCATTGCTGTTGCCGCCGCTGCAGGTATCGAGGATGCCGCAGCACACCGGCTCGAACTGGCAATTCTCGACCGGTGCGGGGAAGGCATCGGGTGAGCTCGCCAGCGCGTGTTCCGCGCCGCGCGGCAACAAGACCGCATCACCGGGTTCAAGGCGGATCCACTCGCGATCAAGCGTTCGCAGCCAGCAGCCGCGCTCGGCGACGAAGTGAAATTGCGCCTTTGGCCGTTCCGGGAATACCAGCCCCCAGGGCTCGGTCATGCGGCAGCGGACGTAATCGACGCCCTCAATCTTCAAGCCCCGGAGCATTTCGGTCAGAGGGTGAGTGGCGACAGGTATGGACGGATGATCAAGCATTGCGGGTTTTCTAGCATGGAAACTCCAGCGGGTCACCTCCATCTCCGGGGTCCCTTCTGGAGATTGCCATGACTGATTCCGCTACTGCCGCACTTGATGCCGATATTTCTCCAATAACCACTGAGCGGACGAAGGCGGCCTGGGCGGCTGTTGTCTCCTTGATGCTTGGCGCGTTCAGCCAGGTCACGGCTGAATTCCTGCCCGCCAGCCTGCTCACGCCGATCGCCACCGACCTCGGTGTCTCGGTTGGCGCTGCCGGGCAGGTGGTGACGGCGACCTCCCTTGTCGGGATCATCGCCGGGCTTGCGACGGCCATTGTGACGCGCGCGATGGATCGCCGTGTTGTCCTGTGGTCACTGACGGTGCTGCTGATCGTGTCCAATCTGCTGTCGGCGACGGCAAGCAACCTGACGATGCTGTTGTTTGCCCGCGTGCTGCTTGGCATCAGTCTCAGCGGTTTTTGGGCGATGGCGACCGCCACCGCGATGCGGCTCGTTCCGGCGGACGCGCTGCCGCGTGCGATCTCGCTGATTTTCAGCGGCGTTTCGATCGCCACCGTCAGCGCCGCGCCCATCGGTGCATATCTCGGCGATCTCTGGGGGTGGCGGAACGTGTTCTTGCTGGCCGCTATGGTCGGCGCCGTCGTGCTCGTCTTTCAGATGCTGACGCTGCCGCGCTTGCCGCCGCTCACATCGCCGGATGTGCGCACGCTGTTTGTGCTGATGCGTCGGCCCAGCGTCCGACTCGTGATGATCGCAATCGCCGTCAGCATCTCGGGCCATTTCGCCGGGTTCACTTATGTCCGCCATTTCCTCGAGCAGGTACCGCAGCTTCCGGTCACTGCGATTTCCCTCGTTCTGCTGGCTTATGGCGTTGGCGGCTTCTTCGGCAATTTCGCGGGTGGGGCGCTTGTTGCGCGTAGTGCGAAACTTGCGATCGTCACGGGATCTGCGGCCATCGCGGTGCTTGCGCTGGTGCTATTTGTCTTTGGCGCGTCGGGCCTTGTGGCGGGGATCGCGGTTGGGCTCTGGGGTTTTGCGTTCGGTGTGCTGCCGGTTGGCTTCCAGACATGGATGGTGCGGGTCGCGTCCGACGAAGCTGAGTCTGCGGGCGGCCTGCTCGTGTCGGCTTTCCAGGTCGCGATCACGGTCGGCGCCGTCGTCGGCGGCATTCTGGTCGATGGCTTCGGCCCGTTCGGTGCCGTCGGCTATCTCGCAGCGGCAACGCTGGCAGGCGCGTTGCTCGTATTGCTGTCGCGCGGCGGCGAGGTGCGGGCCTGAAACGCGAAGAGAGGCCGCAGCTTGCCCTGACGGCCTCTCTTACACAAACGGCGTGATCCAGCCGATCCCGGCGCCGCCGGGCTGCAGCAGGATCGCGAGCCGGCCGACATCGGGAATGTCGAATACCGGCCGCATCAGCGTTGCGCCTGCGGCGACGGCCTTCTTTACCCGCGCATCGACATCGTCGACTGCCAGATATGGCATCCAGCCGTCTGGCACGGTCTCGTAGCCCGGACCTTCCGCGTGGAAAATGCCGCCGACCGGCACATTGTCCATCATGGCGATCCAGTAGATGCCGCCGCCCGCCAGCGTCCTGGCCTGATAGGTCCAGCCAATGGTCTCCTGATAGAAGGTTTTCGCGCGCTCGGGATCGCGCGTCACGAATTCATTCCAGTTGAAATGGCCGTGCGGCGTCATGGCGTCCTCCCTTCGTTGCGTCAGACCGAAACCAGCGTCTTGAAGCCACCATAGATCATGCGCTTGGCATCGAACGGCATCGCCTTCGGATCCATCATCTTGGCGAGGCGCGGATCCTTCATGACCTTGGCATTGATGCGGTCGCGATCCTTGCGTGACTTGTAGATGATATAGGAAAACACGACCGTCTCGTCGGGTTTCAGTTTTACGCTGCGCGGAAACGACGTCCACTTGCCGACGCTGACGTCATCCGCAACATATTCATGATAGTCGAGCGCGCCGTGTTCGCGCCAGATCTTGCCGGCCTTGCGTGCCATGGCGGCATAGGCTTTCAGCTGCTTCTTCGGCACCGGAACAATGAATCCGTCAGTATAAGCCATTGGTTGTTTCTCCCTGCTGTCGCGCACAAATGCCGGGCGTGAAGCCCGGTTGTTTCAAGACGAACGCAAGTGCGTTCATCCGACAGGATGGCGGGGACTTTCGTGATTGGGGCAGGCGGCCGTATGTCGCACTCTGTGCGACTACCTCAGAAGCTAGCCGCGGCAGGCTTCACTGCAGCTTTCAGCAGCTTGACGGCATCTTCGCTGTCCCACTCGGCGGGGCCGGCGATCGTTGCGATCTCGCAGCCCTTGCCGTCGATCAGCACCGAGGTCGGCATGCCCAGCGCGCGGCCGATGCCCTTGAGGTCCTGAAATACCTTGGCCGACGTATCGGTGAAATAATCCAGCCGGTTGAGGCCGCCGTCTTTCAGGAAGGTCTTCGGTTTCTCGGCGTCGCGGGTGTCGATATTGATCGCCACCACCTGGAAATCCGGGCCGCCGAGCTTGGTCTCGAGGTTGTTCAGCGCCGGCATCTCCTTGCGGCAGGGCACGCACCAGGTGGCCCACAGGTTCACCAGAACCGTCCGGCCGCGCCAGTCGGACAGCTTTTTCTCCTGGCCGTCGGCATCCTTGAAGGTCAAATCGGGCAGCTTCAGCGGCGTCTTGGCCATGGTCAGGCCGGCGACTTCACCGCGCGCGAGCGGCTCGATCTTCTTCGACAGCGCCACGGCCGGCGCGCAGGTCGGGTCACCAGAGGCGGTTCGGGGCCATAGCCGATCCATGTTGGATACCGCGGCATATCCGGCCACGGCGCCCACGAGCACCGCGCCAAGCACGATCAGGCGGCGTTTGGCCGGACGGGGGGCGGGCTGGTCAGGCATAGGGTTTGTCATTCGGTCTCAGTTAGGGCTATGCAACGGAGTGCGACGGACGATCCGTCAGCTGCAGTTAAAGATGAGTGATAATTCATGGCTTCGCGCAAGGGCAACGGCAAGTCCAGCACCGACAAGTCCAACACCGGCAAGGGCTCCAAGCTGAGCAACAAGATGTGGGGCGGGCTGTTCGACGAAAGCCCCGACGCCATCATGGAGGAAATCAATGTCTCCATCGACGTCGATCGCCACCTCTATGCCCAGGACATTGCCGCGTCCAAGGCCCATGCCGCGATGCTGGCCAAGCAGGGGATCATCACGGCCAAGGATGCGAAAAATATCGCAGCCGGTCTAGACACGATCCTGTCAGAGATCACCAAGGGGTCGTTCACATTCAAGCGTGCGCTCGAAGACATTCACATGAATGTGGAGAGCCGGCTCGGCGAGCTGATTGGGCCGGCCTCCGGCCGTCTGCACACCGCGCGTTCGCGCAACGATCAGGTGGCGACCGATTTCCGCCTGTTTGTGCGCGATACAATCGACGAGATCGACGCGGCTTTTGCCTCGCTGCAGCGGGCGCTGGTTGATCGCGCGCTGGAACATGCCGGTACGGTCATGCCCGGCTTTACCCATCTGCAGACCGCGCAGCCTGTGACCTTTGGTCACCATCTGCTGGCCTATGTGGAAATGGTGGCGCGTGATCGTGGCCGCTTTGCCGATGCGCGCAAGCGCCTCAATGAAAGCCCGCTCGGCGCGGCCGCGCTGGCCGGCACATCGTTCCCGATCGATCGCCACGCGACGGCGAAGGCGTTGGGTTTCGACCGCCCGATGGCCAATTCGCTCGATGCGGTGTCGGATCGCGATTTCGTGCTGGAGACACTGTCGGCGGCCTCCATCGCTGCCGTGCATCTGTCGCGCTTCGCCGAGGAGATCGTGATCTGGACCTCGCCGCTGGTTGGCCTCGTCAGGCTCTCCGACAAGTTCACCACCGGCTCCTCGATCATGCCGCAGAAGCGCAATCCGGACGCCGCCGAACTGGTCCGCGCCAAGACCGGCCGCGTCATCGGCTCGCTCAACGGGTTGTTGATTGTCATGAAGGGCCTGCCGCTGGCCTATCAGAAGGACATGCAGGAAGACAAAGCCGGTGCGATGGAGGCCTATTCGGCGCTGTCGCTGGCGATCCGCGCGATTGCCGGCATGGTCCGCGATCTGGTGCCCAATGAAGAGCGCATGAAGCTTGCTGCCGGCGAGGGCTATGCGACCGCCACCGATCTGGCGGACTGGCTGGTGCGGACCCTGAAAATGCCGTTCCGCGAGGCGCATCACGTCACCGGCCGCATCGTCGGCATCGCGACCAAGAAGGGTGTCGCGCTGCACGAGCTCGACCTGACAGATATGCAGGCGGTGGAACCGAAGATCACCGCAGAGGTGATGAAGGTCCTGTCGGTGGAATCGTCGGTGAAGAGCCGGGTCAGCTATGGCGGCACCGCGCCTAAAAACGTTACCGCGCAGGCCAAGAGCTGGCTCAAGCGACTGGAAAAAGAGCGGAAATTGGGCTGAGCGGGCGTGGCGTGGGAAAATTCAATGGGCTGCGGGGTCTCGCCAGAGCGCGGCAATCTTTGTATGGTGCGCCCGCATTTGGGGATTTTGCTGTGACTCGTCCGACCCGCCCTGCGTCCGCGCGATGGGCCATTCTCGTTTTGACCGTTTCTGCTTTGGCGCTGGCCGGCTGCGGCCGTAAAGGCGGCCTCGATCTGCCGCCACAGGCTGCCGCGCAGCCGATGGGCACTGCAGCCCCGGCGGCGGATCCCGATGCACAGTCGGCTGCCAGCAAGGGCAGGGACGTGTTCGCTCCCTCCAACGGCGTCGACGAGGGCGCACCGGCGGCGACCCGTGGCCGCAAGAAGCCGTTCCTGCTCGATCCGATCCTGGACTAACTCGCCATGCGCCATTTCGACTATCGCAACGGCGTGCTGCACGCCGAAGGCGTTGACATTGCCGAGATGGCCGGTGCCGTCGGCACGCCGTTCTATTGCTATTCGACCGCGACGCTGGAACGGCATTATCGCGTCTTCACCGAAGCCTTCGCCGACACCAAGGCACTGGTCTGCTACGCCATGAAGGCGAATTCCAACCAGTCGGTGCTGCGCACGCTGGCGAAGCTCGGTGCCGGCGCCGACGTTGTCTCCGGCGGCGAATTGAAGCGCGCGCTCGCCGCCGGCATTCCGCCGAAGAAGATCGTGTTTTCCGGTGTCGGCAAGACCGCGGATGAACTGCGGCTGGCGCTCGACGAGGACATTCTCTGCCTCAATATCGAGTCGGAGCCTGAACTCGAATTGCTGTCGGCTATCGCCGGCGAGACCGGCCGTACGGCGCGGATCTCGATCCGCGTGAATCCCGATGTGGATTCCGGCACTCATGCCAAGATCTCCACCGGAAAGTCCGAGAACAAGTTCGGCATCCCGATCAGTCGTGCGCGCGAGGTCTATGCCCGCGCCGCGAAACTGCCGGGTATCGAGGTCACCGGCGTCGATATGCATATCGGCAGCCAGATCACCGATCTCGGCCCGATGGAGCAGGCGTTTCGTATTCTGGCCGATTTCGTCACCGTGCTGCGCAATGATGGCCACACGATTTCACATGTCGATTTCGGTGGCGGCCTCGGTATTCCCTATTACGAGGACCGGGCCGCGCCGCCGGAGCCGATGGCCTACGCGGCCATGGTCAAGCGCGTCACGCACAATCTCGGCTGCACGCTGATGTTCGAGCCCGGCCGCATGATTGTCGGCAATGCCGGCATTCTCGTCGCGCGCGTGATCCATGTGAAGCATGGCGACGGCAAGACCTTCGTGATCATCGACGCGGCCATGAACGATCTGATCCGGCCGACTTTGTACGAGGCCTATCACGAGATCCTGCCGGTCGCGGCGCCCGCACCCGGCGCGAAGCTCGCGGCGGTCGATGTGGTCGGCCCTGTCTGTGAAACCGGCGATTACCTCGCCCTCGACCGCAAGCTGCCGGAACTGAAGTCCGGCGATCTGCTCGCGATCATGACCGCCGGCGCCTATGGCGCCGTGCAGGCGGGGACCTACAACACCCGCGCGCTGGTCCCGGAAGTGCTGGTGAAAGACGACCAGTATGCGGTGGTCCGCCCGCGCATCGAGGTCGAGCAGTTGATCGCCATGGACAAGGCCGCGCCCTGGCTGTGACTCTTGTCCCTCCCCACTGCGCTTCGCTTGGGGGAGGGATGCCGCTACCATCGGCGCGCTCCTTCCTCACGGCTTCGTGACCCCACGCACTCCGAATCGACTTAGGCTCAGGCTTTGCATGTGAATGGATGGCCACGTGCCATGCCTCATTGCCGCCGCCGTGCTAGTGTGTCGTGCTGTAACATCGGAGATCGTCGTTGAGCGCTGCGCCCCCCGACCGACCAGACCCCCAACGCGACGTACATGCCGATCGTCAGGCGGCGGCACAGCTTCAGCTCGCGCAGGCACTGCAGCGCGCCCGACTGGCGATTGCCTGGGAGCGGGGGTGGCCGCATCTGGCTCGACTGCTCAGCGTCGTCGGCCTGTTTCTGGTGGCCTCCTGGGCCGGTCTGTGGCTGACGCTTCCCTTCACTGCGCGCGCCGCCGGTCTTGTGTTATTCGTCATCGCTGCGCTGGCGACGCTCGTTCCTCTCCTGAAGTTTCGCTGGCCGTCGCGTGAAGACGGGTTATCGCGCCTTGATCGCGGCACCGGGATTGCGCATCGTCCCGCAACGGCGCTGACCGATACGCTGTCGTCGCAGGACCCGCTGGCCCGGGCCCTATGGCTCGTGCAGCGCGAACGTACGCTGGCGTCGCTCAAGAAAATCCGCGCCGGTCTGCCGTCGCCGCGTCTGGCGATCCATGATCCCTGGGCCCTGCGCGCCATCGTCGTCGTGCTGCTGTTCGCCACCTGGTTTGCCGCCAGCGGTGAGCGCGGCGCGCGGATCATGGCGGCATTCGACTGGAACGGCGTGCTGGCGCCGGCGAATGTGCGCGTCGATGCCTGGATCACGCCGCCGGCTTACACCGGCAAGCCGCCAATCATTCTCTCCGCCGCCAACAAGGACGCGTCCACCGCCGGCGCTGCTGCGTTGCCGGTGCCATCGGGCTCGACGCTGATCGTGCGCTCCAGCGGCGGCGCGCTTGATGTCATTCTCACCGGTGGCGTTGCCGAAGTGGCGCCGACGGCGGAAGCCCCGAAGGGCACCAACGAGAAGCACTTCACCATCACGTCTGACGGGACCGCACATGTGCGTGCGCCATCCGGCCAGCCGCAGTGGAAGTTCACGGCAACCGGCGATCGTCCGCCGACCATTGCGCTCGCCAAGGACCCCGAGCGCCAGGCGCGCGGTTCGCTGCAGATGTCCTACAAGCTTGAGGACGACTACGGCGTCACCGAAGCTCATGCGCTATTCGCAGCGCGCCCTGCCGAGACCAAGGATGGCATCAAGGAAGCTGCCAGGCCGCGGCCACTGTTCGATGCGCCGTCATTTGCGCTGGTTCTGCCAAATGCGCGCACGCGCAACGGTGTCGGCCAGACCGTCAAGGATCTCAGCGAGGATCCCTATGCGGGCGCCGATGTCACGCTGACGCTGACCGCCAAGGATGAAGCCGGCAACGAGGGAAAGAGCGAGCCGTTCAGCATGCGGCTGCCGGAGCGGCTGTTCACCAAGCCGCTGCCGCGGGCGCTGATCGAGCAGCGTCGTATCCTGGCGCTCGACGCCAATCAGCGCGGCATGGTCTCCTACGCGCTGCAGGCCCTGATGATCGCTCCGGAGGCTTTCACGCCGGAAGCCGGCCAGTATCTCGGGCTGCGCAGCGTTGCCACCCAGATCGAACGGGCCCGCACCGATGCTGCCTTGAAGGAGGTCGTTGCCAGCCTGTGGGCGCTCGCCGTCACCATCGAGGACGGCGATATTACCGATGTCGACAAGGCGCTGCGTGCGGCGCAGGACGCGTTGAAGCAGGCGCTGGAGCGCGGCGCCAGCGACGAGGAAATCAAGAAGCTCACCGAGAACCTGCGTGCGGCGCTGGACAATTTCCTGAAGCAGCTTGCCGAGCAGATGAAGCAGAATCCGCAGCAGCTGGCACGTCCGCTCGACAAGAACACCAGGGTCATGCGGCAGCAGGACCTCAACAACATGATCGAGCGGATGGAGCGGCTGTCGCGCTCCGGCGACAAGGATGCCGCCAGGCAGCTGCTCGAACAGATGCAGCAGATGCTGGAAAACCTGCAGATGGCGCAGCCCGGTCAGTCCGGCGACGGCGATATGGATCAGGCGATGGACGAGCTTGGGGATATGATCCGCAAGCAGCAGCAGCTTCGCGACAAGACCTTCAAGCAGGGCCAGGAGCAGCGCAACGAGCGCCGCCGCGGCAAGCAGGGCGAGCAGGGCATGGGCGATCTGCAGCAGGATCAGCAGAACCTGCGCGACCGCCTCAAGCAGCTACAGGATCAGCTCGCCAAGCAGGGCATGGGCCAGGGACAGAAGGGCCAAAAAGGACAGCAAGGGCAAAAGGGTCAGCAGGGCCAGCAAGGGCAGGGCGGCGACGATCAGGCGGACGCTGATGGTGACGGCGACGGCGATAGTCTCGGCGATGCCGACAACGCGATGGGCGATGCCGGCGGCCAGCTCGGCGACGGCAATGCCGATGGTGCGGTCGGTTCGCAGGGCAAGGCGCTCGATGCGCTCCGCAAGGGTGCCCAGCAGCTCGCGCAGGCCATGCAGCAGGGTGAAGGTCAGGGCGATGGCCCGGGCAACAATCCCGGACGCCAGCAGAGTGGTGGCCGGCAGAGCGATCCGCTCGGGCGGCCGCTGCGTGGCCGCGAACTCGGAGACGACCTCACGGTGAAAATTCCCGGCGAGATCGACGTGCAGCGCGTGCGGCGTATTCTGGAGGAGCTGCGCCGTCGCCTTGGCGACACCACGCGGCCGCAGCTTGAACTGGATTATATCGAGCGGCTGCTGAAGGATTATTGAGAGGCTGCGCGCGGTTGCAGGGTGGGTAGAGCGCAGGCGCGTAGCGCCGAAGCGAAACCCATCGCTCTCGGCGAAAGTGGATGACGGGTTTCGCTACGCCCTACCCATCCTGCGATTTCCCGCTATCCCTTGTTCTTCGCCGCCAGCGCGTCGGCCACCGCCGTGCGGATATCCGCCACCGAAAACGGCTTCGTCACCACGTCGTGCACGATTGCATTCAGCCCGGTCGCGCGCTCACGCTGGTCGGCATAGCCGGTCATCAGCAGGATGGTGAGGTCGGGGAAATCGCGCGCCGTGGCCAATGCCAGTGCGATGCCGTCCATGATGGGCATCTTGATATCGGTGAGGAGCAGATCGAATGCTCCGTTCTGTTCAGTGAGGATCTCCAGCGCCTCGGCGCCGTCTTCGGCCGTGACGATCTCGTGGCCATCCATGGCGATGGCGCGGCCGACCAGCAGCCGCATCGATTCTTCGTCATCTGCAATCAGGATACGCGCCACAACAACTCCTCAGACCAAGATTCTATCGTTTGTTAGACGCGTTTTCTTCACGCGAACCGGAAGCCACTTCGCTTGAAAACGCTTAAGCGCCGGCAACGTCGCGCTTGTTGAAGAAGCGCACATCGATACTGCGGCCCTCGGCCGGCGGCGAGGCCAGCCGCGATCGAAACCATGTCTTGTCGCCGGGATTGAGGCCGGGCTGCTCGAGCACGGCGTTCCAGCCATAAATTTCAGTGCCCTTCTCGTCGCGTACCACGAAACGCAGGCGCGGCAAGGCGGTGGGCGTGCGGGTCTCGGACACGATCAGGCCCTCGATGAGCAGCACCGATTTGCCATCGACGGTTTCGGAGGAGACCTTCACGTCCTTGAAGGCGAGGCCCCGTACATTTACGTCGAGACCGACTGCCTGATAGAAAATCGCGGTCTGCGGCATCAGTCTGACCATGTCGACGCGCCAGATCACCAGAGCCAGCAACAGCGCCGCCATGGCAGCGGTGGCGATGGGGAGGCCGTGGCGCGGCACGACGAACAGGCGCGGCAGCGACGGCACAAAACGACCCAGTGCGGCAAAGCGCGACGGCGCGGTGGCTCGCATTGCGGCCAGCGTATCGTGCTGCGCCATCGTGGCCCAGTCCGCGTTTCCGGTGCGGTCATTGGCATCGGCCGGCCAGTCGGCTGAAATCGACGGACTTTCGACCACCGGAACGTTCGGTGCCAAGGCGTCGTCGTCCTCGGTCACGCCCCAGGCGCTCATATCCTCGTTCGGATCTGGCTCGCTGGCGGCTTTGGCCGTCATGGCGGGAACCGGGGTCTCGGCGCGGGACAGGAGCTCGGGCCGGGCCAGCCAGACTTCCTTGCAGCGGGCACAGCGAACCGTCCGTCCGGCATCGCCGAACGTGGCCGGATTCACGGCGTAGGATGTCGTGCAATTGGGGCAAACGATATGCATGGAGCTGATAGCCGATGACATGGCCGGCAGGCTACAAGACGACCGTTAACGAATCGGAAACCATAACGGCCGCACAAGCATTTGACCGTCTTTTTGAGGCTTTTTGAACCCATCGAACGGAGCTGAATGTGGTCCGGTTCGAAAATGTTGGTTTGCGCTACGGGCTTGGCCCGGAGATTCTGCGCGACCTCAGTTTCCAGATCCCTGCGCATTCGTTCCAGTTCCTGACCGGCCCGTCGGGTGCCGGCAAGACGTCGCTGCTGCGCCTGCTGTTCCTGTCGCTGCGGCCGACCCGCGGTCTGGTCAATCTGTTCGGCCAGGACATCTCGCTGCTCGGCAAGGACGAGATCGCCGACTTGCGCAAGCGCATCGGCATCGTGTTGCAGGATTTCCGTCTGCTCGACCATATGACGACCTATGAGAATGTCGCGCTGCCGTTCCGGGTGATGGGCCGCGAGGAATCGAGCTATCGGCGCGAGGTCATCGATCTCCTGAAATGGGTGGGTCTGGGTGACCGCATGGATGCGCTGCCGCCGATCCTGTCGGGCGGCGAGAAGCAGCGCGCTGCGATTGCGCGCGCGGTGATCGCACGTCCCATGCTGCTGCTGGCGGACGAGCCGACGGGTAACGTCGATCCGACGCTGGGCCGGCGTCTGCTGCGGCTGTTCATCGAACTCAACAAGTCGGGAACCGCGGTGATCATCGCGACTCATGACATTACGTTGATGGACCAATATGACGCGCGGCGCATGGTGCTGCATCAAGGCCGGCTGCATATCTATGAGTAGGCAAACCTATGAGTAGAATCGGCGAAGAACACGGCCCGCTGATGGACCTCGGCACCGATCGCCCGCAGGTCCCGGCGAAGGCGCGCAATGCATCCCCGATCGTGCCGCGCGGTTCGATCGCCGGCCGCGCGCTGGTTGCTGTCGTCGCCATCATGACGTTCCTCGCCTCCATCACCACGGGCGCGGTATTGCTGATCAGCGCGTCGGCGTCGGAATGGCAATCGGAAGTCGCCAGCGAAATCACTATCCAGGTGAAGCCGCAGGGTGGCCGCGATCTCGACCGCGATACGCAGGCGGTGACCGACGCCATTCGCGGCCAGCCGGGGATTGTCGAGGTGCAGCCCTATAGCAGGGAGCAATCGGCGCAGCTGCTGGAGCCGTGGCTCGGCACGGGATTGTCGCTGGATGATCTGCCTGTGCCACGCGTCATCATTGCGCGCGTCGCGCCGGGGACGGCGCTGGACATCATCGGCCTGCGCAAGCGGGTGACGCAGGCCGTGCCCTCGGCCAGTGTTGACGATCACCGCGCCTGGGTCGAGCGGATGCGCTCGATGACATCGGCAACGGTGCTGGCCGGGCTCGGCATCCTTGCACTCGTCATTATCGCGACCATTATCTCCGTGTCCTTTGCGACGCGCGGCGCGATGGCGGCGAACCGGCCGATTGTCGAGGTGCTGCATTTCGTCGGCGCCGGGGATCGCTATATTGCCAACCGCTTCTTCCGCCACTTTCTGCGGCTTGGGCTGCAGGGCGGTATCATTGGCGGTGGAGCCGCGATGCTGATGTTCGGGTTTTCCGAGTCGATCGCGAGCTGGTTTTCCGGCACGCCGGTGGGCGACCAGTTCGCCGCGTTGCTGGGGACGTTCTCGCTGCGGTCATCGGGATATCTCGCAGTGGCGGGGCAGGCGCTCCTGATTGCGGGAATCACCGCATGGGCATCGCGTCGCACATTGTTCTCGACGCTGAACGATATTGAGTAATGCGCCGTACGGCGGGCCCCGGCATCGCCAAACCGTCGGAAAATACCTAAGATTGTCGTCAAAGGACTGAACGCGACATCAATGACCTTGCTCGACGACCAGGACACCACGGAGATGCCCGTTGCCGCGCCACCGCGGCGGCGCGTGATCCGTGCGGCGATCGTGGTCACCTTCGCGCTCTCCTTCATGGTCGGCGCCATCGGCTTTGTCGCGTTTCTCGCGCAACTCCGCAGCGGCGAGTTGAAGCCGTCGGCCAATGCCGATGGCATCGTGGTCTTGACCGGCGGGTCGTCGCGGGTCGCGGATGCGCTGGAATTGCTTGCCAGTGGTTTCGGCAAGCGGCTGTTGATCTCAGGCGTGCATCCGACCAATGGCGCCGCCAATATCTCGCGCACGCTGCCGGACAGCCAGCGGCTGCTGGATTGCTGCGTCGATCTCGATCGGTCCGCCGTCAACACCCGCAGCAACGCGGTGGAGACCAAACGTTGGGCTCGTGAGCGCGGCTTCAGGTCGCTGATCGTTGTGACCTCGAATTATCACATGCCGCGCGCCATCGTCGAAATGTCGCACGAGATGCCGGATATCGAGCTGATCCCGTTCTCGGTCATCGGCGAGAAATGGCGCGACGAACCGTGGTGGACCAGTGGCCCGACGCTGCGGTTGCTGCTATCGGAATATGTCAAATATCTCGCGGCCGAAGTGCGGGTGCGGCTGGCGAATATCGGGATCGACCTGATGCCGGATTCGGCTGGCGACCAGCAGGGCGATGCGCCGCCGCGCAAGCCGGCGACGGCTTCGGCGAATTGAGCTGCAACTGACCTGATCGGATCACCATGACTTCGATATTCGTGCGTTCGTTGATCTACAACGTGCTGTTCTATGTGCTGCTGGTGTTCTGGATCTTGGTGGCGATCCCGACCTTCGTGATGCCGCCGCGCGCCTTCATGGCGATCGCGAAAGCGTGGGCGACCAGCAGCATCTGGCTGATGCGCGTCGTCTGCAACACGAAGGTTGATTATCGTGGTCTCGAGAAAATCCCGGCAGGGCCGCTGGTGGTCGCCTCGAAACATCAATCGATGTGGGAAACCTTCGCGCTGATGCCGTTCTTCGACCGGCCGCTGTTCATCTACAAGCGCGAGCTCGGGCAGATTCCGTTCTTTGGCTGGTATCTGAAGAAGTCGAAGATGATCGGCGTCGATCGCGATGGCGGTGCGCGTTCGCTCATCGATATGGCCAAGCGCGCCACCGAAGAAATCCAGCGCGGCCGTCAGCTCATTATCTTTCCCGAGGGCACGCGTCGGCCTGTCGAGGCACCCCCGGATTACAAACCCGGTGTCGCGCAGATCTACGCCAAATCCGGCGCGCCGTGTCTGCCGGTGGCGCTGAATTCCGGCCTGTTCTGGCCGCGCCGCACATTCCTGCGTTATCCCGGCACGCTGGTGGTGGAATTTCTCGATCCTCTGCCGCCCGGCATGCCACGCAAGGAATTCATCGCGGCGATCAGCACGTCGATCGAGGCTGCCACAGATCGGATCGTTGCTGAAGCGCGTGCTGAGCAGGCGACGATCTTCGGACGCGTGCCGAATGTGGCGGTGAAGGAAAGCTGAGCCTGCTTCCTTCCCTTCTCCCGCAAGGGGAGAAGGGGGAGAACGCGCCAGTGGTCAACTACTCATGCAGCATCGCCGCGAGTTGATGCAGCTGGGCATCGCGAAAACCTTCGGCCTCGATGGCTTTCACGGTCGAGAGCACGTAATCGCGGTTCAATCCGGAGCGGCCGTGGCCCTGCCGCACGAAGTGCAATTGCTCGCTGAGGCTCAGACGCCCCGCATACTGCACATGGCCGCGATCCACCACATAGGCCAGCGCGCTGACGCGGGTCCGCGCCGTGTCGTCGAGCCAGACCGAGCGCATCACCTCGCGATAGACGTGGGTGGTCTGCTCGCGCTCCCGCAGATAGGCGATCGTGTCATGGCGCAGCTTGGCGGCCACGCGGAAGGCGATGCCACGGCAGGCGCCGCCGCGGTCCAGGCCAAGCACCAGGCCGGGCTTTTCCGGCGTGCCACGGTGGTCGAAGGAATAGACGCAGAGCGCCCGATGTTCGCCGATCAGCCGGGCCGGGACCTGTTCGATGAACTCGAAGCCCGGCCGCCACATCAGCGAGCCATAGCCGAACACCCAGAGATCGCTGTCGGAATCGGGTTCGGCGGTGATTTTCGCGGTCATGGTGCCGACCTAGCAGAAACCTTGGGCCCGGGCGATCCGGATTTCCTGCAACGTGGCCCTGCGACAGCGGATAACCTCATGAAAGGGATCGCCGATTTGACAAAATCATGCGATCTACGTCCGGCCATGTCCGAATATGCACAGCCCACCCAGCGCCGTCTCTGGCCGATTTTCATCCTGCCCGTCATCATCGTCGTCCTCGCGGCGGCGTGGAGCGGCTTCTGGTTCTATGCCGCGTCCAAGGTCGACGAAAGCGTCGACATCTGGCGTGCCCGCGAGGCTGCCGCTGGCCGCGTCTATGACTGTGCCAACCGCTCGGTCTCCGGCTTCCCGTTCCGGCTGGAAGTCCGCTGCAGTGGTGTCAGCGTGTCACTGACGTCGCAGACCGCCACCCAGAATGCGACGCAGATTCCGATTACCGCGAAGCTCGGCGAAATCCTGGTGGTCGCGCAGATCTATACGCCGCGGCTCCTGATCGCTGAATTCACCGCGCCCGCCGTCCTGTCCGACCGCGGCCAGCCGGCGATGGTGATGAACTGGGGCTCTGCGCGCAGCAGCATCACCGGCCTGCCCGGAACGCCTGACAGCGCCGATATCGTGTTCGACGATGTGTCGCTCGATCGCTTCGCGGGCTCGGTGCAGGCGCCGACCGCGCGTGCCAAACATGTCGAATTGCACGGCCGCACGGCGGCGAGTTCGACGCCGGACAAGCCGGTGATCGAGACGGCATTGCAGATCAGAAGCGGCAGTATTGCCGATGTTCATCCGATCCTTGCCGCCCCGTTCGATGCCGATATCCGCGCATTGCTCAGCGGCCTCAAGGATATTTCGTCCAAGCCCTGGCCGGTGCGGTTCCGCGAGCTTCAGGCTGCAGGTGGACGTGTCGAGATCGTCCAGTCGCGCGTCCAGCAGGGCGAGATCATCTCACTGGCAACAGGCTCATTGGGGCTGACCGCTGCAGGCAATCTTGACGGCGAATTGCAGATGACCGTGGCCGGCCTCGACAAGGCCGTTGCGGCCCTTGGCATCGACAAGCTGCTGGAAGTTGGCGTACCGCAGGAGACGCTCGATCGACTGGCGCCGGGCGTGAAGTCGCAGGACGTCAATAATATCCTGGGCGCGCTGGACCGTGCGATTCCCGGCCTTGGCAATTTCGCGCGCAAGAATGCCGGTGCAGGCCTCACCGCCGGAGTCAATTCGATCGGTTCACCGGCGACGCTCGAAGGCAAGCCGGCGCGGTCGTTCCCGCTGAAGTTTGTCGATGGTGCTGTGTTCTTCGGCCCGCTGCGCGTGGCGCAGATTCCGCCGCTGTTTTAGAGGCGGGCCCAAGAGATCATAGGATGGGTCGAGCGTCTTCGCGAAACCCATCCTGCGACCATGAGGGCTTTAGCTCTCGCTCTTCTTCGTCAGCGCCTGATGCTTGCGCCCGAAGTCCGGCGCCGCTTCATCCTGACCAATACTGACGATGCCGCGGCGGATCGCACGCGTCCGGGTGAAATGTTCGAACAGCGCATCGCCGTCATCGCGGCGGATCGCGCGCGTCAGCTTCGACAGGTCTTCCTGGAAGGTGCCGAGCATTTCCAGCACCGCGTCCTTGTTGGCGAGAAACACGTCGCGCCACATGGTCGGGTCTGATGCTGCGATACGGGTGAAATCGCGGAAACCGCCCGCGGAGAACTTCAGCACTTCCGAACGAGTCACGTCTTCGAGCTCGTCGGCCGTGCCTACGATTGTATAAGCGATCAGATGCGGCAGATGGCTGGTGACTGCGAGCACCAGATCGTGATGCGCGGCCTGCATGATCTCGACATTGGCGCCCAATGCAGCCCAGAAACCGGTGAGCTTCTCGACCGCCGCGGAGTCCGCGCCGTCGGGCGGCGTCAGAATGCACCAGCGATTGATGAACAGTTCCGCGAAGCCGGAATCCGGCCCGGAATTTTCGGTACCGGCGACAGGATGCGCGGGAATGAAGTGCACGTTGTCCGGCAGATACTCCGCCATGGCATGCAGCACGGAAGCTTTCACCGAACCCACGTCGGAGACGATCGCACCGGGCGCAAGATGCGCCGCGATGCTCTTGGCGACGTCACCTGCCACACCGACAGGAACGCAGGCGATGACCAGATCGGCATCCTTCACCGCGCTTGCATTGTCGTCGGCGATGCGGTCGGCGAGCTTGATCTCGGCAGCGCGCAGGCGCACGGCCGCTGAATTGTCGGTGGCGACCAGTTCTCCGGCAAGGCCGAGCTGCTGGATGCCGCGCGCCAGCGACGAGCCGATCAGGCCGAGCCCGATCAGCGCGATGCGTTTGAACGGCGGCGTCGTGGTCATTTCGCCGCCATGAATTCGCGCAGGTTCTCGATCACGAGGTTGTTGGCTTCCTCGGTGCCGATGGTCATGCGCAGGGAGTTGGGCAGGCCGTAATTGACGACAGCCCGCAGCACCAGGCCACGCTTGGTCAGGAACGCATCGGCATCGGCCGCGGTCTTGCCCGGCGTGGTCGGGAAATGCATCAGGACGAAGTTCGCCACGCTCGGAGTTACCTTGATGCCGAGTTTGCCGATCTCTTCCGTCAGCGTGTCGCGCCACTTCGCGGTGAAGGCGCGCGACATTTCGACATGTGCGGTGTCCTCGATCGCCGCGACGGCGGCGAGCATCGCCGGTGCCGAGACGTTGAAGGGACCGCGCACGCGGTTCATCGCGTCCACAATGTGCGCCGGGCCGAACATCCAGCCGATCCGCAATGCGGCGAGGCCGTGCACCTTGGAGAAGGTGAAACACACCACGGTATTCTCGGTGGTCTTCGCCAGTTCAAGGCCGCTGTCGTAGTCATCCTTGGTGACGTAATCCGAATAGGCGGCGTCGAGCACCAGCAGCACGTTTTCCGGCAGGCCGGCGCGCAGGCGCTTGATCTCCGACGACGGCAGATAGGTGCCGGTCGGGTTATTCGGGTTGGCCAGCCACACCAGCTTGGTGCGCGGCGTCACGCATTTCAGGATCGCATCGACATTGCAGGTGAAATCGGTTTCCGGCGCGACCACATTGGTTGCGCCGTTGCCCATCGTGGCGATCGGATAGACCAGAAAGCCGTGGGTCGTCGAAATCGCCTCGTCGCCGGGACCGAGATAGACGTGGGCGATCAGATTGAGAATTTCATCGGAGCCGGCGCCGCAGATGATGCAGGCCGGATCAAGGCCGAAGCGGCGGCCGATGGCCTCGCGCAGCACCTTCGATGTGCCTTCCGGATAGTCCTCGAGATGCGTCGCAACACTCGCGAAAGCTTCCCTGGCGCGCGCCGACGGACCGAACGGGGTCTCGTTGGCAGACAGCTTGAACACCTTGCGGCCGGGCTCGGCCACCGGGCTCTTGCCAGGGGTGTAGGGGGCGATTTCGAGAATGCCGGGCTTCGGCACGGGACGGGACATCTTCAACTCCGGAACGTCAGATTGGCTTACGAGCGCGGTGCGCCGCTGGCGGGCACGGTATAGCGGGTTGCGTGGCTGCCGACGAGCGCCGTGGAGCGCACCGAGGCTCCGGCCTCGATCAGCGCCGACTTGATCTTGTCGAGGCTCGAGGCCGAGGTGATCGAGATCAGCAGCGCTGCACCGTCAAAGGCAGTATCCGGCACGGCGACGATTTCCGCCAGCGGCGACAGCGCGCGCGCAGTCTCGGCATTCCAGCCGGACACCCGTACGCTCCACATCTCGACCTCTGTCACCATGGCGCTGTCAGCGACGCGCGACACCACAAACACGGGCAGCGCCGCCGGATGGTCGGCGCGTTCGATGAAGGGCAGGCGCGCGATGATCTTCGGCGCGCCCTGGGCTTCCAGCGGGATCCACCACGGCGTGCGGCTGGACGTCGCCGAGACCAGCGCGAGATCGCCCTTGGACTTTGCGACCGCCTCGACCGCTGCCGCTGCGCTGAAATGCGCAACGTAAGGCACGGTGAAGCCGAAGTGAAAGCGCGCGGAGTCCCGCATCGCGCTCTCGCCGAGCGACAGATCCGCATGCACCGAGAACGGCGCCTGGACATAAGTAAAAGTCGAGATGATCACCCGCCAGATGCTCTCGACGGTGTCGATCGGCAGGATGCCGCGATGGCGCTGGACCAGACGGCGCATCATGTCGGCCTCACGTGCCGGGCGGAAGGCGGAGCCGACTTCCTGGGTCTGCTTCACCGAGATCAGCCGGTCGATGATGTCGCCGCGCTGCATCAACAGGGCGTGAACCTGCGCGTCGATGCTGTCGATCTCTTTGCGCAGTTCGTCCAGCGAGGGCGGAGCGGGTGGTAATTTCGACATGTTCAAAACCTTCGGGACGGGAGGCGTGATAGGTCCCGTCAAGCTTGCCTGGCCGGCTCCCGGGGAGCCGGCGGGCACGGCCATTGATTAGGTAAGACGGTGCCGGAAAGCAAAGAAAACATGGAAGATTTGGCCGCAGGGCAGTTGGGCAATTTGACCGGGGTATGCCCATATTGACGGCAGGCGGGTGTGGGACTAGTTTCTGGGCTCTTCCGTGGTCATTTGAGCCGGCCGGCTTGCAGCCACGTTAAACAACTCGCTAAACAGGCCGGGGACAGTTTGATCCCGGCCGAGCTATTTGTTCAGGCCGGGTTTTTTTATGGCCTGATTCCGGTTTTGGTTTGAGAACCTCCTGAGGAGGCCGGTATCAAGATGGTAAATGTCGAACTGGTGAAGAGTCCGGTTGTCCGCCCCGATGAGCGTGGACATGAAGCAGATCATCCGACCTCCCTGGTCGCGGGTTTTGGTATGGATCAGCCGCTGCGGCTCGATTGCGGCATCGACCTCGCCCCGTTCCAGATTGCCTATCAGACCTACGGCACCCTCAATGCCGACAAATCCAATGCCATCCTGGTCTGCCACGCTTTGACCGGCGATCAGCATGTTGCCAATCCGCACCCGGTCACCGGCAAGCCGGGCTGGTGGCAGACACTGGTTGGTCCCGGCAAGGCGCTGGATACCGAGCGCTACTTCATCATCTGCTCGAATGTACTCGGCGGCTGCATGGGCTCGACCGGCCCGGCCTCGACCAATCCCGCGACTGGAAAGATTTGGGGGCTGGATTTCCCGGTCATCACCATACCCGACATGGTCCGCGCCCAGGCGATGCTGATCGACCGTCTCGGGATCGAGCAATTGTTCTGCGTCGTCGGCGGCTCCATGGGCGGCATGCAGACGCTGCAATGGACCGCGGCCTATCCGGAGCGCGTGTTCTCGGCGCTGGCCGTTGCCTGCAGCACGCGGCATTCGGCGCAAAATATCGCGTTCCATGAATTGGGTCGTCAGGCCGTGATGGCCGATCCCGACTGGCGCGGCGGGCGCTATTTCGAGGAAGGCACGCATCCGCATCGAGGCCTTGGCGTCGCGCGCATGGCTGCGCATATCACTTATCTGTCGGATGCCGCCTTGCACCGCAAGTTCGGTCGGCGCATGCAGGACAGGGAATTGCCGACATTCTCCTTCGACGCTGATTTTCAGGTTGAAAGCTATCTGCGCTATCAAGGCTCGTCCTTTGTCGAGCGCTTCGACGCGAACTCCTATCTCTATCTGACGCGTGCGATGGACTATTTCGATATCGCGGCTGACCACAACGGCAAGCTTTCGGAGGCGTTTCGCGATACGCAGACGCGCTTCTGCCTGATGTCGTTCACATCAGACTGGCTGTTTCCCACTGCGGAATCGCGCGACGTCGTGCATGCGCTGAATGCCGGTGGCGTGCGCGTTTCCTTTGCGGAGATCGAGACCGACAAGGGCCACGATGCCTTCCTGCTCGACGTGCCGGAATTTCTCGATATCGCCGATGCATTCCTGAATTCCGCGGCCTCCGTGCGCGGCCTGCCTGTTACGGGGGCATAGAGATGGCGTTTCCACAACAGACCTTGCCGCTGAACTCTGCGGTGGCGACGCCGGCGCCGCGCGGTACGCAGGATTATCGCGGCGATCACCTCCTGGTCGCGGAGATGATCAAGCCGGGCTCGAAGGTGCTGGACGTCGGCTGCGGCGACGGCGATCTGCTGCAGCTGCTGGAGAGCCGCGGTATCGACGGCCGCGGCATCGAATTGTCGCGCGAGGGCGTCAACCGCTGTGTCGGCAAAGGCCTCGCAGTCGTGCAAGGCGACGCCGATACGGACTTGATCAACTATCCCGACGATGCATTCGACTACGTGATCCTGTCGCAGACGCTGCAGGCGACGCGGCAGCCGCGCGTCGTGCTGGAAAATCTGCTGCGTATCGGCCGCAGCGCCATCGTGTCGTTTCCGAATTTCGGCTTCTGGAAGATGCGCGTGCAGCTGCTTGTCGGCGGTCGCATGCCACGTACGGAGAATCTGCCGGCGACGTGGTACGACACGCCGAACATTCACTTCTGTACCATCAAGGATTTCGTTGTGTTGTGCGACGAGATCAATGTGAAGATGGAGCGCGCGGTCGCGCTCGATCTCTACGGCCGGCCGTTACGTCTCAATGCGCCGTGGTGGTTCTGGAACATGTTCGGGGAGCAGGGCGTTTTCCTGCTGAGCCGCGCAGGTAAATCCGCTCAGTCGTGATCGCGTGTGGATTTCTGCAGGATGGAAGCAGAAATACCGCGTTCTGCGCGATGTTTTCGCCGTGTATCGCAAGGCGATGCACGCTGGGGGTGCGCATAAAAAGCTAATTTAAATAGGTAATAGGGGCGTGCCTTGCGCGGAGCGGGCGGCTGCCATGTCTATACGTATTGCAACCGTTGAAGTTGAGGCGATTCACTCTGTTGTCGCCGTTAAAAAAAACGTCATCTGCACCGTTAGAGGTCTTGTTATCGCCATACCAACTTCGTTACCACGCCCGTCCCGATTGTTGGCCCGCGTATTTGGGCCGATGGGGTTCGGGGGTGTTAAGAGGAAAAATTTGGTATGGTTCAGTTCTTTGCGTATCGCCGTGCACTTCGCATCTCGGCTCTTGCGGTGTGTTCGGCGGCAGTTCTCGCGTCAGTCTCTCCTGCGTCTGCACGACCCCAGCACGGCGCCTCGCGTCACTCGCATCACGTCGGCAAATACACACACAGTGCTCGTCATCACGTCCGGCATCGCGCGCGTTATGCGCGGCACAGGGCCGAATCCACGCAGCAGGCGCCTTCGTTCGGCGATTCCGCGAATTTCAATAACGCCAATGCAAGCATGAACCAGCCATCCGGCGGCTTCGGCGGTTCGGGTATCGTTGACGCTGCGCGCAGCTTCATCGGTCGCGGCAATCCGACGGCGCGCGGTCGCTTGTGGTGCGCAGCGTTCATGAATCTCGTCTTGAAGCGCACCGGCCATCAGGGCACCGGTTCGGATATGGCGCGCTCGTTCTCGAGCTACGGCCAGCGTGTCTCCGGTCCGCAGGTCGGCGCCATCGCGGTGATGTCGCGCGGTCGTCGCGGCGGTCATGTCGGCGTCGTCTCGGGCGTCGATGCCAAGGGCAACCCGATCATCGTCTCCGGCAATCATGGCAACCGCGTTGCGGAGTCGGTCTATTCGAAGGGCCGCATCTACGCTTACGTGATGCCGACGAGCTGATCTCTGCATCGCCCCCTCTCCCCTTGTGGGAGAGGGTGGATCGAGCCGCGAAGCGGTTCGATCCGGGTACCACAGGCCCCGCGCCCAGCATGACCCCTCATCCGGCACGACCTCCGGCCGCGCCGCCTTCTCCCGCAAGGGGAGACGGAAAAAAGATGAGCGTGCTTTTGGCCTCTACTCTTCCGCTACAATCTCATCACCTGCGGCGATCGTGCCGCCGGTGATGACCTCGGCGTAAATTCCGCAATCGGCATGACCGTAGGTCTGCAGCAGCGTTTTCGGAATCGTCAGATCCCGCGCGGCCGTGTCCGGATCGACATTGGTCGCGGCGCATCTCACGATCCGCTTCACGACCTTGAGCCGGGTGCCGCCGATAGCCAGCGTCCGGTCGATCAGTTCGAATTCGTGCCAGGCCGGCCAACCCGTCACATGCAGGTTGCCGCGAAAGCGCAGCGGATGCACCGGCTGCCCGACGGTCTTTTCGAGATCGGCCACGCTGGCGAGGTTGATGATCGAGACGACCTTGCGCGGCACGTCCGAAAAGCTGTGCCCGTCCGCGAACAGCACCTTGGGCGGCCCGCGTAACTCACCAGCAAAGTTTCCCGCAAAAAACGCTTCGATCTCTGCGCGTCCCTCGGCCGTCCGCAGGTCGGCTCGTACGGCCTCGCTATTGTCCTGCCGGATCGTCAGCGTATGGCTGGCGTCGTCGTAATGGCTGCGCAGCGCCGCGAGGCGCTCGTTGCGCATCAGCATCAGAAACTGGGTCTTCGGAAAATATTGCGGTGCCGCCGGGTCAAATCCGATCGGGCCGTTCTCGATGGCATAGCGCCGATCGGCCGGGAGGGTCTGGCCGGGCGTCAGTGCCACCTCCGTCAATGGTTCGGGCGTCAGGCCCTTCACGGGATAGCGGTAGATGCTGGCAACGCTGGCGCAAGGCTGTTCGGGCATGGTTCCGGTCTTAAGAGATTTTGGCCCGTGGCGCCATTGCCTGGCCGATTGGAATTTTATGCGGACCCCTTCCGTTTTGGGAACCCACTGCCCACATTTCCATCAAGCTGGTTTTGACGCCAACGACGACTGCGGCCGATTGACGACAATCAATGCGGCCCGTGGAAACCCAATGAAGATGCCCCATCTGTGCTTTCGAGGCGGACAGGGCAGGCCGAGGGACAACATACAATGAATATTGAGAAATACACCGAACGGGTGCGCGGCTTTATCCAGTCGGCGCAATCATTGGCCGTGCGCGAGGGCCATCAGCAATTCTCGCCGCTGCATATCCTGAAAGTACTGCTGGACGACAGCGGGGGTCTGGCCGGCGGCCTGATCGACCGCGCCGGCGGCAACTCCCGCGCCATCCTGAAGGCGACGGAAACCGAGCTGGGCAAGATACCCAAGGTCTCGGGCGCAGGGGCCGGTCAGGTCTATCTGGCGCCGGCGACCGCCCGCGCGTTCGACGCAGCCGAACAGGCGGCCGACAAGGCCGGCGACAGTTTCGTCACCGTGGAGCGTCTGCTGCTCGCGCTTTCGCTCGACAAGGATTCGGAGGCCGGCAGTCTGCTCAGCAAGGGCGGAGTCACCCCGCAAAATCTCAATGCCGCGATCAATGCGCTGCGCAAGGGCCGCACGGCGGATTCCGCCACGGCCGAAAACGCTTATGACGCACTGAAGAAATATGCCCGCGACCTGACCCAGGCCGCGCGGGACGGCAAGCTCGACCCGGTGATCGGCCGCGACGAGGAAATCCGCCGCACGATTCAGGTATTGTCGCGGCGAACCAAGAACAATCCCGTGCTGATCGGCGAACCCGGCGTTGGCAAAACCGCCATCGTCGAGGGCCTCGCGCTGCGCATCCTCAATGGCGACGTGCCGGAGAGCCTGAAGGACAAGAGCCTTCTCTCGCTGGATCTCGGCGCTCTGATCGCCGGCGCGAAATATCGCGGCGAGTTCGAGGAGCGGCTGAAGGCCGTGCTGGGCGAGGTGACCTCGGCCGAGGGCGGCATCATCCTGTTCATCGACGAAATGCATCAGCTGATCGGCGCCGGCAAGGGCGACGGCGCCATGGACGCGTCGAATCTCCTGAAGCCTGCGTTGGCGCGCGGCGAGCTGCATTGCATCGGCGCCACCACGCTCGACGAATATCGCAAGCATGTGGAGAAGGACGCGGCGCTGGCCCGGCGTTTCCAGCCGATCTTCGTGGCTGAGCCCACGGTGGAAGACACTGTGTCGATCCTGCGCGGCTTGAAGGACAAATACGAACAGCATCACGGCGTCCGCATCACGGACTCCGCGCTTGTGGCTGCCGTGACGCTGTCGAACCGCTACATCACAGACCGCTTCCTGCCGGACAAGGCCATCGACCTGATGGACGAGGCTTCGGCGCGCCTGAAGATGCAGGTCGATTCCAAGCCCGAAGAACTTGACTCGATGGACCGCGAGATCGTCCGGCTCAAGATCGAGCAGGAGGCGCTTGGCAAGGAAACCGATGCCGGCTCGAAGAGCAGGCTCGAAACGCTTAAGAAGGAACTCGCCGAGCTCGAGGAGAAATCGGCGGCGCTGACCCAGCGCTGGTCGGCCGAGAAGAACAAGCTGTCGAATGCGCAGAAGCTCAAGAGCGAGCTCGATGGCTTGCGCCTTGAACTCGCCGATGCACAGCGCCGCGGCGAATATCAACGCGCCGGCGAACTGGCCTATGGCCGGATTCCGGAGCTTGAAAAGCGGCTGGCCGATATCGAAGCCAACGAGAATGCCGGCGAGATGATGGAAGAGGCGGTCACCGCCAACCACATCGCGCAGGTGGTCTCGCGCTGGACCGGCGTTCCCGTCGACAAGATGCTGGAAGGCGAGAAGGACAAGTTGCTGCGGATGGAGCTGAGCCTCGGCGAACGCGTCGTCGGCCAGGCCGAAGCGGTGCGTGCGGTAGCAACGGCCGTGCGTCGTTCACGCGCGGGCTTGCAGGATCCGAACCGGCCGATGGGTTCGTTCATGTTCCTCGGCCCCACCGGTGTCGGCAAGACCGAGCTGACCAAGGCGCTGGCCTCGTATCTGTTCGACGATGACACCGCGATGGTTCGCCTCGACATGTCGGAATATATGGAGAAGCACTCGGTCTCCCGTCTGATCGGCGCGCCTCCGGGCTATGTCGGCTATGACGAGGGCGGTGCGCTGACCGAAGCTGTCAGGCGTCGGCCCTACCAGGTCGTGCTGTTCGACGAGATCGAGAAGGCGCATCCGGACGTGTTCAACGTGCTGCTGCAGGTGCTCGACGATGGCCGCCTGACCGATGGTCAGGGCCGCACTGTCGATTTCCGCAACACGCTGATCATCATGACGTCGAATCTCGGCTCGGAATTCCTGGTCAACCAGCCCGAGGGCGAGGATACGTCTGCAGTTCGCGATCTGGTGATGGGCAATGTCCGCGCGCATTTCCGGCCGGAATTCCTGAATCGCGTCGATGAGATCATCCTGTTCCACCGCTTGCAGAAGAGCGAGATGGGTCGGATCGTCCAGATCCAGTTCGCGCGGCTCGCCAAGCTGCTGGAAGATCGCAAGATCACGCTGGTGCTGGAGGACGAGGCCCGCGACTGGCTCGCCGACAAGGGATGGGATCCCGCCTATGGCGCCCGTCCCCTTAAGCGGGTGATCCAGCGCAACGTCCAGGATCCGCTGGCCGAGATGATCCTCGCCGGCGACGTCAAGGACGGCGACCATGTCGACATAAGCGCCGCCGGCAACGTCCTGACCTTCAACGGCAAGGCGGCGCGGACCGCGGAGATCGCCGAATTCGAGGCGCCGGTGTCGAAGCGGCATCTGAACTGAGCGGTTTGACGTAACCTGAATGAGCGGCCTGAATCTTTCGGTTCAGGCCGCTTTTATATTCTCGGGAGCCATTTATGACCCGCATTCTCGTCGCCGGTGCCACTGGTCTCGTCGGCCGGCATGTCATCATCAAGGCGCTTGCCGACAGTCGGATCACGCGCGTCGTTGCGCCGACGCGTCGGCCGCTCGAGGCGCATGCGAAGCTCGACAACCCACTGGTCGATTTCGACCGGTTACCAGCCGAGGCCGACTGGTGGGACGTCGATGGTGTCATCTGTGCGCTCGGCACGACGCGTGCCAAGGCCGGCTCGGATCAGGCGTTTCGCGTCGTGGATTATGATTACCCGCTCGAAATCGCCCGGCTGGCGCACGAGCACGGCGCTGGCCGTTTCGCACTGAACTCCTCACTCGGCGCAGATGCACGCTCAAAGCTGCTTTATCCGCGTACCAAAGGCGAAGTGGAGGAAGCGCTGAAGGCGACGGGCTTTCCGTCTTTGACGATTGTGCGGCCGGGCCTGATCGGCGGTGACCGCGATGAATTCCGGCTGGGCGAACGCATCGCGGCAGCGGTGCTCGGTATCTTCGGTCCGGTCCTGCCGCGCAGCTATCGGATCAGCCCCGCCGACAAGATTGCCGATGCACTGATTGAGGCCGCCGTGACAGGCGCGCCCGGCGTTCACCTGATCGGGTCTGCAGAGCTCGCCGCGGATTGATCGCCAGACCTCAGCGTCCCTGCTGCCGGCCTCGGCCGGCGTCAGGCATGCCCGCGCGGCATCGGTCTGATGCGCAGAACCAGGCGAAAGGTACGGATTTAGCGGCTGGTTATGGGCCGTGCTGGTGGTACCGCGCCGGTCACGCCGGCATCTGACACGCGGGCACCCGGGCCACGCATGGTCATCTGACCGTCGATCCGGTCACGTTCCTTCTCGAAGCCGGCCATCATCGGACCTTCGAGCGAGCGGCCGCGCGGCAGCTTCACGCGCATCGGATCGACGAAGCGGCCGTTGACCAGGATTTCGTAGTGAACGTGAGCGCCGGTGGACATGCCGGTCGAACCGACGAAGCCGATGACCTGGCCCTGCCGCACGCGCTTGCCGGGCTCCATGCCCTTGGCGAAGGCCGACATATGACCGTAGGCGGTTTCGTAGCCGTTGTTGTGCTTGATGCGGATATATTTGCCGTAGCCGCCTTCCCAGGCGGCCTTTTCGATCACGCCGTTGCCGGATGCGAAAATCGGGGTGCCGTAGGGCGTCGACCAGTCCACGCCGGTGTGCATCTTGGTGTAGCCGAGGATCGGGTGGCGGCGTCCGCCGAAGCCCGAACGCATGATGGCGTTATTGACGGGTTTGCGGACCAGGAACTTCTTCGCGCTCTTGCCGGTCTCGTCGTAGTAGTCGACGACCGAGTCGTCCGCGGTCTGGAAGCGATAATATTTCTTGGTTTCGCCGCCCACCGTGAGCGAAGCGAACAACACTTCGGTCTTTTCGGTGATGACGGCGCCTTCGTCTTCGCCGGCAAAGAACACATCGAACGAGTCGCCGGGCTGTACTTTGCGCTGGAAATCCACGTCGTAGGAGTAGATCCGGATCATGTCCTCGATGACCGTAGTCGGGACCTTGTTGCGCAGCGCCGTCTCGTAAATGCTCTGATAGAGCCGCACGCCGGTGCCGTCATCCTCCTCGTCGTCCTCCGACGCGCTTGGCGCTTCGGCGACGGTGTTCATGCTGGAGACATCGACAGCGACGTATTTGCCGAGATCCGAGAGGGCGGCGACCGCCTCGATGGTGGAATCGTTGGCGACGATCACGCGGTAGGGCTGCAAACGCTGGCCGGGTCCGGCCGGCGACATCAGAATTCGAACTTTCTGGCCTTCCTTCAGTCCGCCGTCGCGGCCGCGGGCGCCCAGCGTCGTGGCGATGGCCTTGGCTTCCTCGGGCATCGCGCCCTGGTCGCGCAGGATCGTCAGGATGGTGTCGCCCTTCTTGACGATATGGATACGCTCGCCATTCGGGTTGCCACCGGTCGCCTGATCCTTGGTCTTGGCCAGCAGGGTGACGTTTTCCGGTACGATACGGGTTTCGAAGCCGGCATAGGGATCGGCCGTGGTGCCTTCGGCGGCATAGGCCATCTTCATGTCGGGCTGTCCGCCGAGATCGCCGCTAGCGCTGGCGACTGTCGTGTACCGAACGCCGGTATTGCCGCGCCAGTGGGAGGCGTCGCGCACGCGCATCAACACTTCATCGATGGCAACGCTGGCGCCGATCTTGGCTTTAGGCAGCACCTGACCGAGATCGCGGGTGACGAAGGAGACTTCGGCATCGGGCTCTACGGCATTCGGATTGACCGCGGCGTCGTCGCTGTTCGGAGTGGGGCTGCCGACATCGGTCAGCAGGCGCTGTGCATTGAAGGGCGGGATCTTGGCGCTGAGATCGCTGGTCGCCATCACCAGATTGCCGGAGATGCGGATGAAGGGCCGCACGCGCATCACGTCGCGATTGCCGACGCGGGTCACGGTAGAGACTTTGAGCACCTGACGCGCGGCGGAAGCTTCGCTCGGCGGCGGCAGACGGTCGGCCTTATGCAGGCTGGCTTGTTTGTCGGTGGCACTAAAGGCGCCGCGCAGCGCGCCTTCGACACGTTCGGGTACTTTGGCAAAGGTCATCTCGCCGTCGAGCGAAGCAAAAACGGCGCCGCCGATCAGGGCCGCGCCGCAGAGACCTGTGAGGATAGTACCGCTGAACCATTGTACCGAGACGCGACGGCGATCGATCACCGCAGCTTCGGAGCCGTCAACGGATAGCGGCGGCTCGTGGCCGAGATCGATCATCCCGGTCTCACGATTATAGGCGCCGCCGCGTGACAGTCCGTGATTCAAGCCGACATCCCCCGAATTCCCAGCATCATGCGAAGAGTCTTCCCCAGGCACATCGCATCGACGGTCGAACAGTGCGCGCCAAAATGCTGGCCGAATGGACGAACGTCAATGCCGCAAACTCTTTCGCTCTCTTCTCGGCCCGGAAGCGCGGTGCGATGACGCAGCTCATCCCTCCGGGGAGGCCAGCGAGCCCAGATCCCGTCCGACCGACCCCAAAAAGTTTCAGGGGCGACGCAGAATCTTTGCTCAAGGCATGCTCAGAACGTCGGAGGAATGTGGCTCTTGTACGGCGTCACCCCTGAAAAACCTACGCTTTTTGCCCCGCAGCGCCTCTTCCACAGCACGTGACGATTTTCTGACGAAGGGCGTTGACAGTTTCGGGTGAGGGGGCCTATAACCCGGCCACTGAGCGCGGCGGCGCCGGGGCCCACCGGCCCGGGCGGTTGTCTGTGTCTCGGAAGCTCATCACCGCGAAGAGTGCTTCAGTAGCCGATAGGTGTCGGCTGCTGGTCTGTTGTCGGGTGATTGTGCGACAAGAATTTCTCCCTTGGTGGAGAGTGACGTTTCGGCGTCGGGCTGTTTGACAAGTTAAATTGAAGAAAGAGAAACGTGGACGGCGGAGTCCTTGCGGGTCTTGTTTGACGGAGCTTCGGCTTTGTCGGCGAGGCCGGACGAAAGACTTCGGCGGTACACGTTTTGAACAAAGGTTAACACCATCGTTGCCAGCGCTGTGAAGCGCAGGCA
>NZ_JBXAMO010000027.1:0-67006 GCF_058800725.1 Tardiphaga sp. GW822-FHT04G09 | reverse complement strand
CATCGGCGCCCCCGCCGGCATGAGCATAATCCCGGAAAATTCCAGCGCTGGCTGGCCTAGTTTTGGGGAGCACTTCAAATGATCAAAGGATTCTTCCCATCGCTGGATGAAGCTTGGGGCTCAGGTCAACCCTAAACCCCGACAGTGTAGATAAAACAAATGCTCCGTATCCCCAGTCCCTAGCTCAAGTGTGGAATCTCAAAAATGGCAATTCCACACTGCTTTATTCGTTGAAGCTTTCGCCTCCTGAAATCGCAGTTTTCAATTGATCAGTTGACCATCGGACGCGTTCGGCGATGAACTCGGCGAATGGCCGGACGTCCATCGCGACGCTTGCCGTCTCAAGGCATTGCAGATAGCGCGTTCGATCATCGACGTGAACAACCGTCCACGGATAGCCGCCTGATCCTCGCTACCTTCCGCCGTACATCACCGCGTCAGATTGATCGTTACGTTCTTCGTTTGCGTAAAGCTATCGAGCATCGCCGCGAGGGAGAATTCGCGACCGAGGCCGCTCTGCTTGTAGCCGCCGTATGAGTGTCCAGGAAGCTGGCCTCCGCCCTGGTTGATCTGCACCCAGCCGGCTTCGATGTCGCGGGCGGTACGCAGCGCCTTGCCGATATCGTGCGTCCAGACGTAGGCGGCGAGGCCGTAGTGGCTGTCGTTCGCCATTTTGATGACTTCGTCCTCGTCGTCCCAAGGAATGGCAACGAGCACCGGCCCAAAGATCTCTTCGCGAGCGAGCCGCCAGTCGTTGGTGCCCTGCGAGAAGATGGTCGGCTTGAGATAGTAACCGCCGGCGAGCGATGCGTCGTCGCCGGGCATGCCGCCAGTGAGGAGCTTTGAGCCGCTTTGCTTCATGCCGTCTTCGATATAACCGCAGACCTTCCGGAACTGGCGCTCATTGATGATCGCGCCAACGTCGCTCTCCTCGGCCAGCGGGTCGCCCACCTTTAGGTTGGTCGTGGCTTCGACCAACTTCTCGAGCACAGAATCGTAGAGTTTGCGATGGATAAAGAGGCGCGATCCTGCCGTGCAGGACTGGCTCTGCCGCGTGAACCGCATGGCGGCCACGACGCCCTCGATGACCCAGTCGTCGTCTGCATCCGGAAAGACGATCGACGGACTCTTGCCGCCGAGTTCGAGGGACACGGGAAGGATGCGTTTGGCCGCGGCCTCCATGACGATCCGGCCGACCGCCGTCGAGCCGGTGAAGGAAAGCTTCGCGACGAGCGGATGATGGAGAAGCGGAGCGCCGCATTCCACCCCGGTGCCGCTCAGCATGTTCAACGTGCCGGGCGGTAGGAACTGCGCGCAGATCTTCGCCAGCGCGAGTACGGCCAAGGGGGCGTCTTCGGCGGTCTTCATGACCATCGTGTTGCCGGCGCAGAGGGCCGGCGCGATCTTCACCGCCGCAAGAAGGAACGGGGCGTTCCAAGGAATGACGGCCGCCACAACGCCAAGCGGCTCCCGCTGGGTGAAGCTCAGGAGGTCGTGACTCAATGGCAGCGTCTCGCCTTTCAGCTCTGACGCAAGGCCGCCGAAGTAGCGGAAGATGTCGGCAGCGATCTTCACCTCCGGACGCGCTTGGGTCCGGAGCGCGTTGCCGGTCTCCTCGGCGATCTTGCGAGAGAGCCGCTCATGCTGAGCCTCGATCTCGGACGCGATTGACAGAAGCAGGCGTCCGCGCTCGCGCGGAGCTGTTTTGCGCCAGGACGAGAAGGCCGCGAGTGCGCGGTCCACTGCCAAGTCGACGTCCACGGCGGAACCGCGAGGCACCGTCGCGATGATCTGCCGACGCCCCGGATTTTCCACCGTGAGCGTCTCGCCGGACCGGGCGGGCACCCAATCTCCGCCGATCAACATCAACTGCTGCTCGACCTGTTGATTGCCAAGTGAACCGTTCATAGAAATCCTCCCAATTTATTTTTGGTTTTCGGCACGGTGCGGCGAGCGCCTACTCGGCCTGCCGTCCCATTTCGACGACGAGGTCGGCGAAGACGCGTCCGCCTATCTCGATATGATCCCGCATGATCGCGCTCGCGGCCTCTGGGTCACCTTTGGCGATCGCAGCCACAATCTGGCCGTGGTCCGTGAACGACTGCAAAAGACGTCCAGGCTTCTGAAATGGATACCGACGATAGACCCGCAGCCGCGCGCGGACAAGGGCACGATACTTATCGACTGTTCGACCATCGACATCGAGAGCTCGCGGATGGTCAACACGGCCGCAGCGGGCGCCGGGTTCGATATGGTGGATGCCCCCGTTTCTGGAGCTGTCCCTGCGGCGATCGAGGGACGCCTGACCTTCATGGTCGGAGGCACGGACACAGCCTACGCGCTCGCGCTTCCGCCGCTTCAAGCCATGGGAAAGAACTTCTTCCACGTCGGAGCAGCGGGCTGCGGACAGGCAGTCAAGATCTGCAATAACATGATGAGCGGCATGAGTATGGTCGCGATTTCGGAAGTGTTCACTCTGGCCGAACGTTTGGGGCTCGACTATCAAACGGTTTTCGACGTGGTCACCAAATCGTCCGGCAACTGCTGGGCGCTACAGCAGTATTGTCCAGTGCCGGGCCCCGTCCCTACATCGCCAGCGAACAACGAATACGTACCGGGCTTCAGCGTGGCGATGATGCTGAAGGACATGCGCCTCTCGCAGCAAGCCGCCGAGCAGGTCAAGGCGTCCACACCATTGGCCGGCGCCGCTGCGGCGATCTACCAGATGGTGGCTTCGTCCGGATATTCCGATCTCGACTTTAGCGTGGTGTTCAAACTTCTGTCGGGACGTCTATTGGAATCGGAAATAGCGTCACAAGTCGATCGGGTCGCTTCGCCAGAGCGGATCACGTCATAGGAGAGATGTCATGAAGACCAAGGCAGTCAGGGTTCACGAAGCCGGAGGACCGGAGGTTTTGCGAATCGAAGAAGTCGATCTTCCGTCGCCCGGCGAAGGCGAAGTGTTGTTGCGGCATACCGCAATCGGAGCGAACCTGATTGACATCTATCACCGCACTGCGACGACCGGCCAATATGCGATCGCAAGGCCAGCGACGCTCGGCGTCGAGGCTGCTGGGGTAGTTGAGGAGGTCGGTCCCGGCGTCAAGGACACGAAACCAGGCGACCGGGTAGCTTATTGGATGCTGCCGGGCGCCTATGTGGAGAAGCGCATCGCGCCGGCCTGGCGTCTCGTCAAGATACCGGACGATGTAACGGATGAGGCCACCGCTGCGGTCCTCCTGAAGGGCGCGACTGCATGCTACCTCCTCCACGATATCTGGAAGACTAAAAAGGGGGACAAGATCCTGGTTCACGCCGCTGCAGGCGGCGTCGGAAGATTGCTTTGCCAGTGGGCGACGCACTTGGGTGCAACGGTGATCGGCAGTGTAGGCTCCGTCGGAAAGGTTGAGGCTGCCAAGTCAGCAGGCTGCGCGCAGGTGATCGTGCTGGGAGAGCAGGACTTCTCGGCTGAGGTCAAAAAGATCACGGGTGACGTGGGCGTTGACGTCGTGTTCGATTCGGTCGGCAAGGACACCTTCGAGAGTTCTCTTAACGCTCTGCGACCTCTCGGGATGATGGTCAATTTTGGTCAGGCCAGCGGGCCTGTTCCTCCGTTCGACGTCAGCAAGCTCGCCCAGAAGGGATCGATCTTTCTCGCCAAGCCGACGCTCGCGACCTTCAGCCGCAACAGGGAAGTTGTGGTGGCATTGGCCAATGGACTTTTCAAGGGACTGCAGGAAGGGGCGATCACTCCCGAAATCGGCCTGACGCTTCCGCTGGATCGCGTCGCGGACATGCACAAGGCCATCGAGGCGAGGAAGACCACCGGCTCCAGCATCCTTGTGCCCTAGCCGTCCACCCAACATGAAGTCGCTGCGCGACAGCGCGGTGGCGAGAGCGAGTCATCATGAACAATCTCTACGACTATCTCCTGCCAAACGATCGCCGACCGGACCACGTGGTTTTGAAGACGCATGAAGGCGATCTGTGGACGCGCGGACGCATGGAGCAATTGGCCACCGAGATGGCGGGGGCTCTTCGGAAATGCGGTCTCGAGAAGGGCGGGAGATTAGCCGCGCAGGTCGATAAGTCGCCGGAAGCGATCTGTCTTTATCTCGCCTGCCTCAAGCTCGGCGCAGTCTGGGTACCGCTCAACACGTCCTACACTTCCGCTGAATCGGGACACATCATCGACGATGCTGATCCCGCTGTCATCGTCCGTAGCCCGAAGGTCGAAAGGCAAGGAATCCACAGATCCGAAAGAACCGAGCTCACACTGGATACCGACGGATCCGGTTCACTGATGACGTCCGCCGCGGAGTCGTCCGCCGTCTCCGATACGGAGGGCGTCGATCTCGAAGATCTCGCGGCGATCCTGTACACGTCCGGTACGACCGGCAAACCGAAAGGAGCGATGCTCACGCACGCGAACCTTCGCTACTCCACCAAGGCTATCGGCGAGGCCTGGAAGATCGACGAACACGATGTTCTCCTACACGCTCTCCCGATCTTCCACGCGCATGGGCTCTTTATCGCGATAAATCCTGTGATCAGGGCCGGGGGTACGATCAAGCTGCTTCCTAAATTCGATGCTGATCATGTGATCAACGGCTTGAAGGATGCCACCGTCTTCATGGGGGTACCAACCTTCTACAGCCGCCTACTCTCCGATCCGCGACTTGACCGGAACGTCTGCTCCCACGTCCGCTTGTTCACCAGCGGCTCCGCACCGCTTTCGGCGGCCACGTTCACAGAATTCTCCGAGCGGACCGGTCACAATATCCTTGAGCGATACGGAATGACCGAAACGACGATCATCGCTTCCAACCCGCTAGAAGGTGCGCGCGTTCCGGGATCTGTCGGATACGCGCTGACAGGCATTCGGACTTCGGTCAGGACCGCAAACGGCGAGCCGGTGCCGCAAGGCGAAATCGGCGAGTTGGTTGTTTCCGGACCGAATGTCTTCAAGGGCTACTGGAAGATGCCGGAGCTCACCGTCGCCGAATTCACTGCCGATAATTTCTTCAAAACCGGCGATCTCGCGAGGGCGGATGTTGATGGTCGGATCTGGATCGTAGGACGCAACAAGGATCTCATCATTTCGGGCGGCTACAACGTTTATCCGCAGGAGGTCGAGTCGGCCCTGAACAAGATACCCGGGGTGCGCGACAGCGCCGTCGTCGGTGTCCCCCATCCGGATTTTGGTGAAGGTGTCATCGCTGTCGTGGAGCAGGAGCCTGGCATCGCGAAACTGGAGCTTTCCAGCGTGTTGCCGCTCCTGAGCGGTCAATTGGCGAAATACAAGTTGCCCAAGTTCATCATATCGACTGATCAACTACCTCGAAATGCGCTGGGAAAGGTGCAGAAGAACGAGCTTCGTCGCCAATATCAAAGCATGTTCTACCCACTCGACCGCCATGTGATCTGATAAAGTGAGGGAACGAGCCCGTGCACGTGGGCTGATCTCCGCCGGCTACACTGCGAATGCGGGTCTGTGACGCGCGTTCAATTAAGCGTTTACTTGCAAACGGGAGGTGAAATGCGAGCGGTCCTAGTTGATCGATTCACTCAAGTTGAGTCCCTCAAGATTGTCGACGTGCCAGATGCCGATATCGCTTCGGGCCAGGTCCTCATCGATCTGAAAGCCGCCGGGATCGGATTTGTCGATCGCCTGAAGATCGCCGGTCTGTATCAAACCAAGGATTCGTTGCCCTTCGTGCCCGGGATGGAGTTTTCCGGAGTGGTCTGCCGTTCAGGCGAAGGTACTGCGAAGGTCAAAAATGGCGATCGTGTCTTCGGAACGGTGAAGAACGGAGCGCTGGCCGAAAGGCTCGCGGTCTCCGTGGACGATCTTGATCTCATGCCGCCCGGCCTCTCATTCGCTCAAGCTGCGGCGGTTCCGGTCAACTATCTGACGGCCATGTACGGCCTCCGCGAATTAGCGGGATTGTCGGCAGGGCACAATCTTCTGGTACTGGGGGCCGCGGGCGGTGTCGGCACGGCGGCGATCAAAGTCGCAAAGATGCTCGGCGCGACCGTATTCGCTGCCGCTTCGACCGCAGACAAGCGAGCGTTCGCCGAAGCCGAGGGCGCGGACGCCACGGTTGATTATACAAACAGCGGTTGGCGAGAAGAATTGAAGCGGCTCTCAGGCGGGGCAGCGATGGACGTGATCTTCGACGGCATCGGGGGCGACATCTCGCCGGTGGCGTTTCGAACATTGGGTTGGCGGGGCCGACATCTAGTGGTCGGCTTCGCCGCTGGAGAAATTCCGCGCCTTCCAATGAACATCGCCCTCCTCAAAGGTGCCATGCTTGTGGGTGTCGACAGTGCGCAAGTCCAACGGCGCGAACCCGAGATCTACGCCCGCATCATGGACGATCTGAGCTCCTCGCTCGGTGACGGATCGCTTGCTCCGCCGCCGGTCCAGGAGTTTCCGTTCGACGCATTCCAGGAAGCCTTCAGCGCCATCAGGGAGCGACGCGCGCGAGGCAAAGTGATAGTCACCTTCGATTGACTCGACCTCGTCCGACTTAGGGAGACGCCCGAAATGGCTCGTCACTGGTGTGTCGGCGCGCGGGGATCGGCGCTACGGGTTATCCGGTGACGGAGCACAAAGCTTTACATACCTCGGAACGCGAATCGCTGTGTCTCTTACGCAAGTGGCGAACGGCTGCTCAGACTGAGAAGGCCGTTCGCCAAAATCGTATCGCCAATCGAATCAATCCCGCGAAATGTTGGCGCCTCTGTTTTCGCGCGCGAACAGCAGACTTAGCACCATGCATACCGCCGAGATGCACACCGGGTAGCAGAGTCCCGAGTAGATGTTCCCGGTTGCCGCAACAATTGCGAAGGCCGTCGCGGGCAGAAATCCGCCGAACCAAGCAGCGCTCAGGTGGTAGGGGAACGACATCGCGGTATAGCGGATCCGCGAGGGAAACATCTCCAACAACGATGTCGTTGAAGGAGCGAACGTCATCGTTCTAAAAGTCAGGAGAACGCACAGCAGAAAGATGATTACGGGTGCGTTGATGTCGTCATACGCAGCGGCTCCAAGCGGATATTTGTTGTCGCTCAGGGCTGCCTTCAATTCGGCTTCGAAACGTACCTTCTTCGAAGCCACATCTGGTGCTGTCGTCGGATATCCCTTGATCAGCCTCTCCCCGATCTTGACCTGTGCCACCGGGGCGCCCGTGGACGTCTCCGTAGAATAGTTGAGCCCGAGCTTGGCGAGCGCATCAGTGACCACGTCGCAAGACGAGGTGAACTTCGACGTCCCGAGCAGATTGAACTGCACGGAACAATCATTGGGATCTGCGAGGATCGTTATCGGTGTAGCGGCTTGCGCGCGCTCGAGGACGGGATTCGCAAAGTGAGTGATCCCCTTGAAGATGGGGAGCCGCATCACTACCCGGTACATAGAACTGCCCGACTACGGACTCTCCTTCGCGGCCACAAGATCGTCGGAAGCGGATCTTGCTCGCGGTGTATTCGGAGACGTCGCCGCCAACCATCGCGAACAACGTATCTCGCAGCCCTTCGCCCAGAACGCCGATCTCTGACGCATGGTCGATTGGCACCGACACGGTGACTCGATGAATATCTCGGTTGCCACGGGCCTCCTCCTGGCGTACCCGGCGCAACGCATCGGCGATGATGTGATGATCAACTGGAACGAGGAGGCTGCGGACCGGTTGCCTTTCGCCTTCGCGCAAAAACATGATGACGATGGCCGACGGCAAATCCGCGTCAATGAGGTGCTTGAGCGCTGAAAGCTTGATTCGCGGGGGCGTGCCTACTTTCCCCGTCGTTTTTACCTGAATCAGAAACTTGGCGAGATCGTTCTGAGCATCCAAAGGGCGATCCGGAGTCCGCTTCGGCTCATCTTCGAGCAGAAAATCCCAACCGAGGCGGTCAACTTGGGATTTTTGAGCGCGAAATCCTTCGGGCTCGCACCGGCTCAAGACGACATTCTCGCCGATGGCGCCGATGTCCCGCTTCTCCACGAAGGATTCCCCGTGCCCACCATCCACTGCGTCTCCCGCGGCGAAACAAAGCTCTGCTTACTCTTGAAATACTTTTTGGGAGAGGAAGGCTGACAATGGCATAGCCGGGGCTGTTTGCGTCTCGCAATATTAATGAACCTGTTGCGGGATCATCCAAACTGAGACGATTTGCCAGACGCCGTCTCCTGAGTTGCGTTGGTATGCGACAAGGTCATCGCCGTTGTCGCGCATCAGTGTGTGGCGATAAGAGTTGATCCGTTTCGTCATTGAATTTCTCCTTATGGCTTGGTGTACTGACTTCGTAAGGCGCCCTTGTCGGATAAGGTGGGGAGGAAACGCCGCCTCGCCACCTCATGAATTTTGGAAGCAACCCTTCCGAAGTCTGAAAGGCCCCCAAGCGTCAAATCGACGCATCGTGGCAGCCAAGGTCCCGCTCACTCAAGCGAGATAGCCGGAAACGCCGTCCCACAATAACTTCAATGCCGTTACGACCAGCAAGCCGTAGCAGACCCGATAAATCTGACGTTGGTCCAGCGCGCCGTGAAACCGCCAGCCTAGCCACACGCCGGCGGGAATGGCGAACAGGCAAAATGCCATCAAGGTCCAGACGTCGGTGGCTGGTTTCACCAGCAGCAGCCAAGGGACCGCCTTCGTCGCGTTGCCGACGGTGAAGAACATGCTAGTCGTTCCCGCATAGACGTCCTTGCTGAGGCCGAGGGGCAGCAGATACATCGCAAGCGGCGGTCCGCCCGAGTGCGCCACCATGGTGGTGATTCCCGAGGAGAGACCAGCGGTGATCGCCTTGGGCGTCGAGCGCGGACGGATCGTCGCCTCAGCGCCTGCAACAAGCCACAGGCCGACAAAGATCAGGGTGGTCGCCGCCATCACAATTGAGATGGCGCGATGATCGAGGAAGCGGAACAAGAGATAGCCGAAGCCGATGCCGACCACGAGCCCCGGCAGGAGCCGCACAAGGTCCGGCTTCGACCACGTCGAGGGCTTCCAGTACAACAGCGCGAACAGATCCATCGCGATGAACAAGGGCGCGAGCAGACCGCCGGCCGTGACCGGGTCCATCACGATCGACAACAACGGAATGCCGACAATGGAGAAGCCGCCACCGAAAGCTCCCTTCATGAAGCAGATGAGGAAGACCCCGGCAAAGGCGACCACGATCGTGGTGACTGTCAGTTCCATGGGAGACCTCCATTGGTCGCTCCGGGCAATGCGACGCCGTCGGCGCAATCGCTCATCGAGCCGCCGCTTGCTGATTGAGGAAGTTTTCGCATCCCTCGGTACAATCTGGTTGATACGCTATGATGATCCGATACAATTATCGGCGCAATCGGAACATTGAACTCGGTGCAATATATGTCGAAGTCCGAATACCTGAAGCTCGCTGATGCAATTGCCTCTGAAATAGCTGACGGCACCTTCAAGCCGGGCGATCGCCTGCCCCCTCAGCGCAATTTCGCTTACGACCGTAAGATCGCCGTCTCGACAGCGGGCCGCGTCTACGCCGAGCTATTGCGCCGCGGGCTGGTCGTCGGCGAAATAGGTAGGGGCACTTTTATCTCGGGCGATGCCAAGCGCGGCGTGGCAGCGCTAGGCGAGCCGCGCGGTATCCGGGTCGACCTCGAGTTCAATTATCCGATGCTTCCTGATCAGACCGCGTTGATCGCAAAAAGCCTGAATGGCCTGGACAAACTTACGGCGCTCGATGCCGCCCTGAGGCAGGGGACCAGCGTCGGAACACCGGCGGTCCGAAGCGTCGCGGCTGCATATCTGTCGCAGGGCACCTGGTCGCCCTCCACCGAACAACTCGTATTTACCGGCAACGGACGGCAGAGCATCGCTGCCGCACTTGCCGCAGTCGTACCCACGGGGGGCCGCTGCGGCGTCGAGGCTTTGACCTACCCCTTCATCAAGGGCATCGCCGCCCGGCTGGGTATTTTGCTGGTGCCTCTGGCAATGGACGAAGGCGGCGTACGACCTGACGCGGTGCAAAAAGCCCACCGTGAGGCCCATCTCTCGGCCATCTACATTCAGCCGGCGATCCACAATCCGCTGGGTATGACGATGACCTCGGCACGCCGGGCCGATCTCCTGCGCGTGGTCGAAAAGCTCAACCTTCCGATCATCGAGGACAACGTCTACGGCTTCCTCGACAGTGAGCCGCCGCTTGCCGCGCTGGCGCCGGAGACCTGCATCGTCATCGACAGCCTTTCCAAGAAGGTCGCACCGGGGCTGACGCTGGGCTTCATCGTGCCGCCGCAGCGACTGCGCGAAGCCGTGATGGCCTCGGTACGTTCGGGCGGGTGGACTGCATCGGGATTTGCGTTTGCGGCTGCGCAGCGGATGATGGGCGACGGCACCATTGCGGAGCTGACAAGACTGAAGCGTCTCGATGCGCGGGCGCGTCAGAAACTAGCGGTTGATCGCCTTTCGGGCTTCGAAATCCAGACTAACGGAAAATGCTATCATCTGTGGTTGACGTTGCCGGCGCACTGGCGCTCGCAGACCTTCGTCACTGCCGCAGCGAGGCGCGACATCGCGTTGACGCCCTCGACGACTTTCGCCGTCACGCCCGGCCACGCGCCGAACGCCGTGAGGCTGGCGCTGGCGGCTCCGACCATGGACCAACTCGATAGCGGACTGCGCACATTGGCCGCAATGCTGAACGCTAGGGAAGAGGATTTCGATGCGACCGAATGAGCGTCGCTGTCGCAATGCTGCTCCATATCCAGGGCTGGTGAGCATAGCCGGCTGACCGATGCAAGGTCCTGCTTTCTGGCGGATCTTATCGCGACGAACGCCCCCGCTGTTTCAGCTTGGCGGAAACCTCGGCCTGGGCTTTCCACAATTTGGAAGGGCTCCTTCCGCCATGCGCGCCTGTTGACGCATGGTCCTCGCCCCATCTTCTGGTCGAGACGCCGCCTGAGCGCGGCACATTACACCAGGAGGCGAAGATGGGTGAAGTTATCCGGTTCATTTCGAAGGCCGAGCGCGACCGGCTCCGCCTGATCCGAGAAGCTCGTGCGAGCTACGACGGCGTTTTCCCGCCGTCTGAATCGATCAGTGAGGAGGGAGGCAAGGCGCCAATAATTCGTGGTGCTAACGGCCCCAATACTCAGCACCCCAACAACATTCTGTCGTGATTACCAGCGCCGCCATGCTCGGCGACCGCTACACGTTTGTCGCAACCAAAGGAGAGCGCCATGTCAATCCGCAACATGCTTATCGCAACCGCATTCGCTTTTGCTTCTCTGACCACCGCGCATGCTGATGGCCTGCGTCCGATTGAGGCCAAGAGTATCGACCTTGGAGATGTATCGGGCGTCGCTTACTACACAGCCGAGCGTGATGGGTTTCATGTCGTCACAACCCTCGCGCAAGGTGAGGCCGGAACGTCGATCCGCGTCGTGTCGGTTCTTGCACCGGGCCAGCGTGTGGTTCTCTCAACGGCCAACCAGGCGAGCAGGCTGGAAATCAGCCGGCAAGGTGACAGCGTCCTCGTCCGAATGGCCAAAGCGGCCTTGGACTGAACCTTGGTCAATCAGTGCAGCTACGGAATAAGGAAGCCACGCATGTCGAAGATCCGCCTCCATCGAACGACCACTTTGACGCCCCAGCAGTACATTGCCGGACTCATCGACTTCAGGCCTGGACGCTCGAAGCTCTTCGGTAATAGCGCCGACGAGTATCTCGAGATGCATCACAGCGGCGCGTCGCACGCCGACGTCACCGAAGGTTCATCCGGTACTTGGGAACGTTTACACTACGATTGGTCCGATCCCAACCACGTTGTACTCACGACGACCGACTCTAATGTATGGGGAGGCGCATCAGGTCACACGTACACTTTCACGCGCCGTCCCGACGGCACTACCGACATTGACGTCGTCGTGGTGCGCGATGGCAAGAATTTCAAGGGTCGGTTACTCGGCTTGGTACTAGGCACCGTCGGCCGGCGCGTGTTGGAGAGCGCGTTTGAAAAATCGATAAAAGCAATCGAGGCCCGAAACAGTTCTACGGTCAAGCGCGTTCAGCCAGGCGACCAGGCGTCTTTAGTTCCGCGAGAACCCGCTTTAGCCGTGGCGCCGCGAAATCGAGAAAGGCGCGCACCTTGATCGGCAAAAACCGATCGGCTGTGTACACCAGATTGACCGGCAGTGTGGGCGGTTGGAACTCATCCAGCAGAGTTATCAATGACCCGCACCTCAGTGCCGCGTGGAAGTGGTGCGAGAGGGCGATTGTAATTCCGATGCCCGCACACGCCGCGTCACAGGCGGCCTCGGCGTTACTAACAACGAGCCGAGGATGCACGGGCACAGCGACGGGCGTCTTGCCGACCACCAATGTCCAAACATCGGGCGATGCAAGAGCCGGATAGCTGATGCAGTCGTGGCCGGCCAGATCATCTGGCGTGCGTGGTGTTCCGCGAGCCGCGAGGTAAGCGGGACTGGCGCAGACCACAGGCCGTGTCGTTCCCACCCTCACCGCTATCAGGCTGCTGTCCGGCAGCGTGCCGATGCGTAAGCCAACATCAACCTGCTCTTGAAATAGGCTCAGCACAACATCAGTCAGGATCAAATTGGTTTTGATATCAGGGTAGATTTTGAAAAAGTCCGCCAGGATGGGGATGAGGTGAGTCCGCCCAAGGCTAACCGGTGCCGTCACCGTCAGCTCGCCGGTTGGCGCGGTATACTCGCCGGACGCCATACGCTCGGCCTCGGTTACGTCCGCGAGGATGCGTTTGCAGGCTGACAGATAAGAGCTACCTGCATCCGTGAGGGCCAGCTGGCGGCTCGACCGGTTGAACAGCTTGATCCGCAGATGCGACTCAAGCTCTGAAACCTTGCGGCTGACTGTTGTGAGCGGCGTCCTCATTTGACGCGCCGCAGCCGACAGGCTGCCGGCCTCCACTACAGCCAAGAAGGTCGACATCGCTTCCAGCCGATCCATCGATCCCTCTTCCAAATCCGGAAGGAAAGAGCGGGACATTGCCACGTCGCTGCAAATTTTGGAAGATGTCCGCTTCAGAGAATTCCTACATACGCCGTTGAATTTGGGCGGCGAACGGCCTGATGGACGTCACGGGCGACGGGAATGCGCCCCGGGAGGCTGGATGAGATTGGCGATCTCTCGATCCCGTGGATTTTTACTTGCTGCAAGCGCGGCTATCACGCCGACACGGTCACCCTCAGGACGGTTTTGACCCATCTTGCGCTTGCCTCAAAACCGCGCGACCGGGATCTGCACCCAGACGATACTTCGCAGTTGCGCGGCGATGAAATCGGCCGGGGTGTCAGCAACGACGGTTGCGAACGACGTTTTGTGCGCGGCGGCGTGCTGGCCGTCAGTCTCAGTAACCGCCGGCATCATCGACATCGCTTCGAAACGATCCATGTCTGTTTCCGTTTTTTGGAAGGATACATCTCGGGTTTGTCAGATACCGAACAGCTGAGGAGAGCCTATCTCCAGGACCGACAAGGTAGTCGATCAACGCACAGGAGACGGACATGGATACGACTGAGACCAAGGGCATTGCGCTCATTACCGGTGCATCGAGTGGTATCGGGGCGGTCTACGCCGACCGGCTGGCGAAGCGCGGCCATGACCTCATTTTGGTCGCCCGCAATATGGATAGGCTTGCATCACTGGCGCGTGATCTCACGAGAGATACCGGCCGGAATGTGCAGACAGTCCAAGCTGATCTCACCTCTTCGGCGGACCTGCGGCGCGTAGAGGACATTCTGCGGACCAATGCCGGGATTTCCATGTTGGTCAATAACGCCGGCCTCGGTGCCGTTAAGCCGCTGCTTGCCTCCGATGTAGACAAGATGGAAAAAATGATCCGCCTGAATGTCACTGCGCCGACTCGCCTGACCTATGCGGCGGTCCCGGGATTTGCGAGCCGCGGCGGCGGTACGATCATCAATATCTCCTCGATCGTCGCGATCGCACCGGAGCGATTGAACGGCATCTACGGGGGCACCAAGGCATTCGTGCTGGCGCTTACTCATTCTCTCGTTCACGAACTCGCTGACAAGGGCATTCGCGCTCAAGCGGTCCTTCCCGGCGCTACGGCGACTGAATTTTGGGATATTTCCGGCAAACCGATTCACCAGCTGCCCGCGGAGATCGTGATGTCAGCTGACGACATGGTTGACGCCGCCCTGGCGGGCTTCGATCTCGGCGAGACCGTGACTATTCCCTCACTTCCCAACCAAGCGGAATGGGATCGCTACGAGGCGGCGCGCCGTGCCATGTCGCCCAAGCTCTCCAGCGCTGTTCCAGCTCCCCGCTACCTGCACCAACATAAGCAGCTCAGTGCTTAGCCGGCGCATCCAAGATCTCCGTCAATAGTGGAACTAAAATCAAGGTGAGCATCATGAATACTACCATTACCGAAGTGATCGACCAGGATCGTCGCGGGCTTTTGGGGATAGCTGCGATGGGTATCGTAGTCGCCGGTGCCGCAAGTTTGCTGCCTTCGCCCTTGGCCGCCGCGCCCACCAGTGACGCAATCCGTCCGTTCCGCGTCGATATACCAGAAGAGCAGCTTGCCGATCTGCGACGACGCGTGTTGTCGACGCGATGGCCGGATCGGGAGACAGTCAGCGACGCCTCACAAGGCGTTCAGCTTGCGACTACAGAAAAGCTCGCGCGCTATTGGGCAACCGAATATGACTGGCGCAAGGTCGAGGCGCGGATCAACGCCCTGCCACAGTTTGTCACCGAGATCGACGGCCTTGATATTCATTTCATTCACGTTCGCTCGAAGCATCACGACGCGCTGCCGCTTGTCATCTCGCATGGCTGGCCGGGCTCGATCATCGAGCAGTTGAAGATCATCGAACCGCTGACTAATCCCACCGCTCATGGCGGTAGCGCCTCCGACGCCTTCCACGTCGTGATTCCGTCGTTGCCCGGCCATGGCTTCTCGGGCAAGCCGAAGGTGCCGGGCTGGACTCCCGTCACCATCGCCCGTGCTTGGGCGACGCTGATGCAGCGCCTCGGTTACGCGAAGTATGTCGCACAGGGCGGCGACTGGGGGAACGCTGTGTCGGAGGTGATGGCCCTGCAACGGCCAGCAGGACTGCTTGGCATCCACACCAATATGGCAGCCACGGTTCCGGCTGATGTCTCAAAGGCGCTTGCGTATCACGAGGCGCCGCCCACCGATCTCACCACGGAGGAACGCAAAGCGTGGGATCAACTGGCCGATTTCTACGGAAAAGGGCTTGCATACGCCCTGGAGATGTCAAACCGCCCGCAAACCCTGTACGGCATCGCGGATTCGCCGGTTGGGCTCGCCGCGTGGATGATCGATCACGATATCCGCAGCTACAAGCTCATCGCGCGTGTCTTCGACGGAGAAACCGAGGGGCTCACGCGTGATGACATCCTCGACAACGTCACGCTCTACTGGCTGACGAACACCGCGGTGTCATCGGCGCGCCTTTATTGGGACACAACGCAGATCTCGACCGGTGGAGGCTTCTTCGATGTCCGGGGCGTCAAGATCCCTGTCGCGGTAAGCGCTTTTCCCGACGAGATTTATCAAGCTCCGTGGAGCTGGGCAGAGCGCGCCTATCCGAACCTGATCCACTACAACAAGCTCGAAAAAGGCGGCCACTTTGCGGCGTGGGAACAGCCGGGCCTCTTTGTCGCAGAAATGCGGGCGGCCTTCCGCACGCTTCGAAACGCCTCTTAGAGTTTATGGCCGTGCACGAAATGCGCGCACCTCCACTTTTTTTCGGCTACGCCATGAAACAGATACCATCATTCTTGTCTCGACACACCGCTTCAATCTTTGCGCTGAGGACGTTTGCAGCAGCCATGCTGGCGTTCTCAATTGCGCTCTGGCTAGATATGCCGCGTCCCTACTGGGCGATGGCGTCGGTCTACATCACCTCCAATCCGTTGACCGGGGCAACACGATCGAAGGCGCTCTATCGCGTGTCGGGAACGCTGATCGGCGCAACGGGAACGATTGTGTTAGTCCCCAATCTCGTCGATGCCCCCGAATTGTTGAGCCTCGCCATCGCGCTGTGGGTCGGCGTTTGTCTATATTTTTCGCTTATTGATGGCACCCCGCGTAGCTACGTGTTCTTATTATCCGGCTACACCGTGGCCCTGCTCGGTTTTCCCATCCTTTCGGCACCCGAATTGACGTTCGACATCGTCTCCTCGCGCGTGCAGGAAATACTGCTTGGTATCGTCGTTGCGAGCGTCGCCTCGACACTGGTGATGCCACGGAGCGTCGCGTCCGCAATTGCAGCCAAAGCGGACGCCTGGCTTGCCGAAGCCCGCCGACTTGGGTTGGATGTCGTGACCGGCAGCGGCAGCGGACAAGAGCGTGACAACGAACGCATGCGGCTTGCCGCGGCGGCCACCGAGATCGACCAGCTCAGCCGGCATCTCGACTATGAGGCCGCTACTTCCGCTAACATGGTGCGAGGGCTGCGGCGGTTGCGGCAGCACATGCTGGCGCTGCTCCCATTGCTGGGATCGATCGAGGACCTCAGAATCGCGCTCGACTCGGACGAAGAGGGCTCGGCACGCATTGCCGTAATCTGCGCAAGGATCGCGCGATGGCTCGAAGCGGGCGGTCGTGATGGTGAGGAGGCCGACGCGTTGCTCGCGGCGCTGGACGAAATCCGACCGACGCTGGATGCCGATGCCGGCTGGGTCGACCTCACGGTCGCCGGCCTCGCACTCCGGCTTCGCGATCTTGTGGATGTCGTGCAGGATTGCTGGCTGCTGCGCGAGGCAATCGCCGATGGCCGCAGCCCGGACCAGCTCAAACTCGCGTTCAAATCCGGCACGCTGACGGTCGCCGTCCCGCACCGCGATCATGGGCTTGCGGTTTGGGCCGGCGTGGCGACGGCGCTTTCGGTCATTGCCTGCTGTGCATTTTGGATCTTGACTGGCTGGGCCGATGGCGCATCCGCCGCACTGTTCGCCGCTCTGGCCGGATCGTTTCTCTCCAGCCTGGACGATCCCCGCCCGGCATTCCGCACCTTCTGCGTGGTGATTCTCGCCGTTGTCGCGATCACCGGAATCTACACTTTCGGTGTGTTGCCGCGGCTCACGACGATCGAGATGTTGATCGCCGCGCTCGCGCCGGCCTTCGTGTTGTTCGGCTGGATGGCGGCGCGGCCCGCGACCGCCCTTCTTGGTAGCTGGTTTAGCATCTTCACGTCCGTACAACTGGCGCTGCAATCGTCCTACGAGGGCAGCTTTGCTTCTTTCGCCAATGCCAGTGTTGCTCTGGTGGTCGGCGTTGCGCTCACGGCCGTCACCTGCGGCATCGTTCGTTTCCTCGGAAGCGCCTGGATCGCGAACCGATTGCTGCGAAGCAATTGGCGGACGCTCGCCGCGGTCGCCGACCGCCAGGCGCCCGGAGATCGCGCCGCGATCGCCAGTCTCATGCAGCATCGGCTGGCCCTGCTTGCCGCGCGCATTGCCGTGGTTCCCGCCGAGACGAGGCGCGACGCTGCGAATCTGCGCCAGCTTCGAACCGCGCTGAATATCATTGATCTCCGGCAGGCTGGCCTTGTCTTGTCACGCGCGTCAAACGACCCGGTCGGGACCCTTCTCGGGCATCTTGCCGCGATCGGCCGGTCTCATGTGGTTGGCCCGCTGCCGGACGAACTGCTCGGTCAGCTCGACAACACGATTGCCGCTGCCTTGCAGGAGCCGGTAGGCGCGGCACGGAATGATGCCCTTTTCGGGCTTGTCGGCATTCGCGCCGGGCTGTTTCCGCAAGAGGCGCCATATCAGCCGCACCAGGACGAGCAAAGAAGGGTGGCCGCATGAAATACCAACTCGATCTGTTTGGTGTGATCGTTCCGAGCTTTTTGCTTTGGGCCGTTGTTGCCTACGCGCTCGCGAGATCCGTGAGCAAGGCCATCACGTGGGCCGGCCTTTATCGCCATGTCTGGCATCCTGCACTGCTCGATTTCGCGATTTATGTCTGCCTGCTCACCAGCCTCGTCTTCGCTTCCAAGGAGTTTTTCTCATGAACGCCTCTGTTTCGCTTCCGAAAGCCTTATGGCGCGGATTCACGATGAAGTGCCCGAACTGCGATCAGGGCCGTCTGTTCGGCCGCTTTCTGAAAGTGGTCGACAGCTGCGAGGTTTGTGGCGAGGATTACACGCCACAACGCGCAGACGACCTTCCAGCCTATCTTGTGATCGCCGTCGTTGGTCACCTTGTCGTGCCGGCGCTGCTTGCCGTCGAGATGGCCTATTCACCCCCCGTTTGGCTTCAATTGTTGATCTGGGTACCCGTTACCGCGCTTGCCGCACTCTTTTTACTGCAGCCCGTGAAGGGAACAATTGTCGGCCTGCAATGGCAGACCGGCATGCACGACTTCGAAGCCGCCGAGCGCCGCCGGGATCAAGAAGCCCGCGACGGTGTCGCGCCCCTGCCGAACCTTGCTTCCAAGGAGTTGCTGTCATGAAAGCCTTTCTGAATTCGTTGGGTCGGCTCTCGCTGACCGGCCTCGTGGTTCTGGTCGCGCTATGGGCTGGCTACAAGCTCTGGGATTATTACATGAACGAGCCATGGACGCGCGACGGCCACGTCAGGGCCGACGTGGTTCCGGTAGCGCCCGACGTCTCCGGCTTCGTCACCGACGTGCTCGTCACGGATAACCAAAAAGTCAATCGCGGAGATGTGCTATTTCGGATCGATCGGTCGCGCTATGAGATTGCGCTCAAGCAGGCCGAGGCGTTGCTGCTTGGCAAACGCGCCATGCTCGAGGAGGCCAATGCCGACCTGAAGCGCTACAGCGCGCTGACGCCGGGCATCGTCGTCTCGACGCAGAGGATGGACCAGGTCACTGCCACCCAGGGCTCGGCTCAGGCCGCGTATGACCAGGCGGTCGCCGACCTCGGGCTCGCGAAACTCAACCTCGAACGCAGCGAAGTGCGCGCCGCCGTCAACGGTGTCGTCACCAACATGGAGCTGCGTCCGGGGACCTACCTCACGACCGGCAAGGGCGTGATGGCGCTGCTCGACTCGGACACGTTGCGTGTCGAGGGCTATTTCGAGGAGACCAAGCTGCCACGTATACATCTCGGCGAAGCTGTCAGCGTGCGGCTGCTGGGCAGTGACCACACGTTGCAAGGACGAGTGGAAAGCGTCGCGTCCGGTATCGAAGATCGTGATCGCAGCGCTGGTGCAACCCTACTTGCCAACGTCAATCCGACCTTCAATTGGGTGCGGTTGGCCCAGCGAGTTCCGGTCCGGATAGCGCTTGATCACAGTGAGCGCAGCGAACTCGTCGCCGGAGCAACGGCGACTGTCGAAGTGCTCGACTCGACGCCGCATGTCGGCGCTCAACGTCGGCCAGGCGCCCCGGAGCGGCTGGCACGCCGGGCGGTGCAGGTCGAATCCTCCCGATCAAGCGACTAAGACCGCGGTCGATAGCGCCGTTGGGAGGCGGCAATCGATTACACGTACCGAGTACGATGTTTTTATTGTACCGAACTATGGAGTGGGCCCCTCGGGGCGGACAGGTTGGCTTTCAGTAATTGACCGGACGGCCGGGCTTTCAGAGGATGAAGGCCATGGCAAAGCACCGAACCCACAGCGTCGAGTTCAAACGGCAGGTGTCGCAGGAGTATCTGGGCGGCGAGACGCTGCACGGGCTCGCGAAGCGGCACAATGTCTCCCGTAACCTGATCCGCATCTGGGTCGAAAAGTATCAGGCAGGCGCGCTCGATGAGGACGTCGCTTCAGCCGGTCTGCTTGAGACCTACGAAGCGCGCATTGCCGCACTCGAGCGCCTGGTTGGCAAGCAGGCTCTCGAACTGGAGTTTCTAAAGGGGGCTCTTCGGCCACGACCTCGGCCGAGAAGCGAAACCACATCCGCTATTGTAGGCCCCGCGGCATCAGCGTTGCCGAGGGATGCAGCCTGATGGGAATGGCCCGCTCCACTTTCTACGACGAACCGATCCGTGCGGCCGACGATACAGCCATCGTCGCGGCGATGGCTGGGATCTGCGACGAGTTCGAGCACTATGGCTGGCGCCGGGTCCAAGCCGCCCTCAGGCAGCAAGGCGTGGTCGTCAATCACAAGAAGGTCCGCCGTCTCATGCGCGAGCATGACCTCCAACCCAGAATGCGACGCCGCTTCACGACAACGACGGATAGCGACCACGACCAACCGATCTTTCCCAACCTTGCCAAAACCGTGGCGCTTGACGGACCCGACCAGCTTTGGGTCGCCGATATCACCTACGTCACCATCGTCGGTGGCTTCGTTTATGTCGCCGTCATTCTGGATGCCTGGTCCCGGCGCGTCGTTGGTTATGCCATCAGCCGCTCCATCGACGCGCGATTGGCACTCGCTGCCCTGTCCGTCGCGATCGAGAAGCGACAGCCGCCGCCTGGCTGCGTCCATCATTCCGATCGCGGATCCCAATACGCTGCCAAGATCTACCGCGACTACCTTGCCGAGCACTGCATCAAAGGATCCATGGGTCGGCGAGGAAATCCGTACGACAACGCCAAGGCCGAAAGCTTCATGAAGACGCTGAAGATTGAGGGCGTTTATCCAATGGCATTCGAGACCCTCGCCGATGTTGCCGAGAATCTTCCCAAATTCATTTGACTACGTCTACAACACCCGAAGGCTACACTCAGCTCTCGGCTATATCAGCCCCGCACAATTTGAGAAGCAACACGCCCGGCAGACGGTCAATCCAGCGGCCTGAACCTGTCCGCCCCGGGGGGCCCACTCCACACCCGACACCAAATGAATGTGAAACAGGCTCCTACGCGGGGGCAGTAAACTCGTGGCTTTGAATAATGAACCAAAATCGAGACGACTGCCTGCAAAACCCCGCCCTAGCCGGCGGGTTTTTCATTTAGGGCACATGATGCCTCGACCGGCTCGCCTGCTGACCAAGCGGCCGAGCAAATCGCAGAACTTGTCGAGAAATGCGGTAATGGCTCATCTGAGCAGTTCCCCGCGTCATACTCAGTTTGCCTGAGAAGAAACTTCATAGTTCGAGCGATCGGCGGAACAGGATTTCAAATTTTCCGATCCGTCGCATCAACGTTTCTTCGCGCGGCCCTGACAGACCAGAATGATGCAGCGCCGTGAGTCGCCGTGTGTGTCGCGTGAAATCTCACTGGGTCAGAAGAATCCCGGAGTCCGGTCTGCACCAGGAGTAGAAGTCAGTTCAACTCAACACGCCTGCGGATCGGACACGTTCCGCGAACACTCCGCATGAACCGTCTCCAGAAACAAACGAGGTCGCCTCCTGGAGGGAAAGGCGACCTCGCGGAAAGCGCGAATGCCCTCGCGGCGATCCATGTGCTCTGGGGAAGAGCCCCATATTTGATCACGCCGGGCGCCCCGGCGTATGACGACGACATGACACAGCATGTGACAGGTGATCGCATCGGCAGAGCATCTGCTTGGTCGCCCGACCAGATTCCTTCACCATCGACACGTTATTCTCTTTGATCGCAATGCATCGTCCGGATCGTGAACCTCCCCGCTAGGCATGACGTGCGTATTGCTCGGTGCTTGCGCAGATTATCAAGCGACCTGACACTCCCCTGTTCAGATCTTCCACGTCGACTGCACGGCGCGCCAAAACGGCGCGTTGGTTGACATAGCCCTTGTCGGTAATCTCGCCGCTATCGACAGATAACGGCTCTGCCAGCAAAAGCGCGCAAGTTGCATAGGTGGAAGACCCTCCACCTGCCGCCGTCAGTTTGCCGAGCCCTTTCTCGATGGACGAACGTACATTTTCACAGCCAAGCACAGCATCGATGCTCGCTGACTCCGGCAAGCCGGACACCGTGCGGCAGGCAGCCAGGTTGGGAACGAGCAGGAAGCGCACATCCTCGCCGCCGTGGCCGGCCACGACAATATCCTGAACCAGCGGCGCCAATGCGGAAATTCCTGCCACGCGCAGCGTTCCGACATTGACCCATGTGCCCGATGTCAGCTTGAAGTCCTCGGCGATGCGCCCGTCGAACAGCAGGCCCTGCTCGGGATGAGCCGGGTCCGCAAATGCAACGGCATCGCCGATCAGATAGAAACCGTCCGCGTCAAAAGCCTTCGCGGTGAGGTCCGGCGCCTTCCAGTAGCCCGGCGTTACATTGGGCCCCCGCACCCGCACCTCCAACTTGCCGTCCGAGGGCACGAGCTTGAGCTCCGTCCCGGGAATCGGCACGCCGATATTGCCTGATCTCGGCGCCTGAAAATGACAATCGGTCGCGAGTGGCGATGTTTCCGTCGATCCCCAGGCGGAGACCATCGGCAACGGGTGCCCGATTGTCTCGATGGAAAGCGTCTCCAGCGCCAACCATGTGCTCTGCGGCAGAGCCGCACCGGCATAGAAGACGAACATCACCTCGTTGAAGAATCGCTCTCGCAACTCGTCGTCCTTCCGCAGGGCGGCGACAAGCATATCGAAGCCGCGCGGCACGTTGAAATAGACCGTCGGCATGATGCTGCGCAGATTGGCAATGGACGTCGCGAACAATCCGGGCGCGGGCTTGCCGCTGTCGATGTACAGCGTTCCGCCATTGCGCAGCACCATATTGAAATTGTGGTTTCCGCCGAAGGTATGACTCCAGGGCAGCCAGTCGAGAAGAACGAGCTCGTTCTGCGGAGCTTCGAGAAACGGCCAAGTCTGTGCCTTGGCCTGCTGGCTCGAGGTCAGCATGCGCTGGGTATTGATGACCGCCTTCGGCGCACCGGTCGATCCCGACGTGAACAGAAACTTGGCGATCGTATCGGCATCAATCGCTGCAAAGGCCCGATAGATGGCTGCGCTTACCGGTGTCGTGACCACATCAGCATATGACCACTCCTCTCCGCCGATCGCGTCACCGCCGATGATGGCGGCAGAGTGAAACGGGGCGATCGCAGCGAGGGCCGGACCGAACTGATGCAGGTTCGAGACGTAGATGGCACCCGGATCGAGAAGCTGGATCGCGCCACGCAGCTTTTCGAAATCTTTCGACATCAGCGAATAGGCCGGGGAAATCGCAGCGACGGGCACACCGGCGTGCATCGCCGCCAGGGCCAAAACCGCATGCTCGATGCCGTTGTCGGACAGCACAGCGAGGGGCCGCTGCGCACTCATCTCCTGCGCGAGAATCCAGCTGCCCGCGCCGCGTACCCGCCGAAGCGTCTCGGCATAGCTCAGCGTCACCCAGGGCAAATCCGGACTGGAGCGCTCCGCCAGAAAGATCCGCTCCGGTGCCTCCTGTGCCCAATGTTCGAGCCAGTCCCCGACACAACGCGCATAGGGACGCAGCGCCGTGCCGGATCGAAGCACGATCGTTCCGTCGGCATGCGGTTCAGCGGTTACGGAGGGTGTCAGGAAGAATACGCTGTGCGTGTCAGGTCCATCGCTGCCGTTCAAGGCCATCATTTGTCTCCCCCGTAACGCGCCCGCTCTTGTTTTTATTAGGGCTATTCAATCGATCCCGCCATTTCCGGCTCGGATCGGACACAACGTCGATCAGTAAGTCTCGACGTGATATCTTCCGCCGCCACGCATCGTCACTTTCAGATCCGACCAGTCCATCGACGCCGCACGGCAAATATCGGCGAAGGCCTCTTCAACGCCGCTTTCCATTCCTTTCAACCCACAGATATAGACGTGGGTCTGCGCGTCGCGTAGCAGCGAGGTGATTGCAGCAGCTTCGCTGCGGATACGATCCTGCACATAGATCCGCGGCTCGCCCGGCACGCGCGAATAGCAGAAGTGCTTGCCCAGCAACTCCTCCGGAACCTTTTGCAGCGGGCCGAAGTAGGGCAGCTCCTCGGGGCGGCGGGCACCGAAGAAGAGAAGCAATCGCCCGGGCGCGCCGGGCATCGCGCGCCGGCGGCGCTCCGTGAAGCCGCGGAATGGCGCAGAGCCTGTGCCGGTACAGACCATCAGAACATTCGCCGACGGATCGTTCGGCAGCAGGAAGGTGGCGCCGAACGGCCCGGTGACTTCGACCTTTGCGCCACGCGGCAGATCGCACAGGTAATTCGAGCACAGCCCACCGGGCTCACGTTTCACGGTCAGCGCGAGATTGTTGGCATTCGGCTTCTCGCCATCGCGCGAACTAGCGATCGAATAGAGTCGCACCTGATGCGGCTTGCCGTCCGCGCCCGAGCCCGGCACGACAATGCCGATGCTCTGACCTTCGAGGATAGGAAACGGCTGCTCGCCGAAATCCAGGATGATATGGCGCACGTCCGAGTCGGCCGTCGCGTGGGTAAGCCGGAAATTACCAGTCACCGTAGCCAGCGCAGGCTTGCCGCGGTTGTAAAGGTTGACCGACGCCTTGCTCGATGAGGGCGGCGCCACCGGCTTGCCGCCCATCCCCTTGCGCGCTTCTTCGAGCAACGCACCGATTTCATCTTCCAGCGCCTCGATGGCGCCCGCGCCGACGCTATTATCCGCGAGTTCCTCCTGCGCCGGCAGGTCGCTCCAGGAGAACTGCTCCTCGAGCGAATACGGCGCCGCGACCACGCGCCAGTTATCGATCGCGCCGGTCGGACACGGTGAAATGCAGTCCATGCAGTAGTTGCAGATATCCGCGTTGACGACATAGTTATTGTCGTCATGCGTCACCGCATCGACCGGGCAGCTCTCCTCACAGGTGTTACACCTGATGCAGATTTCCGGATCGATCAAATGCTGTTTGAAAGGAGCGTTCATGGCAAATCCCGCGCGTGCCATCGAGGACTGACAGCGGCGGAAGGAAGCTGGAAGTCCCTCCGCCGTGTGCGCTCGTTTCAGGCCGCAATCTTCACATATTCGAAATCGCCGGGCTTGTTGTCGATCCCGACCTTGGGTGCCGAGATCCAGCTGGCGAACTTGCCCGGCTCACTCACCGGCGTCATCAGCGATGCGATGAAATCACCATCTTCACCGGATGGCAGATAGTCGTTCCTGGCTTTCGCCCAGGCGGCATCGCTCATGATAATCCCCTTCGGCGAGGCGTTCACATCGCGGAACTCACCGATCTGGCGATGAAACGCGGTGTGAGGCAGATCGAAGCGGAAATTGACGCCGGCCTTCTCGATGATCTTGTTCCAGCGCTCAACGCCCTTGGCGCAATCCGCGGTGTAATCGTCGCGCAGACGCATGTTGAGCGCGGTCAGCGCCGGTTCGTCGACCAGCTTGATTTCGCCATCGACGAATTTCAGGACCTGATAGATGTCATTGGTGAGCTGGTGATCGTCCTCGATCTTGGTCTCCTGGAAGCGGCCCTTCAGACCGGAATTGTAGAAATTCGCGGCATTGGTCGAAACTTCCGAACCGAACAGGTCGAGCGACAGCGAATAATGCAGGTTGATCTTCTTCTGCATGGTCGGCAGATCGATCACGCCGAGCGCACGGATTTTCTCGATCGCGTTGGGATCCTCGATCCCCGCCGCCTTCATCGCTTCGCAGGTTCGCTGCAACACGCGGCCGACGCCGGTCTCGCCGACGAACATATGATGCGCCTCCTCCGTCAGCATGAAGCGGCAGGTGCGCGACAGCGGGTCGAAGCCGGATTGCGCCAGACTCTCCAACTGCATCTTGCCGTCGCGGTCGGTGAAGAAGGTAAACATGAAGAAGGACAGCCAGTCTGGCGTGGCTTCATTGAATGCACCGAGCATGCGCGGCGCATCGGCATCTCCCGAGCGGCGACGGAGAAGATCGTCGGCCTCCTCGCGGCCGTCGCGGCCGAAATATTTCTGCAGCAGATAGACCATCGCCCAGAGATGCCGGCCCTCTTCCACGTTGACCTGGAACAGGTTGCGCAAGTCGTAGAGCGACGGCGCGGTCTGGCCGAGATGGCGCTGCTGTTCGACCGACGCCGGCTCCGTGTCGCCCTGGATCACCACGAGACGGCGGAGCATCGCGCGATATTCGCCGGGGACTTCCTGCCAGGCGGGTTCGCCCATGTGTCGTCCGAAATTCACCTTGCGCTCGGTGTCCTGCGGCGCCAGCAGCACGCCCCAACGATATTCAGGCATCTTCACATAGTCGAACTTGGCCCAGCCTTTGGGATCGACGGATATCGCGGTGCGCAAATAGACGAGGGATTCCTGAAAACCTTCAGGCCCCATGTCGTTCCACCAATCGAGATAGCCGGGATGCCATCCCTCCAGCGCCTTGAGCACCTGGCGATCCTCGGCCAGATTCACGTTGTTCGGAATCTTGGTGCTGTAGTCGACATTCATAATGTTCATGACTGCGATCTCCCGCTGTATTTCTGATCGTTCGAATTGGGCAAGCAACCGACTTGCATTTATCCAAAGAGTGACACATGGCGCGCTGGTCCAGCTGCGGAGGCTTACACGCGCGTCATGTCGAACTCTGCCTTCTGGCCGGTGCCGTAACGTCCAAGCGCGCCGTTTTCGCCAACCGCATTGGGCCGCTGGAAGATCCAGTTCTGCCAGGCTGTGAGCCGCGAGAAGATTTTCGATTCCATCGTCTCAGGCCCGACAAAGCGCAGATTGGCTTCCATGCCTGTGAGGCTGTCGGGTGAGAAGCTGCAGCGTTCTTCGAAGAACACACGCACCTCGTCATCCCAGTCGATGTCATCGAGCGCGAAGGTGACGAGCCCGAGCTGCTCGGCGGTTTCCGCATCGAGCGGCTCGCCGATCCGCGCTTCCGCGCGGGTGACATCCTCCGGATCGGCCTGGAAACGCGACTGCAGCCGCGTCAGCCCGTGGCTCATCGGATAAGGCCCGAAATTCATCGCGCTCAGCACGATGGCGGGCGGCGCGCGGTTGTCACCCTGCTTCTGGCCGACCAGCATGTAGGAGCGGTCCGCGGCGAAGACGAGTTCGGCCAGCGTGCCGACAAAGCACGAGCCTGGCTCGACCAACGTCACCAGCGTGCGCGAGGTCACATCGATGCGCTTCAGCACCCGCTTCCAATATTGTCGGATCTCGTTGACCAGCCAATGCGCCTTGTGCGCTTCGAGAAAGGCGTCGTGGGTCAGCACATTGGCGCCGTCGCCATGCGATTTGAACACCAGCATGGCGGTCTCGAGTTCATTGATCCGCAGATGCAGGATCGCATCGTCCAGCTCGCGCGCTACCTGCAGCGGCCAGAAACTGTCGCCCTGCGCGATCATTCCATTGATATCTGACGGTGCCGGGCCTTCGGGAGCCTTGATCGAGATCGTGGCAATCCGCTCGGCGCGATTGATATCGACATTGACCAGACCATAGCGGATACCGCCATCGTCAAAGCGGCGTTTCAGCGGCGCCAGCTTGAGGCCTTCGCCGGTCCCGTTGCGCTTCGATGTCGTCAGGAATTCCTTGGCCCGCTCCGCGACCTTGGCTTCAAGCTTGCTGTTGGCAACGATGTCATCGATCAGCCGCCACGCCACTGCGCGCTTGCCCTTGATGCCTTCCTCGATGGTGCAGAAGTAATCTGCGTGATCGCGGCGCACCTTGCGCTTGTCGACCACGCGCGTCAGGCCGCCGGTGCCCGGCAGCACCGCCAGCAGCGGCACTTCCGGCAGCGCCACCGCCGCCGAGCCATCGTCCGCCATGATGATGTGATCGGTTGCCAGCGCCAGTTCGTAGCCACCGCCCGCAGCGGTACCGTTGATCACCGAAATGAAATGCTGGCCGGAGTTTTCGCTGGAGTCTTCGAAGCCATTGCGGGTTTCGTTGGTGAATTTGCAGAAGTTGACCTTGTGGGCGTGGGTCGCGCCGGCCAGCATGCGGATATTGGCGCCGGCGCAGAACACGCGGTTCTTGCCGGAGCGCAGCAGCACCACCTTGACCTCGGGATATTCGAAGCGAAGCCGCTGCACGGCATCAGCCAGTTCGATGTCGACGCCGAGATCGTAGGAATTCAGTTTGAGCTGATAGCCCTCGAACAGACCGCCATTCTCATCGACATCCATGGTGAGCGTCGCGACGGCCTTATCGACACTGAGCTTCCAGTGGCGGTAGCGCGACGGATCGGTCTGGAAGTCGATAAATTTGGCGCCGTTCGAGAGAACGCGTTGCTCTGCGGCCATGCTCCACCCTTTGACAGTCTTGATTGATGCGCTGAGCGCCTTGATTATATGCACAATAATTCATGATATCGAGGGCGTCCAGAGGAATCCGATGGAATCATGCACTTTTTTTCATGTTCCGGTGATCTTGATCGGACCCCGCCCGGCCTCGCCGATCGCCAGTCGATGCGCGAGCGCAGACGCCAGCGCCGCGGCCGGAAAACTCTCAGAAAAGCTCCCGGCGATACCCTTCGGGCGCCTGGCGAGTTCATCGAGTTCGGACAGTGCGTCCTGCAGCAATCGACGTGCCGCGTGCGGCCGCTGCAGGCTGAGTTTCAAATTGGCATTGGCAACCTGAATACAGGCGCGTAGCAGAATCCGGTCGCGCCCTCTTTGCGGCGCGACCTTCCAGACGGCCTCGAGAATTTCGTGAGCTTCCCAGAAGAAGCCGGCATCGTTCAGTGCGAGGCCATACCGCAACGCCGGATCATCTGCCGGGACGAAGCCGACATAACGTTCCCGCACCAATGCCTTGGCCTGCGCGAGCGTGTCGTGATCAGCCTCTGTGTCTTTGTCGAGCCGATAGGGCCAACGCGGCATCGCCAAGGGTGCAACGGTGACCACGATGCTGCCTGCTCAGGCGGCGCGCAGTTCACCCTCGCCGTGAAAACGCAACAGACGATTGGCGAACTCCGCCACGGCATCCAGCGTCACTTCGGGGGCTTCGCGATGCGGTGAATGCGCAGCGCCCGGAACGATGGTCACGTCCACCGGGCAATAGCATTCCGTCTCGGCGATCTCGATCTGTCTCATGGTGCCGTAGTGATCGTCCGCGCCCTGCACGATCTGTACGGGCACGCGCACATAAGCGAGATAGTCGGAAATATCCCAGTCGCGGAACTTGGGATCGAGCCAGGCGCCGTTCCAGCCATAGAACGCATTGTCGACGTCATCATGCCAGCGCGCGAGCTTGGCTTTCAGGTCGCCCTGTTCGTAGGCCGTCTTGATCTCGGCGATCGACGTGACGGAAATATCCTCGACGACGAAATGCGGCGCGATCATCGAGACGCCGCGAATGCGATGGTCCTGAATGCCGCCGGCATAGATCGCCGCGATGGATCCGCCATCGGAATGACCGACCAGCAAGCCGCGGCGAAAGCCGATGGCATCGAGCAGCTGCGGCAGTACCTCAAGTGCTTCGACATGCATGTAGTCCAGCGGACGCGGCAACGCGACCGGCGTCGACGCGCCATATCCGGCGCGCGAATAGACGAAGACGCCAGCCCCGGTCGCTGCCTGAAGCTTGTCCGGGAAGTCGCCCCACAGCGCGACCGAGCCCAGCCCTTCATGCAGCAGCACGATGGTCGGCGCCGCGTCCGGGTGCGGACCGATCATGCGGTATTCAAGTTCGGACGCACCGATGGTCAACCGTCCCGCAGATTGCAATGCGCTCATCTTGTCATCTATCTCTCGGTTTCAGACCGCAGTTCCATCGCGCAATTTGTAGCGCTGGATTTTTCCGGTGGCTGTTTTGGGAAGGGAATCGACAACCTCGATCCAGCGTGGATATTTCCACGGACCGATCCGTTGCTTGACGTGATCCTTCAAGGATTCGCGCAGGCCCTCGACCACGGCATTCGGCTTCAGCACCACGAAGGCCTTCGGCTTCAAAAGTCCCTCGGCGTCGGCCTCCGGCACGACTGCCGCTTCGGATACGGCGGGATGCGCGATCAGCGCGCTCTCGACTTCGAACGGGGACACCCAGATGCCGGATACCTTGAACATGTCATCGGCACGTCCGCAGAACGTATAGCGGCCGTCGGCGTCGCGCACATATTTGTCGCCGGTGCGCGTCCAATGACCTTCAAAGGTGCGACGACTCTTGCTGCGCTGATTCCAGTATCCCTCGCCGGCAGACGGCGCATCGACGAGCAACTCGCCGATTTCTCCATCGGCGATGTCGAGGCCAGCATCATCGACGAGCCGCACACGATAGCCTGGCACCGGCCGGCCGGACGTGCCGTATTTGATATCGCCGGGAGCGTTCGACAGAAAGATATGGAGCAGTTCGGTTGAGCCGACGCCATCGAGAATATCGACGCCGAAGCGGCTCTTCCAGCCGTTCCCCACCGCCTCCGGCAGTGCCTCGCCGGCCGAGGTGCAAATGCGCAGGCGCGGGAGGCGAACTTCCGTTTTGAACGCCTCATCGTTCAGCATCGCCGCGAACAATGTCGGCACCCCGAAAAAGATGCTCGGCTGATATCGGCGCATCAGGCCGAACATGGTGGCCGGCGTAGGTCGCTCCGGATTGAGCACCGTCGTGGCGCCAACCGACATGGGAAATGTCATGGCGTTGCCGAGGCCGTAGGCGAAGAACAATTTGGCCGCAGACAGTCCGACATCGTCCTCGCGGATGCCGAGAACCTGCTTGCCATAGGTGGTCGCCGTTGCTTCCAGACTGGCGTGCAGATGGCGAACGCCTTTCGGCATGCCCGTGGATCCGGACGAGTACAACCAGAAGGCAGGCTCGTCCGCATGGGTCGCGACCGTGGTGAAGCTTGTGCTCTCATTTCTGACTTCATCGGCCAGACTCTTGCGGCCATTGCCAGCGCCACCGACCACAATCACATGCTCAAGATCCGGCAGACGACCAAGCATGTCGTCGACTGCCGGCAAAAGCGCCGCGGAAATGAACAACACGCGTGCCCGGCAATCGGCCAGCACATAGGCATATTGCTCCGAAGTCAGCAGGGTATTGAGCGGCACCGGGACGATGCCGGCCCGGATCGCGCCGAGGAACACCACCGGAAAGTCGACGGTGTCGAGCATGATCATCGCGACGCGTTCTTCGCGCCGGACGCCGAGCCGCTTCAGCAGATTGGCCAGTTGGCAGCTTTTGGTCTGCAGGTCGCCATAGGTCAGTTCGGTCACGGTATCGGTGAAGGCAAGCTTGCTGCCGCGGCCCTCATCGATGTTGCGGTCGAGAAGCCAGGTCACCGCATTGTAAGAATTGGACGGCCCACTCATGATGCGTTTGCACCTTGGGCGATTCCACAACCGTTGTTCACGGTGCTCTCCCTATCGTCTTTTTGAATTATAATTCATATAAAGTCACCAACTCCGGTTGCTGTCAATCGTATCCGGAATTATCTTTCCTGAAATCCTCTACGAGCACGCACGCCACATGACCGACCAGGCCGATCCCGAAACCGCCTTTCTTGAACAGCTCGGCCAGCGCGTCCGCACCATGCGCGGCCTGCGCGGCATGTCGCGAAAGGTGCTGGCGAAAGTGTCCGGGATTTCGGAGCGCTACATCGCGCAGCTGGAAAGCGGCAAGGGCAACGTGTCTATCGTGCTGCTGCGCCGGGTGTCCGGCGCCATGGGTGCCCATCTCGAAGATCTGATTCCGGCGGACGAACCGACCACGGAGTGGCCGGTCATCCGCGATCTCGTTCGCAACGCAACACCGAGCCAGATCGCCCAGGCCAAGGATGTTCTCGCCGGACGCGGGCACAGTCCGATCCAGAATTATACGTCATTCAACGGCATCGCCCTGATCGGGCTGCGCGGCGCCGGAAAATCGACCCTTGGGAAATTGCTGGCGGACAAGATCGGCTGGAACTTCGTCGAACTCAACAAGGAGATCGAGCAGCACAACGGACTATCGGTCGCCGAGATTATCGCGCTCTATGGACAGGAAGGCTTTCGCCGCATGGAACAGGCCGCGCTGAACGGCTTGCTGGCACGCAAGGAGCCCATCGTCCTTGCCACCGGCGGCGGCATTGTCTCGGAACCCGTGACCTTCGATCGCGTATTGTCATCGTTCTACACAATCTGGCTCAAGGCCAAGCCCGAAGAACATATGGCGCGCGTCCGTCGCCAGGGTGACTTGCGCCCGATGGCGGATGACCGCTCTGCCATGCAGGAATTGCGCACGATCCTGCTGAGCCGCGAACCGCTCTATGCCCGCGCATCCGCCATTGTCGATACTGCCGGCCTCAGCAAGGACAAGGCTGCCGCGCAACTGGTCGGCGCGGTGTCGCGCGTGTTGAACACCAATGCCCAGGCCTTCGGGCTGAGAAGCGCGGCGTCGTGACACTCGGCGAGCTTCTGCGAGCACGCGGCTTCGATCCCGTCGGTGCGATGGCGATCCGCAATACCCTGCACCCCGAGGATATCTCAAACGATTTCCGCGATCTCGCCGATGTCATCAGCGCCAACGCGCTGCCGATGTATGACCGGATGCAGGACGGCCCACGCATCGTACATCAGGCAACCGTGCTCTCCTTTGCCGCAACCGATGGCGGGCAGGCACGCCTGACCAGCCTGCGAACCTTCCTGCTGCGCAAACCGGGAAGCGTTCCCGGCGATATCGTCTATGACTACGATGCCGCGCACCTGCTGCACAGCTTCATCGCGCGCGCAACGACGCCCTGTTTTTACGACGCCATTGAACGGGAAGAGCTCAACGATCTGTTCGGCCGTCTGGTGGTGCAATGGCCGCAGCCACTTTCCGACAATATTCTTGCGGCCAATGACGATGCCTTGACCGTCGTCGTGGCCTGATCAGTCAAACGCCGAGATGGCGCTCCAGCACGTCCGGTTGCGCAGCCAATGCCGCCGGCGTTCCGTCGAACACCACGCAGCCCTTCGACAGGATCACCATCCGGTCGGCAATTTTCGCCAGACTCCGGAAATCCTTGTCGACGACGATGGTCGCGATACCCTCGCCCCGAACGATCGCCAATGTTTTCCAGATCGACTGCGCCACCAGCGGCGCCAGACCTTCGGTGGCTTCGTCGATCATGATCATGTCGGGATTGGTCATCAGCGCACGACCGATGGTCAACATCTGCTGCTCGCCCCCCGACAACTGATGCCCGCCATTGTTGCGGCGTTCATGCAGACGCGGAAACAGCTCGAAGATTTTCGGCAGGGTCCAGGACTGACGGCCGTGATTGCCAGGTCGCGCGGCCATTACCAGATTTTCGGTGACCGACAGCGAGCCGAAAATGCCTCGGCCCTCCGGCACCAGTGCCATGCCGCATCGCGCGATCGTTTCGGGCGCTGCATTGCGGATATCACGGCCGTGGAAGCGCAAACTGCCGCGACAAAGCGGCATCAATCCCATCAGCGAACGCAGCAGCGTGGTCTTGCCCATGCCGTTGCGGCCGATCAGCGCCACCTGCTCGCCCGGCGTGAAGGTCAGATCGATGCCGTGCAGAATCTGGCTGGCGCCGTAAAACGCATCGAGCTGTTCCACCTCCAGCAAGGCCGTCATGCGATGCCTCCATCAGCACCGAGATAGGCGGCGCGCACGCCGGGATCCACGCGCACGTCCTGCGGCAAACCTGTGGCGATGACACGGCCGTCCTGCATCACCGTCAATCGGTCTGCCAGCTCGAACACCGCGTCCATATCGTGCTCCACCACCAGTAGCGCACGATCGGCCTTCAGCGACGCAATCAATCCGATGATGCCCCGCGCTTCCGATGGCCCCATGCCGGCCAATGGCTCGTCGAGCAAAATGACCTGCGGATTGGTCGCCAGCACCATCGCGATTTCGAGCTGACGCTGTTCGCCGTGACTCAATTTGTCGGCCATGATCTGCGACCGTGCGGATAACCCGACCCGGTCGATCGCATCGGTGACCAACTGGAGATATGGCCGGTCGCTGCGCGCGCCGCCAAACATCCGGAGCGGCGCCGTTGAACGGGCCTGCGCCGCAAGGCGCACATTCTCATGCACGCTGAATTGCGCAAACAACGTCGTCTTCTGATAGGCGCGGCCGAGACCGGCGCGCGCGCGGCGGTCCGGCGACAAGGAGGTGATATCCGCGCCATTCAGCAGGACTTCCCCCGAGGTTGGCAGAAGTTCGCCGGCCAGCAGATTAATCAGCGTGGACTTTCCGGCACCGTTGGGGCCGATCACCGCATGGATCTCGCCGGTGCGAATGTCGATCGACACATCGGAGACGGCCAGCAGGCCTCCGAAGCGCTTCTGCAATCCAGCGGCACGCAGCGCAATATCATGCATGACGGGCTTCCGTAGCTGCAGGCTTGATCTCGGCCGCGCGTTGCGGCGACGCCCCGAACACCATCGACCAGATTTGCCGAACACCATTGGGCAGCAGGATAACGATGCCGATGATGATCAAGCCTTCGACAAGCTTCCAGTTGTCGAGATGCGCCTTCAGCACTTCTTCCATGCCGATCAGAACCAGCGCACCGACCAGCGGCCCGGTAACCGAGCGCAGGCCGCCGATCAGCACCATGACCAGAATTGTCGCCGACTGGTGCCATCCGAGCATCTGCGGTGCGACGAAGCCGAACTGGGCTGCGGCCAGATAACCGGCAATGCCGGCCAGCGCGCCGGACAGGGTGAACGCCGTCAGGCGGAGGCGGAAGATCGGAAAGCCGAGCGACCGTGCCCGGCGCTCATTGTCCCTGGCTGCCGCCAGCGCCCGCCCGAACGGTGAGCGGACCACCATTGTGAGCAGAGCGATCACGCCCACCAGGAAACCCAGCACGACAAAGTAGAAAGTCACGGGCTTGTCGAGATCGAGCAATTGGCGGCCGGCAATGGCGATCTCGGGCCGGATATTGATGGAGATACCATCCGACCCGCCCGCGAATTTGGTATCGTGGAAGAAGAAGAACAGCATCTCGCCAAAGGCGAGCGTCACCATGATGAAATAGACGCCGCGGGTACGCAGCACCAGCGCACCGATCAGCAGGGCCGCCGCGCCGGAGCACAGGATCGCAATCGGAAGCGTCGTTAGCAGCGACGCCGCATCATAACGCGGCGACAACAGCGCCAGCACGTATCCGGCGAGCCCAAAAAAGGCGGCGTGGCAGAGGCTCACCAAACCGCCATGGCCGACCACGAGATTCAGTGACATGGCCAGCATGCCCATGATGAGCGCCTTGGCAAAGAACTGCGTGTAGTAGGTCGATACACAGAACGGCAGCGCAATCGCCATGGCCAGACAGGCGATGCCGAACAATCGGACCCGCAGATTGGGCATGCTCATATCAAGCATCCTGGCGTCCGAGAATTCCACTGGGCCGCCACAGCAACACGGCTGCCATCACCACATAGATCAGAATGCTGGACACGCTGGGAAAGAACACCTTTCCGAACGTATCCGTAAGACCAATCAGCAGTGCGCCGACCGCTGCGCCAGCGACCGAACCGATGCCGCCGAGCACGACCACGACAAAGGACAGGATCAGCATGCCATCCCCCATGCCGGGGAACACTGTCGAGATCGGTGCGATCAGGATGCCGCCGAGCGCCGCCAGCGCGATGCCGGCGGCGAAGACGTAGCGGTTGACCCGGTCGAACTTGATGCCGAGTACGCGCGCCATCTCGCGATTTTCCGAACCTGCCCGCACGATCATGCCGATTTTGGTGCGCGTGATCACGAAGAAGATGACGAGTGCCGCCATCAGGCAGAACACACAGATCGCCAGCCGGTAAACCGGATAGGACAGGTTATCGGTCAGCTGGATCGATCCCGACAACCATGCGGGCGGAGCCACCGCATGCACGTCCTTGCCGAACAGCAACTGCCTGATTTCGTCGATGACGAGAATGAGGCCAAAGCTGAGCAACACCTGCGCTAAGTGATCCCGGCCATAGAGAAGACGAACGAAGACGGTCTCGAGCAGAATGCCGATGATAAAGGCAACCAGCACACCGCCAAGCAGGGCGATGGCAAAACTACCGGTCATCAACGTGATCCAGTAAGCCAGATAGGCGCCGAGCATATAGAACGCACCATGGGCCAGATTGATGACCCCCAGGATGCCGAACACCAGCGTCAGGCCGCTCGCGACAAGGAACAGGACCGCGCCGTACTGAACGGCATTCAGCAACTGAACGCCTAGTGTGATGAGGTCCATCAGATCAATCCAACCACGGCAGGCTACCTTCAGTCGCCGGCACAATCAGGCATGAGGCCATACTCGGCTGCGCAGCGCGCGCCTCCTTCACGGAAGGCGTCACGCGCAACAGGCATCGACGATTCGATCTCGATCGACAGACCGCGCAACGGTGCTTCAGGTCAGCTTGCAGCCCCGCGCCGGATCATCGACAGCGGCCTGGGCGACCGAGATCATCTCGTTCCGCCCGTTGCGGACCTCGCGCAAATAGATGTTCTGGATCGGGTTATGCGCCTTGTTGAAGGACAGCGGCCCGCGCGGGCTGTCGATCTTCGCAGCTCCCATCGCCGCAATCATCTTGTCGCGCGCAGTGAAGTCGCCGCCGACGGCGGTCAGCCCGATATCCAGCAGCGCCGCGCCATCGTAACCCTGTACGGCATAGATATCGCCGTCCTTGCCCGTCTTGGCCTTGAAGGCTTTAAGGAAGGCGAGATTGGCGGGATTGTCGAGATTGTCTGCGTAATGCAGCGTCGTCCTGATGCCTTTGGCGGCTTCGCCCTGCGCTTCGATGGTACCGTCGGTCAGAAAGCCCGCACCATAAAGCGGAATGGTCTTGTTCAGGCCAGCCGCCGCATAGTCCTTGACGAACTTCACTGCGCCACCGCCGGCAAAGAAGCTGAACACGGCATCGGGCTTCAACTGGGCGATCTGCGTGATCAGCGCCTGAAATTCCACCTCCGGAAATGGCACCGTCAGGTCCGCGACGATCTTGCCGCCGTTCTTGGTGAAGTTTTCAGCGAAGGCACCGATCATCTCGGCACCGGCCGTATAACGCCATGTGATCGTGACCACGTTCTTGATACCGGCATCGGCCATCACCTTGCCCATCGGGTAGGTGCTCTGCCAGTTCGAGAACGACGTGCGGAAGATGTTCGGCGCGCAGGCCGGACCGGTCGCGTCATTGGCGCCGGCATTCGGAATGATCAGCAGCGTCTTGGTGTCGCGCGCGACCTTGACCATGGCCATGGCCACGCCGGAATGAACGGTGCCAACAACGACGTCAGCCTTCTCGCGGCCGACCAGCCGGTTCATGTTGTCGGTGGCTGCTTCCGGCTTCGATTCATCGTCCACCTGCACGAACGCAATGTCGCGCCCGCCGAGCTTGCCGCCCTTCTGTTCGACATAGAGGCGGAAGCCGTCATCGATGAACTGGCCAAGCTTCGCATAGGTCCCGGTGTAGGGAAGCATCATCCCCACTTTCAACGGCGCGTTCTGCGCGATGGCCGGGCTATGAAGCGGCGACGTCGCAATGAATGTTGCGGCGCCGGCCGTCCCGGACAGCACGGCGCGCCGCGTCAGCGGACGCAGAAACCCCTTGGTGGTCATCGACTCGTCTCCCCTCGAAATAATTGATGACCGGTTGACCCGGCCTAACAATGCAGACGGACGCCGGGTGGAGCCACTGCCTCACCCGCGCTCGCTCCCGTGCAGCATAATGCACGAAATTGAAAAAGATCAAGAATTATAATTCATATTCAGGGACGACAGGCAGCTCGCGATCGTCGATCCCGTCAGGAATGACGGAAAGCCTGGAAGGTCGGCGACCCCGTCAGTCGCTGTTGACCATCATGGAAGCCGCCGGCGTTGCCGGCGCATAGCTACGCAAGGCCGCAAGAATGGCGCGGGCTCCGCGCCGCGCGCCTTCGGTCTGCGTCCAGACCAGCGAAAGGATCAGTTCCAGCGCAGGGTCGACCGGCAAAGCCACGAGACGTTCGTCGAACGACACCAGTGCGCTTTCCGGCAGGACTGACACAAAGCCGAAGTCCAGCATCAGATTGGCGATGATCGGAATCGAGTCGATCTCCGTGACGGCCAACGCGTCCACCTCTGCCTGAGTGAGCAATTGAGCCAGCAATTTATGCGCGGCCTGGCCGAGCCCTGTGCGGCGGCTCGGCAGCGCAAGCGGCTGCTGCCGAAGCACACTCACAATGTCGGGACGATCACCGAGCAGACCGCGTGCGCCGACAATCACGAGCTTCGAGCGCACCAGGGCACGCGACGACACATCGGCGGGGATCGTATCGCTGTCGATCAATGCCACATCGCAGCGCTTGTCCTTCAGGCCGGTGAGCAGATCCTCTGCCGTACCATTGGTGACAAACAGTGGCTGCGTCGGCCGATCCCGCTGCCAGGCTGCGACCAGAAAGGCCAGCAGCCGCGCGACATTGCTTTCGTGACCGAGCGGCATCACCGCCCCGAGCCTGATCGTGGCATTGGTCGAACGGAAACGTTCGCGCGCGCGCCGCGACAGTCGCTGCATGGTTTTTTCAAGTTCGGCCAGCGACGTGATCAGCAACTGGCATACCGGCGTCGGCGTGACACCGATACGGGAGCGATGAAACAACACGCTGCCGAGTTCATCTTCGACGCGTGAAATCTGTCGCGCGAGTTGCGGCTGACCGAGACGGATGATGCGTGCGGCACGACGAACGCTACCGGTTTCCGCAACCAGTGCGACACGCTGCAGGGCCGTGAGACTGACATCACGCTCGGCGCAGAAAACTCGTGCTGCATCGCCTGCCCGGTCGGGCGCGATCATCCCCATCGCAATATTCGCCGCGGCTTCGATCTCATCCAGCATGCGCCGCGCCTCGAGCGTGAGAAAGCTCGCTGCACCCACGCGATTCAGCAGCGGCGCCGCGATGGAGCGTTCGAACCGTTTCACAGCTGCCGAGAGCGTACTGGGTGCGCGGCCAAGTTGACGCGCGGCTTCGCGCACATTGCCGCAGCGAAGCACCGCCGCTGTCATCACCAGGGTTGCGATGTCCATTCCATTATTGTCCGGGTCAGGAGGCGATTTTTCTGCGCTGCAGCGAGAGCGTATAGGATGTACATGAAATGGGATATCCCCCCATTGCACAATTGCGCTAGCCTTCATGACAGGGATCGCGGAGCCAGACGCCGAGCTGGTTTGGCCGCACCAATGGAGGTGTTGATGAAAGCAATGATCGTTGCCGCCGGGCTCCTGGCTTTGGCCAGCCCCGCATTCGCCCAAACCCAGGAACCGCTGAAGTCGGCAATCGACTCGACCTTCGCGCCTCACGCCATGCCCAAACTGTCGGGCGGCCTTGAAGGCTTCAACATCGACGTCGTCGACGAAATATCGAAGCGCATCAAGCGCCCGATCACGGTGGAAGGCGCGCAATTCGCCGGCCTCATTCCGGCCCTGCAGGCCGGCACCTACGACTTCCTCGCCGCCGTTGTCACTGTGACGCCCGAACGCGCGCAGCAGTTGCTGTTCATGGAAGGCTTCGTCGATGCCGACTATCGCTTCATGACGCTGGCTTCAGCCCCTCCCATCACCAAGCTCGAAGATCTCGCCGGCAAGACCATCGCCGTGCAGAAGGGCGCGATCTACGAGAAATGGGTCAACGACAACGCCGCCAAATATGGCTGGAAGTCGGAATCCTTCGCCACCAGCACCGACGCGGCGCAAGCCGTGCTCGCCGGCCGTGCCGATGCCAACATCTCGGCCGCCACTGTTGTCGCCTGGATCGTGAAGAACAATCCGCGGCTGAAGAATGCCTTTCTCTACAAGACGGGCCTCGTCTGGAGCATGCCGCTGCGCAACGGAAATACGGAACTGCGCAACAAGCTCGAAGACGCGCTGGTCTGCATGAAGCAGGACGGCACGCTGAAGAAGCTCTACGTGAAATGGTTCGGTGTCGAGCCGGAGGCCGGTTCGGCGACCACCACCATCTATCCCGGCTATGGCGCACCGGGCGTTGCCGGTTACGACCCGACCGAGCAGAAGCCAACCTGCTCATGAGTTCGACGGCAGCAACGCCTGCATCCCGCTATCTGCTGGAAGCGCGCGGCGTCCGGAAGAGCTTCGGCCCAACCGAAGTTCTGAAGGGCGTCGACCTCCTGGTTGAGCCAGGCAAACTGGTGTTCCTGATCGGGCCGTCCGGCTCGGGCAAGAGCACACTCCTGCGCTGCTGCAACCGCCTCGAGGAGCCGGATTCCGGCTCCATCATCATGGATGATGTGGACCTGCTGTCGCCGCGCACCGATATCAACGCCGCGCGGCGGCAGATCGGCATGGTGTTCCAGAGCTTCAATCTCTATCCGCACCTCACCGTGCAGAAAAACATCACCCTCGCTTTGCGCAAGGTCGTCGGCATGAGCACGGCCGACGCCAACGCCCGTGCCGCGGAGATGCTTGCGCTGGTGGGTCTGCCCGACAAGGCCGCGTCCTATCCCGCGCAACTCTCCGGCGGCCAGCAGCAACGCATTGGCATTGCGCGTTCGCTCGCGCTCGATCCCAAGATCATCCTGATGGACGAGCCGACCTCGGCGCTGGACCCGGAACTCGTCGGCAGCGTGCTCGCCGTCGTCAAGGACCTGCGCGACCGTGGCATCACCATGGTGATCGCCAGCCACGAGATGAATTTCGCGCGCGAGGCAGCCGACAAGGTGGTGTTTCTCGATGGCGGTCTCGTCATCGAGCAAGGCAGCGCCGAAGACATCTTCCTGCGTCCGCAGGAGGACCGCACCAGACGTTTTCTCGCGCAGATCAGGCACTAGGCCATGACCGCCACCGACGCGATGAGCAACTGGGATCGTTTCGTCTTCACGTTCTTCAACGCGGATATCGCGACGAAGTACGGCTGGGAGATCCTGCAGGGCGCCAGCGTGACGATTCTCGCGGGCCTCGCCGTCGTGATGACCGGCATCGTGGTCGGCTTCGGCCTCGCTGCGCTGCGCGCCATCGGCTGGAAGAGCCTCAATTTCCTGATCATCGTCTTCGTCGATATCTTCCGCTCACTGCCACCGCTGGCGATCATCCTCGTCCTGTTCTTCGGCTTTCCGGCGATCGGTATCGTGCTGCCGAGCCTGATCGTGCTGTGGCTGTCGCTCGGCGCGGTGCTTGCCGCCTTTGCCGAGGAGATCTTCTGGGCCGGCATCACCTCCGTTCCCAAAGGACAATGGCTGGCCGCCCGCTCTACCGGGCTCACTTTCGCGCAGACACTACGCTATGTGATCCTGCCGCAGGCGGTTCGCCTCGGCATTCCGCCGCTGACCAACCGCGCCATCTCCATCACCAAGAACCTCGCGCTCGGCAGCGCCATCGGCGTCAACGAGATTCTGGGCCGCGCCAATTCCGCGCTGTCGATGTCCGCCAACGCGACGCCGCTAACCATGGGCGCCCTGCTCTATGTGCTGGTATTCATCCCGCTGGTGATCGCCTCGCGCATGCTCGAACGCAACTATCGGTGGGGCGAGCACTGATGGAACAGTTCACGCACGAATTCCTCAATCTCGACGTGATGGCCAAGGTTGCGCCCTACCTGTTCCAGGGATTGCTGCAAACACTGCTGCTGTGCTCGTTCCTGATCCCGATCGGTCTCGTCGGCGGCCTGCTCGTGATGCTGCTGACGACAAGCCCGTATCGCGTGCTGCGCTGGCCGGCGATCGTCGCGGTCGATTTCTTTCGCGCCTTCCCGCCGCTTGTGCTGCTGGTGTTTGTCTATGCCGGCCTGCCCTTCATCGGACTGCGCGTGCCGGCGCTGCTGGCGGTCGCCGTCGCGTTCCTGATCAATTCGGCGAGCTATTACGGCGAGATCTATCGCGCCGGCATGGTCAGCGTGCCCAAGGGACAGCGCGAGGCCGCGCGCTCCACGGGCTTGAGCGCCACGCAGGCACTGCTCTACGTGACGCTGCCGCAGGCTGTGCGCAACGTGCTGCCGGACCTGCTGTCCAATACGGTCGAACTCATCAAACTCACGACCCTCGCCAGTGTCATCTCGGTGCCTGAGCTGCTGCATTCCGCCAATCTGGCACGCTCGCTCACCTACAATTCATCGCCGCTGATCCTCGCGGCCATCATCTATCTCATCTTGCTGCTGCCGGTGGTGCGCCTGATCGCACGGCTGGAGCACAAGCTCTAGGGAATGCGGCCCGACAGGGCCGTCACGACCAACGAGGCCGGGCAAACCGGCCGCAAGCGTGGAGTTGCACATGGATTTCGATCTGGTTCTGACCGGCAAGGTGATCGGTCACGACAGCATTCGCGACAACGGCTGGGTCGCTGTGCGCGATGGACGCGTAGCCGCCACCGGTGAAGGTTCGCCACCAGCCGCGCAGGAGCGACAGGATTTCAAGTCCGGCATGATCCTGCCTGGCGCCATCGACGCGCAGGTCCATTCGCTGTCGCAGCGCAACCAGGAAGACTTCGTCTGGTCGACGCGCTCCGCCGCAGCCGGCGGCGTGACCACCATCGTCGACATGCCATATGACGAAGGCGATCTCGTTTGCTCCGCTGCCGCGGTCGAGCGCAAGATCGCCCATGCCAGCCAGCAGGCGCGCGTTGACTTCGCACTCTACGGCACCATCGACCCCGAGGAGGGTCCGGCGCGCATCGTCGAACAGGCCAAGGCCGGGGTTGCTGCCTTCAAGTTTTCGACCTTCGGTACCGACTCCAAACGCTTCCCACGCATCCCGGCGCCGTTGCTCGCCGATTGCTTTGCCGCAATCGCACCGACCGGCCTCGCGGCCGGTGTTCACAACGAGGACGACGAGTTCATCCGCGATGCCATCGCCAAGGTGAAGGCCAAGGGCATCACCAACTGGCGGGCACACGCCATGTCGCGGCCGCCGCTCGCGGAAATTCTGGCGATGCTGCAGATCTATGAGACCGGCGCCGAGACCGGTTGTCCCGCCCACGTGGTGCATTGCTCTGTCGCACGCGGTTACGACATCGCCGCGTGGTACCGCTCGGAAGGTCATCACGCCACTGTCGAGTGCTGTATCCACTATCTCGTCCTCGACGAGGAAAATGACGTCTCCCGACTCGGCGGCAAGGCCAAGATCAATCCGCCGGTGCGCCCGCGCGCCGATGTGGAAGCGCTGTGGGCGGAGCTTGCAGCGGGACGGGTCTCACTGGTCTCCACCGATCACGTCAGCTGGTCGGAAGATCGCAAGGTCAATCCCGACATGCTCGCCAACGCCTCCGGCGTCCCCGGCTTAGAGGCCATGGTGCCGTTGCTGGTGAAGAGCCTCGTCGAACGCAAGCTGTCGCTGACCCATGCCGCGAAGCTGATGTCGTTCAATCCGGCGCGGCACTTCCGCATCGACGATCGCAAGGGCGCGCTGGCCCCCGGCCTCGACGCCGACATCACCGTGCTGGTGGACAAGCCCATCGTCTATGACGGCGCCGCAAGCGGCAACAATGTCGTCGGCTGGTCGCCCTATAACGGCATCACGCTGCCATGGACTGTCGCAGCAACCTATGTGCGCGGCCAGCTCGCTTTCGATGGCAGCAAGGTTCTCGCCGAGCCCGGCAGCGGACAATTCGTGCGCCCGCCGCTGGTTCTCTCCGAGCGACTGCCGGTGGCCTGACGCTCGCCGTTCCGATCACCGAACACGTATCGAACACAAGAACATCTGCCGAGGAGACATTCCGATGGGACGTATTCTGACCGAACGCGATATTGAAGCCGCCGTGCGCGGCGGCGGTGTCTACGCTGCCGGCGGCGGCGGCTGGGCGGATCACGGGCGCATGCTCGGCCGCGCCGCGATTCTCGTCGGCAAGCCCGAACTCGTGTCGATCGACGAACTCGACGATAACGACTGGGTGGCCACAGCCGCCGCGATCGGCGCGCCGGCGTCGACCACCGCCTGGGAGATGCAAGGCAAGGATTACGTCCGCGCGGTACAATTGCTGCAGGACGCGCTGGGTGAAGCGCTGAAAGGTCTCATCATCGGCCAGAACGGCAAGTCCTCCACCATGAATGCCTGGCTGCCTTCGGCTTTGCTCGGCACCAAGGTGGTGGATGCCGTGGGCGATATGCGCGCGCATCCGACTGGCGACATGGGATCGATCGGTCTCGCCGGCTCGCCCGAGCCGATGATCCAGACCGCAGCCGGCGGCAACCGCGCCGAGAACCGCTATATCGAACTCACCGTGCGCGGCGCCACCGCCAAGGTGTCGCCGATCCTGCGTACCGCCGGCGACATGTCCGGCGGCTTCATTGCCTCCTGCCGCAATCCGGTGCGCGCGTCCTATGTGCGCGACAACGCCGCGCTCGGTGGAATCTCGCTGGCACTCCGTCTGGGTGAAGCCATTCTCGCGGCCGAGCCGAAAGGCCCCTCTGCCGTGATCGACGCGATCTGCAAGGACACCGGCGGCACCATCCTCGGCAGCGGCAGGATCACCGCGAAGAACGTCGTCTATACGCCGGAAGCCTTCGACATCGGCACGCTGACCATCGGCGAAGGCGACAAGGCCATCACACTGCATGTGATGAACGAATATATGGCCATCGTCGATGCCTCGGGTAAACGTCTCGCGACCTTCCCGGACATCATCGCCACACTGTCCGACGAGGCTGAACCGATGAGCGTCGGCCATCTCAAGGTCGGCATGAACGTGCATCTGTTCCACGTGCCGAAGACGATCATTCCGCTTGCCTCCAGCGTCAAGGACCCGGCGGTCTATCCCTCCGTCGAGCGCGCCATGGGCATCGACATCGCACGCTACGCGCTGGCGTGAGACATGACAGGAGTCCGCCATGACATCCGCGAATCCACGGCACCCCGATTTTCCGATTCCTGGCGGCCCAAAGCTGCGCGCCAAGGGCTGGCGGCAGGAAGGTCTGCTGCGGCTTCTGGAAAACGTGCTCGCGGTCGGCGAGGATCCGTCGAACCTCGTGGTCTATGCGGCGCTGGGGCGCGCCGCCCGTAACTGGGCTGCACACAAGGCGATCGTGCAGGCGCTGACGACCATGGAGGAAGACCAGACTCTGGTCATTCAGTCCGGCAAACCGGTCGGCCTGCTGCGCACCCATAACAAGGCGCCACTCGTCATCATGGCGAACTGCAACATCGTGGGCCAATGGGCCAAGGCCGAAATCTTCTACGAGCTCGAGCGCAAGGGCCTGATCTGCTGGGGCGGCCTCACGGCCGGTGCCTGGCAATATATCGGCTCCCAGGGCGTCATTCAGGGCACCTACGAGATCTTCATGCGCATTGCCGAGCGGCGCTTCGGCGGCACCCTCGCCGGCCGCTTCATATTGACGGCCGGGCTCGGCGGCATGGGCGGCTCGCAGCCGCTCGCAGGCCGCATGGCCGGCGCCGCGATCCTCACCGTTGACGTCGATCCGGACCGGGCGCGCAAGCGCAAGGAGATCGGCTATCTCGAAGCGATCGCGCCCGATCTCGACTCCGCACTGGAGATGATCGCCGCCGCGAAGGCCGAGCGTCGCGCGCTGTCGGTCGGTCTTGTGGGCAATGCCGCCGACATCTATCCGGAAATCGCCTGGCGCGGCGTCATCCCCGACGTGGTGACCGACCAGACCGCAGCCCACGATCTGGTGTTCGGCTATGTACCCCGGACCCGATCGCTCGAGGAAGCGCGCGCCATGCGCAAGACGGCGCCGGCACAGCTGATGGAGGAGAGCCGCGCGTCGATTGTCGACCATGTGCGCGCCATGCTGACCTTCCAGGCGCGCGGCGCGGAAGTGTTCGACAACGGCAATCTGATCCGCACCCACGCCAGAGAAGGCGGCGTCGCCAATGCCTTCGATATCCCCATATTTACGGAAGCCTATCTGCGTCCGCTCTTCGCGCGCGCCATCGGTCCGTTCCGCTGGATGGCGCTGTCGGGCGATCCCGACGACATCCGCGCCATCGACGATCTCGTGCTGCGCCTGTTCGGCGACAACCAGATCGTCTCGAACTGGATCAAGCTCGCGCGCCAATACGTGCCTTTCGAAGGCCTGCCGGCGCGCATCGCCTGGCTCGGTCATGGCGAACGCAGCGAACTGGCGCTGGGCGTCAATGAACTCGTCGCCAATGGCACGCTCAAGGGACCGGTCGCCTTCTCGCGCGATCATCTCGACGCCGCCGGCATGGCGCACCCGAACATCATGACCGAAAACATGCGCGACGGCTCCGACGCCATCGCCGACTGGCCGCTGCTCGACGCCATGGCATTATGTTCGTCCCAGGCCGATCTCGTCGCCGTCCATTCCGGCGGCGGAGGCTATGCCGGCTATATGACAAGCGCCGGAGTCACCCTGATCGCCGACGGCACGGCCGCCGCCGCAGAACGCCTCGCCATGAGCCTCGACAACGACACCGGCCTCGGCGTCATCCGCTACGCGGATGCCGGATATAGCGAGGCCCTCGACGAGGTCTCGCTCAAGCGCGTCCCGCATATACAGATCTAGACCGGTCGTTTCGACCGCCCTGTCTGGCGCGCAGGCGGGAGCCCGCACCCTGCGGACAGGCTTCAGGAATCGCTTTGCGCCAGCTCACGGTCAATATCGCCCATTATGCGAACGCGAAAATCGGGAAATACAAAAACCCGGGAGCCCGCGCACGCCGGCAGAAGCCGATCCCCCAATTGCACAACAGTCAGTCGCATCCGGAAGCGGGGAACACTGCTGGTAGGTGGTTGAAATTGCGGAATTCTCTCTATAGACCGGCGGAGCCAAAGCGATCCGCGGGCCCGCCCCGCCTGTTGTCGCCTCGGCCGTTGGGGCGTAGCCAAGCGGTAAGGCAGGGGATTTTGATTCCCCCATTCGGAGGTTCGATCCCTCCCGCCCCAGCCAAGCAGTCCGTAAGGCGCTGAAAACGCTTGCATATCGTTCCAAGCTGGGGCGCTGGTTCACAGCGCTGCGACACATGACTGCTTCACAGTGGGGCAAACGTGTCAGCTGCAACTCACCTCCTTCGCAGAAAAGCCATGTACTACTGGCGGCGCCGGCTTCCGCGCCCGCTAAAGAGCTGGTTTCATAAACGGCACCTATTCCTAGGTTTGGGGACTGCGGACACGGTCTTTGCCCGGCGTCTTGCTGTCCTTCTCGATGCGAAGCTGGAGGAGATCGTGACGGCGTTCGAGCAGGCAGACTTGCATCTCACCTCGCAGCAGGTTGACGGATTGCTCCGCGACGTCGTGAGGACGCATCTGGACAAGCTGGAACGCTTGGCTGCGGCCGGAAAATCTTGTTCTAGCTTCGATGCCGACCAGGCAAAGCGCGACGATCGCCGCGCCGCGTGGACCTATCGTTTGCTGCATTCGCAGGGTTCGGCGGCAATCGTGGGTTCGCTAGATGAGCGCCAGATGTCTGCCGAAGGTATGACCGTTCAGGACATCGCGGCAATTCGCAACCACTTGTCACTGCTTCGTAAGAACAATCTGGTGCCGACGCGGCCTGATATTCTGCAAGATCTGGTCGGCGCCCATGGCGCGCCAGCCACCGCGATGAATATGGCAACAGCGCAAGATATCTATTTTCGCGGCATGTGGATGGCGCTCGCTCAGTCCGATCGTCGGTACGACGGAAATATCGTCGAGGCGAACGATTTCGTTGCGCAGATATTTCGTGATCGAGTCCAACCAGTTCAGCGCGTCCAAGACGAGCATCAGATGTCTGGCCCCGCCGCAATGGCGGAATTTGAACAGCACCAGCGGTTCGAAAATGTTGCCGAGCAAAACCAGCCTGATGACGTCGATGATCGCTTCAAATCGATTGCAGATATTCTGGTCAAGAAACGACTGAAGGCGAGACGCTGGACTATAAAAAGCAAAAAACAGGCGGAGCAAATTTTCTCCCTGATGGAGAAGTTTATGCGGGAAGAGCGCTTGGTCGAGAAAATCAGCCTAGTGCGTCAAAAGGATTTAGCCGCATTTACGAGCTTTCTAGAAGGCGAAATTTACAAGCACCACGGAAAAAGCAGCAAGGACGAATTTCGGTCTATCGCTGAGATGAAAGTCATCGCGATGTCGAAGCCGGAAAATATGCGCGGTGTCGAAGCTGGCACTTTAAACCGCCATTTGACTTTCATCGACCAACTCTTCGATTGCGCCGTTGCCGAGGGGGTCGAGATGGATCCCAGGCTCAGTTTGTCGAAACTTCGTGCTATCGACAGCTCCGAGACACGCGCTCGGGAAGAGCGGAAAAAGTTTTCACTCGGGCAAATCGAAAAGCTTTTTGAACAGGCGCCTTTTGTGAACTGCGCCCGCTGGGACAAACTTTCCCAATTTGGGGACGATGGACACTCTCTTGTCTATCATGGTGCTCTGTATTTTATTCCGATGTTGATATTCTATGGTGGGGGACGGCTGGAAGAATACTGCGGTTTGATGATGGATGACGTCATAGAGACCAACGGCGCGCATCCTTATCTTCATATCGCGAAGAATAAGTATCGGCGAATTAAGAACGCGGCATCCAAACGTAATATCGTGGTTCACCCTGAGCTAATTCGACTTGGATTTCTACGTTATGTCGCTCTAATCAGATCGCTTGAATATGAACTCGTCTTTCCGGACCTGTTTTCACCAACGACGAAGTCCTTACTGGGAAGTAGATTCTACAAATTGTTCAAACCCGTTCTACTATCGGCAGGCATCACCGAAGAGGGCTTAGGGTCTCACGCAATCAGGCATGCGTTTGGAGCCATCTTGAAAAAACGGAATGTTCGAGATGAACTTCGGGCCGATCTGTTAGGACATCGCGGGAAAACGGAAACGTCCGAGCGGTACTGCGAGGCAACCGAAATATTTACCATGTACGAATTGGTCTGCAAAATGCCCGTGGTGACTGAAAAGTTAGTCGCACATCCGATCAATATCTTCCAATGGGTCCGTGAAAAGCAGGCGCCACCATTCTCACACCCTAATCGAGCCAAGCGATAGAGAGCGGCACAGTAAGTCCCGATGAGCCGGAGACCTAGGATGATTGGGAGATCGCCTGCGATGTGGGTGCGTACGGATATTAAGGCCCCAAACAGGAACGATTCATTCAGGAAGACCGGCTCTTCGCAGGCCGTCTAGAAAACGGTCGCTATCAACGGGACGGCGGACAAGTCGTATCAGCCGTTGATCCTTTGTCGTGAGACCCTGCATCAAGCTTGCGAATTCGCTCCCTACCCGCACCTCAGGCAGCAAGCCGAGATGCGCCAATGCGACAAGGCCTTAAATATGTGCCATGCGCATCATAGAAGGCAATTGCATTCCATTGCTCGCCGTGCATGTGTCCGCGTTCGCGAAATTGTCTACGGTTAAGTATTTTATATAAATCCAGTCAGCCTTTCGTCTGTAGGCCTGAGCACCGGCGATTTCCTATAATTGACTTCTAAAAAACGAGCCACCTCACTCGAACCTGAAACCGAACAAGCCCCCGGTTTCTGTTTCGTCTGATAGCCGAGTCTTGAGAACAGTCTTGCTGCGATCAAACTCCGGCGGAAGCGGCAGCCTGTCAAAGATATCGGAATTCATTGTGACCATGTATTGCCCGGAACCGGCGGCGCGCTGACCAAGAATCAAGGCACGCGCGACTTGACGCTCATCCACGCCATCAAAAAGATGGCTGTCATGGATAAGAAAGCCGGTACCTCCGAAACGTTGCGACGCGATTTTGAAAAGGGTCAGATCAAAACAGAAAATTTCCATGTTGGAGATTCCACCGCCCCTGTCGCCTTCTATCGAAATCTTGAAATCGGGCCCGTTTTCTGTAGCCTCCACAACAAAGCGTCCGGATCTGTCGTCATAAAGCTCTGTGATCGTCTCAGCAATTATGAGAATTGCCCGGTCAAGAATGAGCTTTCTGTCGTGAAAATCCTGTTGTAGCCTGCGCTTGAGATTACCCCTATCAATGTCGAGCTGCGTTGACTGGCCTTCGAGCAATTCTGCGGCTTTGAACCGCTCGCGCAAGGCGGCTGCTTGAGCCTCAAGTGTAGCAAGATTAGTTTGTAGGCGAACAAAATCCTCCAATGCGCCTCTGCCTTCCAAAGTCGCAATGATCTCGCGCCGCTCGGCGTCGACCGTTTGCATCCGAGTTTCGCCCGAAGCGATTTCGCCTTCGATCTGCGTAATCTGCGATTGGAGATGGCTCCTGCGATTTTCAACCACCGAGCTGTAGAACTGGTTCACCTCCTCAAAACGCCTAAGAGCGATATTAGGCAGTTCGATGCCCGCGGCTTCATACATGCGCTGTAAATCGGTTCGCTCGGGCGGATGCTCCAGCGAGAGCGCGCTTTGCAGATGTTGAAGCGTTTCTTTTAGCGAGACTGCTTCCCGGCCCAGTGCCTGCATATCTGTCCGTGCTCGCGCGGCTCTGTCGGACAGATCCTTGTATGAATCGAGCACTTCAAAGTTGGCAAGCTGCTTTTTGAGTTTCTGCGCATCGGCTTCTGCTATAGTTACCTGCGGGCGGAGCACCGCAACTGTGCCGATAACGTTGCCAAGCGCACCGGCCTGCGAAGCCTTCTTCAGTTCTTCAAGGTTTTTCTCTCGATCTCGCACTTTTTGAAATTCGACTGAAATTTCCCAGTCGAGCCCGAGAATATAAGAAAGGCTAGTTTGCCAGTCGGCGCGCTGCTGCATTTGCGCCTGCTGAACCGGCTTCAAGAATGCTCCGGCTTCGCGGCGGCGTGCAAAATACGCAAACAGGGACCGGAAGCTGAGCGTGCCGCTCTGCTCGTCATCCGTTTCTTGCGCAATCTCGGGAAGCAAAAACATCTTATGACCGAGATAGGACTTCCAGTTCTCGTTTGATACGTAGGGGCGTCCCGTCGTTTTTTCGACTTTTACTAAGAGTCCAGGCGCTGATTCGCTTCCTGCCAGCAAGAATATTTTGGATGGAGCACTTCCGCTACGCTGAACTGTCATGGATAATCCGCCGACAACGAATATTCCGGTGAACGAGTGCTCAATAAGAGCATTTGTTCTGAACAGTGAGTCCTTGGCGCATTTTGATCCCAGCAGAAAGTGGATGATCTCCACCAGGCTGGTTTTGCCTGCGCTATTGCGCGTTTGTTTGTCGGTTGCTCCTGGCTGTGTATCTGCAAGCAGAATATTCAGCCCCGCATGAAACCGAACTGATTTGAAGGTAGATATCGAACTATCGATCGAGATGATCATTGCTTCGCTTTCGCGAAAATGAGGCCGTCGCTTATATCAATCGCCGCTATTGCAAAAAGAAAACTGAGCGACAAGATAAACCAGTCGAAACTAATCGGAGAAGAATTCGGGGTACGGCTCTGCCTCGTGCGCGCCCATAACTCTGAGACGGTTTTCGGCTCGTGAAGCTGCGCCAGCACTTCACCTCCGACCCCAAGGAGTGCCCTGTCAGCGCGTAAATGCTTTCCAGGTAGGATCATTGAGCTGCGACTTTCAGGTCGTGACTTTCGAAAATATCGCAGCTTTCAAACAGATAAGCCAAAAGAGCCTGCGCTGCCACCTGACGTGCTGCAGGGACTGAACCCGCACCAACTGTATCCTCGTAAAGAAACGACATGATAGCCCCCGAGGGCAGCCCTTGAAGTTTGAGATACTGATATCGTGCATTAAACGCCTGAGCGATGATTTCGCCTGTCATGGGCTCATGGTGACGGTCGAAATACTCTTGAACAAAGTGGGCATTCTGCCAGCCACCCGCTATCAATGATTGCCAGTGGCCCGGCAGATTATTAAAGCTAAGCTTATCTACGGGCACGGGACGAATTTCAGTGACATCTACTGGGTTTGCATCTGATGCGGCAATGACGGCTGCGACGAGCGCGCTGAGTTCGGTCGTCCGAAAGTTCTGCTGGTCCTGTGCGGTTGCCGCCAGCCCTAACAATCCCTCGATTTGAATGGGTTTCAGGGAGAAGATGAGGTTTTCAAAGCCCTCCAGCCCAAAGAACCCGAATTCACGCTCGGCGTCTGCCGATTTGAGCTCGTCCAATTTTAGGATGGCTTCAATGGGCAGACCTCCGACGAGATTGTGAACCATGTGCCACGCCTTCATAATTTTCGGAAGCGCGGCAACAGCTTTTCCGTAATCATCTCCCATCTTGCCGATGAGATAAGCGACCTTGCCGCCATCGCCGTTTAGAGCTCCGTAGCAAGCATACACGGCCCCTGTTGACTGGAGATAGCCATCACAGCCTTTGTCACCTAACTGGCCATATGGCCGGACCCTGACAAAGTCCGAACCGTGGGCTTCGGCCATAGTGACTGAGAAAAACTCCTGAAAGGCGTCGCCACTGCTTTTGCGCAGCTTTAGCTCCAGAGAGATCTTCCACCATGATCTTTGTTCCGAGGTCATTCGTCGCCGTTATTTTCTCGGTTGGGAAGACAACAATATATCCAGCTGGCAACATGTATACCCATTTTAACGCAACGAATGCGAGCATATTGTCAGTTTCAGGGTCAAGGTTGTCGATAGCTTGAGGTGGGCTCGGCCCGAGCTTGCTACCATCCCGCGGCTCTCGGTCTCGTCGCTGGTTGTCGCCGAAGCAGACGGGATGTGGCAGCCTTTCCGGCTTATGCGGTGCGAGGCACTGTGTCGTCTGTTTAGCCCGCTCGCGTTCACCAAGACGTTCTCGATGGCAGCTGCAGCCATCCTTTCCCTGACGCTAGTCCCGGCGCTGATGATCCTCTTCGTCTGAGAAAAGTTATCCCAGAACACAGAAACCTGATCAATTGCTTCCTGATCTGTATCTATCGACCCGTCATCAGGCGCGTTATGCGCGAGAAACGCTGGTTGTCCCGCTTGCGCTTGGGGGCACGCGGTTAGCGTCTGGCCGGTCGGCAGGCTCGGCACCGAGTCAACGCCGAGTCTGAACGAAGGCATGTTGGTGTACTTGCCGACGACATTGCCCGGGATATCCGTAACCAAGGGGGGCGAGCTACTGCAGATGCAGATCCGGATCATCCGCTCTTTTCCGGAAGTGACGTCGGTCTATGGCAGAGCCGGGCGCGCCGCGACCGCAACTGATCCAGAGCCTTCCGAGATGTTCGAGAATGATCGTCAACCTCAAATCCAATGAGGAATGGCAGGCGGACTCACCATCGACGGATTGAAAGCTGTTTTCGGCTCCTGGTAGCGCTCGGTCATGTCGCTTCACTCAGGCGCAATCGATCCGCGAGATTTCCTGCAGTCTCCTTCCGTTCACTGTATCTGTCGGTAAGATGCGCCGAGACGCCTCGCGTAAGCAGCGTGAACTTCACCAACTCCTCGGCGACGTCGACGATGCGGTCGTAGTAGGGAGACGGCTTCATCCGCCCGTTGTCGTCGAACTCGTCGTAGGCCTTCGCGACGGACGACTGGTTGGGGATCGTGATCATCCGCATCCAGCGCCCCAGCACGCGAAGCTGGTTCACGGCGTTGAAGGACTGCGAGCCGCCGCTGACCTGCATCACCGCCAGCGTCTTGCCCTGCGTTGGACGGACGGCACCGATAGAGAGCGGGATCCAGTCGATTTGAGCCTTCATGATGCCGGTCATGGCTCCATGGCGTTCGGGACTGCACCAGACCTGTCCCTCGGACCAGGCGGACAAGTCGCGCAGTGCCACCACCTTTGGATGCGTCGCCGGCGCGTCGTCGGGAAGCGGCAAACCGGAAGGGTCGAAGATCCTGGTCTCGGCACCGAAAGCTTCCAACAGGCGGGCCGTCTCTTCGACGGCGAAACGAGAGAACGACCGCTCCCGCAGCGACCCGTACAGCAACAGGATGCGGGGCCGGTGATCGACGGCAGAGCCCTGTTGCAGGCGGGAGCTATCCGGAAGCTGGAACGCGGCAGGATCGATGTTCGGGAGGTCAGGCTGCATCGATAATCTCGCCGTCTTCTTTCACGTATCGGCCGATATGCGGATTCGGCAGTATTGTCCGTCGTCAGATAATTTGAGACTGATTGAGCGTTTCTCTAAGAGAGGCTCTGGCTCATCAGGGTTAGAGTTTAAGCGGCGTGCAGTCGGTGCTGCAAGCGACGGTTTGTGATGGTGGCAAGTTTGATGCGTTTGCGTTCTGCGAGGATCGTCTGCGCTCTGCCAAAGTAAACGTCAGCAGGTGTTACGTTTTCGATGCTCTCATGATAGCGGACGTGATTGTAGTGCTCGACAAAGGCTCCAATCTGTCGATCGAGATCTCGGGGTAGATAGTAGTTTTCCAGCAGGATGCGGTTCTTCAAGGTCTGATGCCAACGCTCGATCTTGCCCTGGGTTTGCGGGTGATATGGTGCTCCCCGAACGTGCTGCATGCCCTTGTCTTGAAGCCAGTCGGCAAGGTCGCCTGCAACATACGATGCGCCATTGTCGCTGAGCAACCTCGGCCGATGCACAACGGTGGCGCTGTCGAGGCCCGATGTTGCCAGTGCCTGGTCGAGTGTAGCGGTGACGTCGGAAGCACACATGGTGGGACCAAGCCTCCAGGCCACGATGTAGCGCGAGAAGTCATCCAACACCGTCGATAGGTAGTACCAGCCCCAGCCAGTGATCTTGAGGTAGGTGAAGTCTGTCTGCCAGAGCTGGTTGATGGCGGTGGTTTTGTCCTTGAACTCGTTCGCCGCCTTGATCACCACATAGGCCGGGCTGGTGATCAGGTCATGCGCCTTCAGCAACCGATAGACCGATGCCTCGGAGACGAAGTACTTGTTCTCGTCAGTGAAGCGCACGGCCAGCTCCCTCGGCGACAGCTCGGGGACTTGCAGCGCCAAGTCGATAATCTGTCCGCGGACGTCGTCCGGAATGCGATTCCAGACGCGGTTCGGCCGTGAGCGATGGTCGGCCAACGCCTCAGGCCCTCCAGCCTGATAGCGGTCGTACCAGCGATAGAAAGTGGCGCGTGGGATGCCGAGCTTGTCCAGCGTGCGCTTGGCCGGCAGATGCGATTGCTCGACCAGCTCAATGATATCGGCCTTCTCGGATGCAGGATATCTCATGCCTCGTCCTCCCCATCCCCGTTCATGCTTTTTTTAAGCAGACGGTTCTCCAGGGTGAGGTCAGCCACGACCTCCTTCAATGCGGTGGCCTCACGACGAAGATCCTTCACTTCGCCAGGGGTAGCGGCTCGCGCCGTGTCGCCCGCCAGCCGACGCTTGCCAGCTTCCAGGAACTCCTTGGACCACCCGTAATACATCGAGGCGGCGATGCCTTCCCGGCGGCACAGCTCGGAGATGTTCTCCTCACCGCGCAGCCCTTCCAGCACGATGCGGATCTTCTCTTCGGCCGAGTATTGCCGACGCGTCTGGCGCCGGATGTCCTTCAGCACTTGTTCTGCGGGCGCTTTGCCCGGTACGGATTTCTGCTTCATCTTCGCTCCTTACGGCTACGATGAACCAGAAATCCTCCCTTCGTGAAGTCCCTCAATTGGTCTCAAGGGTGCTGACGGCGAACATTCGCCGGTCAAAGCGTCCTGGTCGTCGGCGGCGGCAACAGCGGAGCCCAGATCCTCGCCGAGGTCTCGCAGGTGGCCAAGACGATCTGGGTCACACTCCGAGAGCCTACCTTCCTTGCGGACGACGTGGATGGACGGGTTCTCTTCGAGCGGGCGACCGCCAAATGGGAGGCATCTCAAAGCAACGGGCCGGCGGCAGCTCCGGCCGGCGGCCTTGGCGATATCGTCATGATCGCGGCCGTGAAGGAGGCCAGGGCAAGGGGCGTCCTGACCTCGGTAAGGCCGTTCGTCCGCTTCACCTCGTCGGGCGTGGTCTGGAGCGACGGTACTGAAAGCCACGTCGATGCCGTGATCTGGTGCACGGGCTTTGCGCCGGCGCTCGGGCACCTCCATCCCCTGAACGTCGTCGGAAGCGACGGCAAGGTGGCAGTGAATGGGACGCGATCGGTCTCCGAGCCGCGCCTGTGGCTCGTCGGCTACGGGGAGTGGACCGGTTTTGCCTCGGCCACGCTCATCGGGGTTATGCGCGGTGCGCGGCAGACCGCACGGGAAATCGAAGACGAGCTCGGTTCGCCGTAACTAACTGACTTTCGTTGCGTGTGCCCCTAGGTCGTCATGGCGAAACCGCCGCTCTCTGGTTTGACAGGGAGCTACGATCGTCATGGCAACTGAGCCAACCCGCGCGTTGCAATGGGACCCGTGAAGGCTAGCCGGTGAAGCTTAGCTGATGCATTCCAAGTTCTCCGGCTGATAAGCCACGTCCCGCTTTGAACAACCACCACGTTCTGTGCCCGAATGCAAAGTCATCCGCCTGTCATCTCTGGCTGCTAGTTCGGCTTAAGCGATCACAAGGCGCGATTGTTCGGATTTTTCGATCACGCGCCCGACGCTCAATTAAGCCGGCGCACGGGAACAGTCCATGCTCAGTCTCGACAATGTTACGGTTCGCTACGCCAACCGCGTGACAGCGCTGCAGAGTGTCAAGACCGAATTCGTTGCGAACGACTTCACCGTCCTGCTCGGGCCATCAGGTGCCGGGAAGTCGACCCTATTGAGATGTTTGAATGGTCTGGTGCATCCGAGCGAGGGCGCCATCCGGGATGGAGGCGGGAATTCGATCTTTGGCAGTAATAAAACTCTTCGTAGACATCGCCAGGCAACGGGGATGGTATTTCAGCAGCACCATCTGATCGGCCGCCTGACAGCTTTGCAAAATGTTCTTACCGGCCGACTTTCGTATCACAGTTCGCTGCGCACGCTGGTCGGCATGCCCGCGCAGGACAAATCGATTGCCCTGCAATGTCTCGAGCAGGTCGGGCTGCTGGACCGGGCGCTGCACCGCGCAGATCAGCTGTCCGGCGGCCAGCAACAGCGCGTCGGGATCGCACGTGCGATGGCGCAGCAGCCGCGCATCATTCTTGCGGACGAACCGGTGGCTTCTCTCGATCCCGCAAGCGCCGATCAGGTGATGGGCCTGTTGCGCGGCATCGCGAGGCAACATGGCCTGACCGTGATCGTCAGTCTCCACCAGGTCGAACTCGCCCGCCGTTACGCCGACCGGATCGTCGGCGTGTCGGCCGGGCGGATCGTGTTCGACGGCAAGTCCGCAACGCTCCTGCCCGCAGATCTCGACAGGATTTACGGCACCACCGGGGCCGCCACACAACCGAAAATCACCGAAGCAGCTTGAAGGAATAACCGATGCTACGCAGAACAGTTCTGACCGGAATGCTCTCGGCCGCGATCGCAGCCATACTGCTGCCCGACACCTCGCTTGCCAAAAATCCCGAGACGCTGCGCGTGGCGCTGCTGCCCGACGAGAATGCCGCGACCATCATCCAGAATGCCCAGCCTCTCAAGGAGTACCTCGAAAAGACGCTCGGCAAGAAGGTCGAAGTCATCGTCACCACAGACTATTCGTCGATGATCGAAGCGATGCGCTTCGGTCGGATCGAGGTCGCCTATTTCGGTCCGTTCTCCTACGTGCTCGCCAAATCCAAAGCCCCGAACATCGAGCCCTTCGCGGTCGGCGTGGAGAAGGGCAAGCCGTTTTACAACTCGATCCTGATCGCCAACGCCGAAGGACCGGTTAAGTCGATCGCCGACGTCAAGGGCAAGCCATTCGGCTTCGGTGACGCGGCCTCGACATCGAGCCATCTGGCGCCCCGCGCCCATCTGGCGAAGAGCGGACTGATCGGAGACAAGGACTACAAGGCGGTCCATCTCGGCACGCATGATGCGGTGGCCCGCGCCGTCCAGGCGGGGCAGGTGCCCGCCGGCGCGTTGTCGGAGCAGATCTACCGGACCCTGGTCGAGCGCAAGACGATCGATCCCGCCAAGATCGTTCAGATCGGCCTGTCGGATCCGATCCCGAACTATCCGCTGACGCTGCAGGGCGATCTTGATCCTGCGCTGAAGACCGCCATTCGGGCCGCGTTTCTCGACATCAAGGATCCGGGCATCCTGAAGTCGTTCCGCGTCGAAGGCTTCGCGCCGACCGACGACAAGGCCTATGACGTGCTTCGCGACATGGCGAAGATCCTGGAGCTCGACCTTGCCAAGGTGAAATAGCGCGTGACGATGCCAGCCGCCTACACCACCGTTCTGGCGAGTGAGCGACGCGCCAACCTGCGCCAGGCAGGTCTGCTGTCGCTCGTGGTCGCCGCGAGTATCGCGGCGTTCGCGGCGACCGGCTTCTTCGATGCACGCCGCTTTATCGAAGGCGGCCCGGCCATCGCGCAGTTGGCGTCCGAAATGTATCCGCCGGATTTCTCCCGGTGGCAGCGTTGGCTGAAGCCGCTGGCCGATACGCTGGCGATGTCGATCGCCGGTACGGCATTTGCGTTTGTGCTCTCATTGCCGCTGGCGGTTTGCGCGGCCCGCAATACCAGTCCTCATCCACTGGTCTACCACGTCACCAGAACCCTTCTCGCCGCTCTGCGCTCGGTGCCCGAACTCATTCTGGGCGTGCTGTTCGTGGCGGCGGTGGGCTTTGGCGCCTTGCCCGGCGTCCTGGCGCTTGGTTTCCATTCGATAGGCATGGTCGGCAAGTTCTTCGCCGAGGCGATCGAGCATGTCGACCCGAAACCGATAGAAGCGGCGCGGGCTTCCGGGGCCACGTCGTTCCAGGTCATCACCCACGCGGTCCTGCCGCAAGTGCTGCCGCAACTCGCTGACATCGCCATCTATCGCTGGGAGTATCACTTCAGGGCGTCCACGGTGCTCGGAATCGTCGGGGCAGGCGGCATCGGTTTCGAACTGATGGGTGCGTTGCGGCTGATCGCCTACGATCAGGTGTCCGCCATCCTGCTCTCGATCCTGGCCTGTGTAATCATCGTCGACGCCATCGGAGCGACGCTCCGCAAGGCCTTGAAGTAAGGATCCAATAACGTGCCTGAGAAGCCCAAGATCGTCGTGACAAACCGGATATTCCCGGAAACCCGCCAGCTTCTGGATCGATATGCCCACGTTGTACAGAATGAAGCGGAAGATCCGTGGTCGCAGGCCGAGGTGACGGAGCGGTGCCGCGATGCGTTCGGCGTGCTCACCTTCATGACGGACCTGATCGACCGTCGCTTCATCGAGGCTTGTCCCGATCTGAAAATCGTTGGCGCCGCGTTGAAGGGGTTCGATAACATCGATGTCGATGCCTGTACGGACGCGGGCGTGTGGGCGTCGATCGTACCTGATCTGCTGACGGTGCCGACGGCGGAGCTTGCGGTCGGCCTGATGCTTTCACTCGGCCGCAGTATCGCTGCGGCCGACAGCCAGATCCGTTCGTCAGGTTTTTCGGGATGGCGGCCCACCTTCTACGGCGCGGGCCTCGCCGGTTCGACGGTCGGCATTTTCGGTTTCGGATGCGTGGGCCGCGCGATTGCCGAACGCCTGGCCGGATTTCAATGTCGCGTCCTGGCGTGGGATGCGGCCGTCGCACGGCCGTCGGGATCGCTGGACGGTCATGTCGCGATGGCCAGTCGGGATCAGCTACTGGAGGAATCCGATTTTCTGGTGCTTGCTCTCCCGCTCAATGCCGAGACGCTTCACATGTTCGGTCGCGATACCATTGCGCGGGTCAAGCGCGGCGCGCGCATCGTCAATCCGGCCCGTGGTTCGCTCGTCGATGAAGCGGCCATCGCCGACGCCATCGAGGCGGGCCATCTCGCGGGTTACGCCGCCGACGTGTTCGAATGCGAGGATTGGGCTCGCGAACCCAGGCCCGGTGAAATCGAGCCACGGCTTCGCGGGGCGGGTGCGCCAACCGTGTTGACCCCGCATATTGGGTCTGCAGTCACCCGCGTGCGCCAGGAAATCGAACGGTCGGCGGCCGAGAGTATCATCGACGTCATCAGCGGCCGTGTGCCGCGTTACGCAGTCAACAACCTTACCGGCGCTCCCGATGCTCAATCTTTTGCACGCCAAAACCTTTCTCAAGGTTCTTGACGAGCGCGGCCTTCGGGCCGCTTCCCGTAGTCTCAATCTGGCGCCGTCCACGGTCCTCGACCATATCGCGCAGTTGGAGAAGGAACTGGCCGCCCGCCTGATCGTGCGAACGAATGGAAGCATCATCGCGACCGCCGAGGGGGAGGTCTTTCGGCCACTCGCGATGGCACTGGTCACAACTGCGGAAAAGGCCCGCCATCTCATTTCCACCGGGCCACTGCGGTTGGCGGCTTCGAGCAATATCGGCGTTTACCTGCTGCAGCCTTATCTCTCGTCATTCAGATCGGCAGACACGGCGGAAACTGAGCTCTGGATCGGGAGCAATCCAGACGTGCGCGAACGCCTCAAACGCGGGCAGGCCGACCTCGCCATTGTTGAACAATGGTTTGATATGGAAGGGTTTGAAGCACACTTTTGGCTTCCGGCGCCGCTCACGCTCATAGTTTCGCCGCAGCATCCTTGGGCGGGGCGAGTGAGCATTTCGCCACAGGAGTTGGTGCAGCAGAGGATCCTGGGAGGCGAAGAGGCCACCGGTACCGGAAAGCTATTGCGAGATCAGTTGGGAATCGTCGCGGACAGATTGACCGTTGTGGACGGCTTCGGGAGCACGGAGGCGGTCAAGCGCGCCGTCAGGGCAAACCTCGGGATTTCTATTGTCATGACCGCGTCTGTTTGCGACGAAGTAAAAAGCGGCTCGCTAATCTCATTGCAATTCGAAGGTGTTCGGATTGTCAAACAGACGAAGATCGTCATGCCGCGAGGCATGCCGCCGTCCGCACCATCGCGACGATTTTTGGCTCAGGCGACGAACAAGCCCGGTGCCCTGCGCAACGGCGCGCCGTTCGCTGAGATGCCGCCCGCGTTTCGATCCCTGCAGCAGCACTTGCTCAAGCGGCCAGGCGGTGACCGCGAGATGGTCGAGATTCTGTCCTTGGTCCTCCAGCACGATGAGCAGGTCGTGCTCACGGCCGTAGAGCTCGCCCTTCAGGCCGGCGTGCCGACCAAGACCCACATCATCAACCTGCTGCACCGGCTGATCGACGGTACGCCGCTGAGCACGCCAACGATCCCGGCTCCCCCCGCCCTCACGCTGACCACTGAGCCTCAGGCCAACGTCGAGCGCTATGACGCCCTGCGCCGAGCCAGGGAGGCGCGCCATGCGTCATAATCCAGCCAGTGGAGCCATCGTCATCATGCTGCGCAGCCTCAAGATGCATGGCATGGCCCAGGCCATCACGGAGCTAACGGAACAGGGATCACCGGCCTTCGAGACCGCCATGCCGATCCTCGCACAACTCTTGAAGGCCGAGACCGCCGAACGGGAGGTGCGATCGACCACCTACCAGCTCAAGACCGCGCGCTTCCCGGCCTATCGCGACCTCGCCGGCTTCGACTTCGCCAGTAGCGAGGTCAACGAGGCGCTCGTCCGCCAGCTCCATCGCTGCGAGTTCCTCGACGACGCACACAACGTCGTCCTGATCGGCGGTCCGGGTACCGGCAAAACCCACATCGCCACGGCTCTCGGAGTCCACGCCATCGAGCATCATCACAAGCGGGTCCGCTTCTTCTCCACCGTCGAGCTCGTCAACGCCCTCGAACAGGAAAAGGCCCAGGGCAAAGCTGGACAGATCGCCGGCCGCCTCGTCCACACCGATCTCGTCATCCTCGATGAACTCGGCTATCTGCCGTTCAGCGCCTCCGGCGGCGCCTTGCTCTTCCACCTGCTGAGCAAGCTCTATGAGCGCACCAGCGTCATCATCACCACCAATCTCAGCTTCTCCGAATGGGCCACGGTCTTCGGCGATGCCAAGATGACCACGGCCTTGCTCGACCGGCTCACGCACCACTGCCATATCCTGGAGACCGGAAACGACAGCTTCCGCTTCAGAGCCAGCTCGACCAAACCACCCAAACCCTCAAAGGAGAAGCCCCGAAACTTGACCGCAACCTGACCCAAGACCACCATCACCCCGGGTCACTTCTCAGTGGAAATCCAGGGTCACTTCTCGCCGGAAATCAACATCCGCGGGTTTCTCACCATCGCGCGGCCGAGGGCGACCCGCTGGCGCTGACCGCCCGACAATTGCGAAGGAAGGCGGTTCAGCAGGTTGCCGATCTGGAGGCTGTCGGCCACCCGCCCGACGTCGGCGCCGATTTGCCTTCGCACCTCTCTCGCAGTCCTGCTGATGCCGAAGCGTCCGGCCATCCGCTGCAACCGCGTGAGCCGCCGCATCGTTAGCGGCAGGCCGATATTCTGAGCGACAGTCAAATGCGGATAGAGCGCGTAGTTCTGGAAAACCATGGCAAGATTTCGGTCCTTGGCGTCCGTACCAAGGATCGAAATGTCATCCGCCAGCACATCGCCCTGATCGGGCGTTTCCAGCCCGGCGATAATGCGTAACAGCGTTGTCTTGCCACAGCCGGAGGGGCCGAGGAGGGTGATAAATTCCCCGCGCTCCACTCTCAAATCGACCGCATGCAGAACCTGTGTTGCGCCGAACGATTTCGTGAGTTGAACGATGTTGAGTTGCGACACGCCGTCACCTGATTGAGTTTTGGCGATGTTAGTCCGATGCGGTGACAGGCATGTGTATTGCTTGTTGCAGATATGCGACAATCGCGCCACCGTCACAAAAAACAGGTCAAATAGAATTGTGACGACACGATTGGCTTAGACCAGTTGCGTTTTCTTGCTAGCGTAATGAATGGGTCAGGCGCAAGCTGCGCCGATGGAGGCAAACTCCAAAGTGCTCGCAGGTAATTTCGATCCTTACCTGCGCGACGGGGCTAACCGACGGACGGGCTCAAACGCCATCGGAAACCAAGACCGGATCTGGATCCCCCAAACGAAGGGCCGCCCTGCGGTCTTTTTCCACGGTCGAATGGTGGTCCGGCATCCCGGAGTGCCCGGTCGTAGCAGTGTTCGATCGCAGGTCCGCGGAACCGTAAAGCGCGTCATACGCAGCCTCGTCCAAGCTCTGCGTCGGCGCATCGACGACAACGCGGCCACGCGCAAGACCGATGACGCGATCGGTGAATGTGCGAGCATAGCCGACCTGATGCAGGCTGCAGATCACGGCAACGCCTTCGTCCCGCGCGATGTCCTTGAGAAGTTGCATGACCCCGGCGGCCGAACTGGGGTCGAGACTTGCAACCGGCTCGTCGGCGACGATCAACCGTGGCTCCTGGGCGAGCGCGCGCGCGATCGCGACCCGCTGCTGCTGCCCGCCGGAGAGCGTGTCGGCGCGCTGGAGCGCGTGATCGAGCATGCCGACACGCTCCAGGCATTCGAACGCCCTGAGCTTGTCCGCGCGCTCGAAGCGGCGGAATACGCCGCGCCAGGTCGGTAAATAACCGAGCCGCCCGGCCAGCACGTTGTCGAGAGCCGTGAGCCGGCGCACCAGATTGAATTGCTGGAAGACGACCGCGATTTGTCGCAGCTCGCGGGGCGTCAGCCGCTCGATCTCGGTGCCGCCGAAGCGAATGCGCCCCGCGTCCGATTTGGCCGAACCGGTGATACAGCGAAACAGCGTGGTTTTACCGGCGCCGCTCGGTCCCAGAACCGCAACGAATTCATGCTCCATCAACGAAAAGCTCACATTCTCCACCGCCGACCGCGCCCCGAAGCTCTTCGAGAAGTCCTCGACGGTGAGCACCGGCGGCTTGCCGACAATGTCCGGCTGCGAGCCTAACGTGCGCCCATTGGCAGATGTCGTGTCCACGGCGTCACCCATTGGTCAAACAAGCCTCTTGCGCAGCCACCCCGACAGCCAGTCCAGCGCTGTCACGACAATGAGGATGACGGCTATGATTGTGAAAAGCCGGGAGAAGTCGAGAAGGTCCATGCTGTTCTTCAGCTCCTGGCCGATGCCGCCTGCGCCGACGACGCCCAACACAGTGGAGGCGCGGACGTTGAACTCCAGCCAGAACAGCGAGGTTGAGAGTAGAAGCGGCAGAATATCCGGCAGGAGCCCGTATGTGAGTGCGGTAAGTCGCCCCGCACCGGTTGCGCGGATCGCATTGTGAGGACCGAGGTCCGCGCTTTCGATCTGATCGGCGAAGAACTTGGCGGCCGTGCCGGCCGTGTGGAGGGTTATGCCGAGCACACCTGCGAACGGCCCGAGCCCGACCGCGGCCACGAACAACAGCGCAAACACGAAGGAATCGATTCCACGCAGCGCGTTCAGAAACCACCTCGTCGGGAAATACAGCAACGGAAAGGGCGTGATATTGCGGCTTGCCAGGATCGCAAAAGGCAACCCGATCAGCGTGGCGAGCGTTGTGCCAATCGCGGCCATGGCGACCGTTTCCGCCGTTCGCCAAAGGAACACCGGCAGTTCCTCGAACTTCGGCGGCCAGGCTCGCGACAGCCAATCCCAAAGTCTTGGGAGACCCGTGGCGAGCTTGCCGAGGTCCAGCTGCGCGAGTTCGGCGGCGACCAGATAGAAAGCAACGATAATCGCTACGAGCAACCAGCCTTTTACTCGCGCAACGCTGAATGTGCGTTGCGCAGCTTCGAGCTTGGCAAGGGCTTCTGCAGCGGATTTCATCCCGCCGTGACCAGCGATCGAGCCCTCGAGGAGACGTCTCGCTCCCGTAGCGTTCATCTCACACCTTTGCCTTGATCTTGCCGACGGAGATGCCGGCATTCTCGATCGACCTGTAGGAGGCATGGGTCGCCGCGACAAAGCCGGTGTACCGGTTCGGCAGCAGCAACTTTGCCTGCTCGACCGTGATCGCGGTCAGGATGGCCTGCACCTTGCTCGACATCTCGGCGGAAGCGTTGGCGGGTACCGCGATGGCATCGTTGGGCAGCGGGTCCGATGTCCAGATGATCTTGTTTGAGTCCTCCTTGACCCGGCCGGATGCGATCATGGCATTGCGGTTGCGGTCGAAGTCGGTAGCCATGTCCACCTGGCCAGACGAGACAGCGATCTCGTTGGCCCCGTGTGTGGCCCCGTCGCTGTACTTCCAGAAGGCCTTGGGATCGATTTTCCAGACTTCCTTTGCGTAGAAGGTCGGGATCAACCAGCCGGATGTGGAGCCGACGTCGGCAAAGGAAATCGATTTGTCCTTCGTATCGTCGGGGAATTTCGTCACCTTGAGATCGGGCCGCGCAATGATGATGGCCTGATAAGTCGGCTTTTCATCATATTTGGCGGTGGCGACCGCCTGACAACCGGTCGCGTTGTTGGCAATGATGTAGCCCCACGGCCCCATCCATGCCAGATCGAGCTGACCGCCGCCCATGGCAACTGCCATCCCGGCCCAATCGGTGGTCGCCGAGAGCTCGAAATCTGCACCGAACTCTTTTGCAATATGGGCAAATACCGGCCCGAACGCCTTCTTCGTGTCCTCGGGGTTGGGCAGAAGCGGTCCCACCGCGAATCGAAGTTTCTTGGTCTGCGCGATGGCTGGCCGAAAAACTGAAGTGGCCGCCGCCGCCGCCGCGGTGGTCGCCAGGAACTTGCGTCTGTTAATGCTCATAACGTCTCCACACATTGCTAGATCGAACAGGGACTGACTTAAGGGTCAGTAGATTGATGCCTTCGCTCGCGAACCCGATGTACAGCGCTCCGCCGCCGACCAGCGCCGCACGGACCGGGTTTCGTTCATCGATGCCGTTTCTGGAAACGGGGCGGACGCACACAGATCGGCCAGAATCAAACGTGCGCCGTCGCACCCAATGATCGCGAGCTCAATTCACCTCGGCGGGACGATCGTAAAGCAAGCGCCGCGCCCGCTTCTGGTTGTCGAACAGGCTGAACCGTTCTTGCGCTTCGGGCGGCATCGGAAAGGGCACGGGGCACGGCAGTGCGACCATCCTCGGGTTGCGGGTAGATCGTCCGCAAACCATGTCCGCTTCATACTGGTCCCAGTTCCTCACGCCCAACAGCGGCCACGCGTCAGCAGCGGCATATCCAATCAACAACAACCGGCGGGCCTGGGCGGACATGTTCGGTCCGGAGGCGTGCATGGTGCGGACATGGTGGAACGACACGGTCCCTGCGGGACCAACGCATTCCTCGGCGCCGGTGGCGTTCACGGGATCGGCATCCAGGTCGACCGCGCTGCAGAAGTACCCGGTATCGGGGTTGTGGTGATCGTAGATCTTGCCCTGGTGCGAGCCTGGCAGGCACAGCAGGGGCCCGTTAACACTGGTGATATCGTCCAGGAACACGCCTACCGTCAGGAACGCGTCGTTGGTGTGCGGATAAAAGCACCAATCCTGGTGCCACTCGACGGGCGAACCGATCCGGCCCGGCTTCAGGTTGATTTTGGAGTTGTGCACTCGAACGTCCGGGCCGATCAGCTTCTGCAGACTATCGATAAGGGCGGGATGTCGTACGAACTCCCTGAAGAAGTCGAAGTGCCTGTGTGGCATCTCGATGCGGCGAACGGCGGGTTGTTCCGGAGCGTGGGACGGCTCGAGCTCGAAGGTCGGCGTCGGGCTTGTCAGCGCTGACGCTTCGACGATCAACTCGTCAGTGACACGCCGCAGCTCGCCGATCTCCTGTTCGGTAAAGAGCCCCTCGGCGACGGCAAAACCTTTGGTCTGATATTCGGCGACGTGACGATCCGTCAGCATGCTCTGCTCTTTCCTGGTGACGGGCGCCGCAATCAGGGACGCCGCGCCGTTCGAAATCCCCTCCAGCGCTCGCTTGTCCACTCAAGCCGGCTGGCAACCCGCGCTGTTCTGATAGCTCTCCGCGGTGACAGGGGCGTGTATCGCGTGTGTCAGCGGTACGACATTCTGTTGATTTCCACTGAGAGTTGACCCGGCAGGCACGGATTTTTCCATCGAGAAGTGACCCATGTTTTCACCACGTCTCACGCGGCATCGCGGGGGACAGCGGAGTGATCGACATGGAGTTATTGAGCGTCATCCGACGCTGGCATTACCGGGATCACCTCTCGATCCGGGATATCTCCCGCCGCACCGGCCTTTCGAGGAACACCGTGCGCAAGTACCTGCGGGCGGACAGCGTCGAACCCCGGTTTCATCTTCCCGAGCGGTCGAGCAAACTCGATCCCTATGCCGATAAGCTCGCAGCGATGCTGCGGGTCGAGAGCGGCAAGTCGCGCAAGCACAAGCGTACGATCAAACAGCTGCACGCTGATCTGGTGACCCTCGGCTATGAGGGGTCGTACAATCGGGTCGCGGCCTTTGCCCGGGACTGGAAGGCTGCCCGGTTGCGTGAGCAACAGACCAGCGGCCGCGGTACTTTCGTGCCGCTGGCCTTTGTGCCGGGCGAGGCGTTCCAATTCGACTGGTCGGAGGATTGGGCGATCATTGCCGGCGAGCGCACCAAGCTCCAGGTCGCCCATGTCAAGCTGTCCTACAGTCGGGCCTTCACGCTTCGAGCCTACCTGCTCCAGACCCACGAGATGCTGTTTGATGCCCATAACCACGCCTTCCGGGTGTTGGGCTGTCAATCGGCCCTTTAATTGCGATCTGTTGTCAAGCGCCCTTTAACCCGCCCTCAGCAAAACTTTAGCGCTCGCC